>CANIFC010000044.1 GCA_947466695.1 Oxalobacteraceae bacterium | reverse complement strand
TGTGGCCAGCGGCAATTTTTTTGCCGGTTTCTCTCTCGCCTCGATCGCCGTGCCATCGCGGCTGATATGGCCAATGAGTGTATCGCCCAAGTAATTCTTGACCAACGCTTCATGCACGTGCTCAGCCAATTTCGCCTCTGCAAATTCGGCAAAGGCGCGCGAGAATGTCGCTTCGTTCGGTACCTGCTTCCACAGCGAGAACCCGCATAGCCGTTTCAACGCACGATCCATCGTGAGGCGCTCGATCAAGGCCCTGGTCGTGGCCAGTCCCAGCACCGCTTTGGCAATGAAGGCATTGGCCAGCGCGCTGCGCTCATGGGGCTTGCGACCGATTCCCAACCACGTCTGCATCGACCATTCTTCGATCCGCACCCAGTCCAGGATGTGTACCAGCTTTTCCAGTTTTGGCGTAAGCGCACCGCATTGCTGTCTCAATTCCGGCATTAAATCGTATTGCAGCACTTGCCAGCGTTGCATTATCAAGGGGCGTTGTGTAGTATTCATAAGTGTGATGTGCAGATCCCATCGGGCCTGGGCGCGATTAGCACGGCCACAAATTGAGCGGATGGCTTCACTGAGGATAAAGCCGGTTTCGTCTTGTCTTCATTGCGCCAATAATACAAGGCATCTGCGGAGATCCCGTGACGCCTGGCATATGCCTTCACCAACCCGCCATCAAGCGCAGCAGCGGCCACGTGCCCACCCAAAATTCCATTCCCTGCTTCATATCCACTCCCGCTCAGTATTGAAATATGAAGCATGAAGGATTCAGCATCGGGTGAACAGTCTGGGGTTTATAGATGGCTTACAGATCAACAATTGCGGGGTCAGGAAGGCGGCAGCGACAAGTTGACGGCAACGGTAAAAGACACACTGGAAATTTACTGGTGGTTACTCGCGTTTGGCGATCAAGTCGAAGTGCTAGACTTTGCAAAATTGAGAAAGAAATGTTAGAGATGGTCACGTGCATGGGCAAGAAATACATCTAACGAAACTATACATAGACACCAAAGACGTCTTGAGAAAAACATTTTCTTAGTGCGACACAGTTTGTCGTGAGTAACTTTTACTATCTTCGTAATGCCACAAAAAGCCGTTTGTATTTTCTCAAACAATTGGCAGAGTCAGTTTTTAACTATTCAATTTCTCTCTAAGGATATGATCATGGGTAACAACACCTCACCACTAGAAAGCCTGGCAGCTTTCACGATTGCCTTCGTCGCAGGCATAGTCACTACTGCGGCATTAAGTGGTTACATCAGCTGGGTAAAAAAGAGTAAATCTGAAGTGTAGAGATTTACAAAAAAATCATGCCAATCAAACCAAAAAAACCGATGTTGATATCCACCTGCAAAGCCTGCGGTTGGACGGATGTCGCGCTACAACGCAGCGATGTCATGATTGCCCCGCATTGCTGTGGACGTTGTAGTGGAGTGGAATTTGACCGGCAACAACAAAGCCGCCTTGAAACATTGGTGTCGAACCCTTCCAGATTATTTCGGATCTTTCGACATAAAAATTGAGTAAAAACTTTGAGTCGGAAATCGATATTGTGTGTATAGGCAGGGAAACAAATTTTTATTTATAGGGAATTTAGTTTCCTGAGGGAATTACGCTGTTATTATTGATTCCTTAATTGTTCTCTTTACAATCCATATTCTGATCCTCCGAATGATGCCAAATCAAAAAAGTGTTATCAGTTACAAGTAGCTAGCGGATTTTGCTATTTATTTTTGCGATGTATATGTACTAATTATTAGTAAAGGAAATAGCCATGGCTAATTTTTGCCCAAAGTGTCAATCTACAAAAATTGATGTTAGGAACTACGGAAAACGAGTTGGCGCTACAGTTGGCGGGGCTGGTGGGGTCATTGTAGGCTATACGGGAGCCTTGGCAGGGGCGGCTGCAGGTGGGGAGGCGGGTGCTATGGTCGGTGCGTTTGCTGGTCCCGTTGGTCTTATTGCGGGAGCGAGTATCGGCGCAATCGCCGGAGCGATCGTTGCTGGTTTAGGTGCTGGCGCGATTGGTGCTGCGGCAGGTGCGGCAGCGGGGAAAGTAGTCGATGATAATGTTCTGGATAATTTTAAGTGCCTTGAGTGTGAGCATACGTTCAACGAATAATTTTCTTAATATCTCTTTCGCGAAATGTCACATAAAAAATGTAGGCGCTTATTTTAAAAGTTTTTAAAAGCAATAATTAATTCTTATTTTTTTTAGGTAAATATGGGAAATGAACTGACTGAAAGCAAAGTTATGCAGGTTTTGGATTGGGCCTATGACAAAGCAATTAACGGTGTTCCAGGTTTAGATTCAGCGAGTGAACTTTCTTCAGAATATATGAAGCAAGACGGTTCACCTGAAGATAAAGTGAATTCACTCATACGCTGGCAGATTACAAAAGCGGGGACTTCCGGATTTATAACGGGGCTTGGCGGCATAATCACTCTACCGATAGCAATTCCAGCAAATATCGCCAGCGTTATGTATGTGCAAATTCGTATGATCGCAGCGATTGCACACATGGGTGGCCACGACATTAAAGATGATCGTGTTAAAACATTAGTTTATGCCTGTCTTACGGGGAGCGCTGTCACAGATATTGTGAAAGATGTTGGAATTAATATTGGAACAAAAATTACTAAAACTGCTATCAAAAATATCAGCAGTGAAACTATTACAGCAATAAATCAAAAAGTTGGTTTCAAACTAATAACAAAATATGGAAGCAAAGGGGTTTTTAATTTAATGAAAATGGTGCCGATTGCCAGCGGCATTATAGGCGGTACAATTGATTCAATCTCAACCAATCAGATTGGAAATATTGCAAGGGATGCATTCATTAAATAATGCACATTATCTGACGGCAGAACAGACGAGGAGTACTTCGTATTTCATGACAAGGCGGTCAAAGATATCAAGGCAGGCAAGTTGGGCAGTCCAGCTTGCCGATTCAATTAAAAGGGTAGCATCGCGATATATTCTGAGCGATGTTAACCCTTTTTTTTTGTGTTAATAAATAAAGTGGACCCGATTCGTGCCAATGCGGCCAGTGTGGCAGCACCTTGCTTCAGATCCGCGAAGATATCAGCGAGCAACTTGACGTCGAGCCGGCGCGTTTCTTCGTGCATCGCCACATCCGGCCGCAATACGCGTGCCGCGCTTGCGCCACGGTGATGGCAGCGCCAGTGCCGCCGGCCATCATCGATGGCGGCATGGCGGCCCCGGGCTTGCTGGCCTGGCTGGCGATCAGCAAGTTCGTCGATCACCTTCCGTTGTACCGGATCGGCCAGATCGGCGCGCGCCAGGACGTACCGCTGCCCATTTCCACGACGGCCGATTGGCTCGGCAAGATTGGTGTGGCGCTGCAGCCGCTGGCTGAGCGCATGAGCACGTTGCTGCGGCTGCGCCCGGTCTTGCATGCCGATGAAACGCCGGTGCGCCAACTCGATCCCGGAAAAGGCAAGACCAAGCGGGCCTATCTGTGGGCCTATCGCAGCAATAGTCTCGATGAAGGACCTGTGATCGTCGTGTTCGACTATCAGGGCGGACGCGGCGGGGTGCATGCGCAAACCTTCCTGGGGGATTGGTGCGGTCATCTGATGGTCGACGATTACAGCGGTTACAAAGCCTTGTTCGCTGGTGGCGTCACGGAATTGGCGTGCCTGGCCCATGTGCGCCGAAAATTCTTTGACCTGCATGCGGCCAATGGCAGTCCTGTCGCGGCGCAGGCGCTGCGCCGGATCGCCCAACTGTATGTCATTGAGCAACAAGCGCGCGACGGCAACGCTGTTGAGCGGCTGCGGCTGCGCCAGGAACTGGCAAAACCGCAGCTGACCCACTGTCACGACTGGCTCATCACAACGCGTTGCACCGTGGCCGACGGCAGCGGCACGGCCAAGGCGATCGATCATGCCTTAAAACGCTGGCCGGCGCTGATCCGCTATGCTGACTCGGGCACGCTGCCAATCGATAACAATCCGGTCGAGAATGCGATCCGGCCCATCGCCATTGGCAAGAAAAACTGGCTGTTTGCGGGCTCGGAGCGCGCCGGTCGCCGCGCCGCGGCCATCCAAAGCCTGCTGGCCACCGCCAAGCTCAACGGCCTCGAACCCCTGCGCTGGCTGACCGAAACCCTGGAAAAATTACCGACCTGTCCCAATAACCAGATCGATTCCTTGCTGCCATTTGCACAATCTGGGAAGTAGCCACCTCAATTGCAAGGTGGCTGGGCTGGATGCTTACGTTTATTTTACAATACCGAACTCAACAATCATGGATCAAGACGCTAAGGCATTTGGGTAAAATGCTATGTGCCGCTATCCCCTCGATTACTCGTTTGGTATGCACACGGGAGGAGGTGTGCGTTGCCCTGGCTGCAATATGCAGCCAATGCAATTTGCTCGCCACACGAAAACCAGATTCGTCAACCAGAAATTCAAGTGCGTCCAGGCGTCCGGGCGCGCGAACAGCGAAAGAATCAAGGCATCCTTCTCGAAATCTTTGAGTGCCGACAGGTCGGGAAGTGATTTCTTTTGCGCTACGACCAGCATCATGAACTGATTTAAAACCATTTATAACTGCTTTGTTTGAACTACTTATGCTAAATACCCACCCTGTTTTTTACATTGCTGTGCGTAAACGCAATTCAAAGATCAACGTTGACGATTAACATAAATTTTTATAGTTCGAAGTTTTCGCATGCATTGCAATTAGTACGATTAAAAACGTAAACACTCTTTGTCGTCGAGGTCCCCATGCCCTTAATTATTAACCTCGCACCAACAGGGATGCTGCCAAGTCGCCAGCAAACGCCCCATGTTCCGCTATCACCGTCTGAAATTGCGGCAGATGTCGCCCGATGCGTCGCCTTAGGGGTATCTATCGTCCATATTCATGCGCGCGAAGAGGATGGCAGTGCCTCTGATAATCCGCATATTTTTGCGGACATCATTCATAAAATTCGCGAGCAATCGCCTGATGTCGTCATCACCACCACAACCAGTGGAAGGCGGGTGCCAGACGTCGCGCGACGCGCTGCGACCTTGTATCTCGATGGTGATGCCAAGCCCGACATGGCCAGCCTGACTTTGGGATCGATGAATTTTTCTAGCGATGCCAGTGTCAACTCACCCGACACCATCATGCAACTTGCCACCATCATGGGTGAAAAAGGCATACGCCCCGAGTTAGAAATTTTCGATTTAGGCATGATCAATTTCGCCAAAGTCCTCATCGCCAAAGGCCTGATCCAAGCGCCGTATTATTTCAATATCATCCTCGGCAATCCCTCCAGCGCGCAAGCCACGCTCTTGCACCTTGGTACCATGATCAGTGATTTACCCGCACAATCGTTCTGGTCACTCGGTGGCATTGGTCGCTTTCAAACCAGGGCCAACGCCTTGGGTGTTGTCATGGGTGATGGCGTACGCGTTGGCCTGGAAGACAATTTATGGCTCGACGAACAACGCACTGAACTGGCGACCAATGCGCAATTGGTACAGCGCGTGGCCGCTCAGGCGACGGCACTTGGCAGACCCATTGCCACATCCAAAGAAGTACGCACCATGCTGGCCTTAAGAACTATTTAGGAAAAAATATGCCTAAAAAACTTGTCATCTTTGGTAGCAGCAACATACTTTCTGATCTGTTTGACTGCGCACTAGCCAATCACATTGACGTCAGCAAAGTCGTCATTCACTTGCCTGAAGAAACTGGTGAGCGTGATTTGCCACTCGCGACGCGTATCTTGAAGCTCAACGCCTTGGGTCAGCATGCCACGATAGAGCAGTTGGACGATTTCAAGCCGGAACCGGATGAAATCTATTTGCTAGGGCCCACCACGCCAACCCGGTCAGTCCTGGCGGACGAATTAAAACAACGTTTTGGATTAAGCTACACTACCTTAATCCATCCAAGCGCTTATGTGTCTCCGCTTGCAACGATCAGTCAGGGTGTCTTCATTGGCGCCAACAGCATCATCGGGCCTGGCGCGCACCTTGCAGAACATGTCTTTGTCAACCGTGGGGTGACAATAGGCCACGACACCCAGATCGGCGCATTCTCTCGCATACAGCCAGGCAGCAATCTCGGTGGTTTATCCTACCTGGGAATGGGGGTAACGGTAGGCATAGGCGCCACACTGATCGAGCGTTTGCGGGTGGGTGACAGCGCCTTTATCGGCGCCGGTGCGGTGGTGACTGCAGATATTGACGCCAATGTGCTTGTGGTCGGCATTCCTGCCAAATTCAAAAAATCACTACTCACATAAGCTAAGGCTAGCCGGTTAATATTTTTGCTTAATCGCTGTCATCACCACCAACACCAACGCCAACGCGCTGGTGGTAGCACGCCAGAGTGGCATAGCAGGCAGCTAACAAAGAACTGGCTGAACGCTCAAGGTCAAGCGTGGCAGAAAACAGCGCGCGCATGAGCGCGCCGTTCTGTTGACGCAAGGCGGCTGAGTCAAGCAGCGCGCCTAGCAAATCAACATAGCCGACCATCGTTTCTACCGCATAATCCCCCAGCTTATTACCGCCGTCAGAATCGGCAAAGGCGACGATGGGCAAACTCTCCGCCATCGCTTCGGCCACACTAAATCCACCACCCAGACGCGGTGGGTTAACGTACACATCGCAACAACGGTACACACTACGCACGTCGGCATGATGGGGTAACAGGCGTATTTTTTCAGCTGGCAGCTGTGCCAATGCCGGGGGTAAAACGCCGCCCCCGCCTACCAGCACCCATACGGCAGCCGGGTGCTGCTGCACCAATCCAGCCATCCGCGCGGCCCACTCACCAGATATTTCTGTCCCTAGCCGGCTGCCCACACTCACCAGCAAGACCTGGTCCGCAGTGACATTGAGATCTTCACGCGCGAGAACGGTGTGAACCGGCTTTAGGCTGATACGGTAAGGGTGGTAACTAGCCAACGCAGCAGGTATCGCGGTACCCCAGACTTGGCTGCGCTGTTTTGCCAGCGATGGCGTAGCGGCAAGCCAGACATCCACCGGCGCCATCGGCGCAACCGCATGCACGCACAAACCCAGCACCGGCCGTGATTGATACAGAGTCGTCATGAGGACTGAATTGAGCCCGATAAAAAACACCAGATCCGGATCAAACTCCGCTATTTTTTCAATGATCTCGCGCGCCCGGTAGAGCAACGAAAACCGCTCATCACTAAAGGTGGCGGTCACACCCTCAGGAATAATTTTCTGCAGCACAGCGGTATCCGGAGCTGGCGTCAAAAGGTCACCTTTGTTACCTAAATAATGCGGCATATGCGGCAAGCGTAATTCCTGACTGGAAAATACCTGTACTTCAAAGCCCAAGCTTACCAACAGGCGTGCATGCTGAAAGGCCAGGGCGGTCGGGGTGTGTTCGGCATTGGACAGGTAAGACACCACCAAGGCAATTTTGCGGATCTGCTTAATGACACGCGGCTTAACAATGCCCGAGGTATTGGCGGCGACATGCTGCCCCTGCAACTGCATGACCTCTGGAAGACGACATCGGCACATGGCAGCAACAAAATCAGACCGGTCGCCCCCTCTGGCAACAATGCGGCCCCATTCATACACAGCAAAAGCGGCCAGCCTGTCCATATCAAAAGGCCTGATGTCCTGAACGATTTTGCCGGCTTCTTCGGTATACGCCAGATTATCCGTCAGGTGAGCCAGAAAGGTCATCATCAAAAAACCTTCCACACCGGTTCTCGGCACCTGCGCCAGTAAACTTTGTTCAACAAAGCGCTGCGCAGCAAGGTCGCACAAGCCATCACATTGCGACAGTAGCGCATGCCAGTGATGGCTGGAGGTAGGATTAACGACCGTTTGTTGCAGCGCATCGAGCAAAAGCGGGGCGATAGAGGGCTCTGGTTTCATATGGGCTCACATAAACAGGTGGACAGTAGAGGTGAACAATTGAGCTTGTCATTGAAAAAGCAAGAAATCAGGAGCGACAAAGCTTTATTGCACCAGGAAGCCCATAAACCGTGCGTGTGGGCTTATCGTAATTCAATGAAGACGGCAAATGTTTTCTTGTTACCTAGGACGACTATTTACACAAAACCAAATACACATTCCCACGAAATTTTATACATTAAAAAAGCTCCATCAAGGAGCTTTTTATATGGTCTAGGCGCTATTTTCTTCACGCTTTAACCTGAAGCCCCCATTCAGCAAGGACTTCAGGTTTCTGAGTGCAGAAAACTTTACCCGGTTATCCTGGTTCGTTCTCGCCCGCTAACTCAATTAAACTTGATGGTCTCGTCAGCCGTGGCAGGCAACGCCAGTTTCAGCGCCTTGGCGTAAGCAGAACGGGCCGTTTGCGCCACAGCGGTTTGCGCGGACAGACGTTGCAATTCAGCATCGCAAAATTGCACACTTTGCAGTTGGGCTTTAGCGTCATCGGACAGGGTATCAATGTTGTAGTTTTTATCGTCGATGGTAATCATGGTCATTAGTGTTAATCCTTTGAATGTAAAAACCCCACTACCTTGTAAGCAATGGGATTTAACGTAGTTTATACCAACCGCGCATCTGCGCGAGGGCCTTATCTCCGGGGAGATAAGGCTACAGTGAAATTGCCAGAAGCGAGCGCACCTTGTACAACGCCGTCAAAGACGGCCTGACAGTGCGATTTTATTAGCATTAACAATTGTATCAGCACCTGCATCGGCCTGATACAAATACGCATTGGTAGCGGGACATAATAGGGAAACTAATAGAGGGAATAGATCATGTTTAATCGTCGAAGCCCCCTGTCCCTCAGATGATCTCTAAGGCTTTTAAAATGGGTAATTGTTTTTCCAAAAAGTTGGTGGCCACTGAGACCAACTCAGCGATATTTTCTTCCGCCGTTTCCATTTTCTTGCCCTTCTTAGTGATGGTATGCCCCTGTAAAGCGAGCGTCTGCCAGACATGCATCGCCATATCGACAGGCAGTTTTTGACCATCCACCAATGCCAGCAAGAATAATTGCGGAAAACGCCCTACCGAAATACCACCGCCGGTCAAAGGGCTGGCAAGAAAATTATTTTCATTACTGCCACGTGCTTTTTTACACAGATAGGTATTGAGCCTGTCGGTCTGATTTTTTGTTTTCCCGGTTAAATCGCTCTCCTGCACTGAATGTAACGCACCAGTTCCGCTCAGCAATAATGCGGCCTCTTTAATTTGCCCGAACGAAATGCCTTTATCCTTGACTGCCTGTTCAATTTGGCCAAGTGTCTTCGGCTGATGATCCGCCAGCACATCAAGAATGGGGTCGTAAATCGCTTGCTGCATCGTCACTTCACCTAAAGCACCCTTCACCTTGAGCGTTATGTCGGCACGCTGTTGGACCAGGATCACCCAGTGTTCTCGCAGCGCATCGGCTTGCTCAAGCGCACTAAGCTTACGCGGGCCCCGTACCCAATAGTCTTTACGGAACGGCTGATTGACCATAAAATCGCGTATCGTTTCACGAAACATTGCGTCGGGAATTTGCTTCAAAAATGCTTGCTGATCAGAAGTCAGGTTCACTGCCTCAATCGCATCAAAATAATTGGCAGAACACGCATAAGTTAACTTCGCACTTGTCAGCCACTCGGCCATCTGCGAAAAAGACATTGGAAGCCAATCGCGATTGAAATATTCGTGCGCAACGTAGCTTCTATCCTGTCCTTTAATCGCCTTGATCCGTTCTGCGACCTGAGGGTTGGCAATCGCGTAGGCGGGATTGGTCGCCAGCAATCGTTCTGCAAAATCGATAGCACCATCGATACTACTGACAATCCCTTCACCTGATGAGCCCATTATCTCGACATGCGAGTTAAGTAAGTCGCGCAAGGGTACCGTTGAGGCCCAACCCGGCTGAGTATTGTAACTAATGTAAACCACACCACCGACCTTGAGCTTTCGACGAATGAAATCGGTAATAACAGCACGGTTTTCATCAGAGATCCAACTCCAGATACCGTGCAGACCAATGTAATCGAAATCAGGGAGATCCGTTCGAGAGCAAAATTCATCAAAAGACGCGTCAAACAATTTAGCACCGGCACCAGAGACCGATGCCAGCTCTTGGGCAAAACCGGCCTGCGAAGGATTAAAATCGGTACCGAACCATTGGGTAACGGAAGCGGCAGCATGCAGGTTCGCACTCACTCCCTGACCAAATCCTAACTCGCAAGCGCTACCCCGCTCTGGCGCGACCAAACCGGCATTCAAGAAAGCCAGCTGCAGTCTCAGTGGATTTAATTCTGCATAATACCCAAACGTGTAGCCAATATCGGCAACATAACCAGCGGTCCAGTCAGCCATCGGTGTCTTCCTCAGTTCACTGTCAAAATGATTTAAATTAAAATTTATGGCTGTAATGAGCACTTTAAAGTTCCGGCTTCACACCAATTTCATTGATCAGGGTAATGAAAAAATCGCTACGGCCGCCAACTTTTGCCAATGCACGTACCCTCCTCTAAATAATGTACGAAAACTCAAGAGTCCATGTGCGTTTTTGCATGAATTACATTTTCAAAGATCAGTACGCCGTCATTCTCTCTATGGAGCGCCATTGCGCAAGGTGAAGAAAAAGCGGTGCATACGCACATCAGCGGTATCTGGCGCTTGCGCTGGACAATGCCGCCCGGGAAGCGGCGTACCACGAACCGTTTCGCTTCGCCATGGAGCCGGGCTTAGCCGACCAGTTGCGCGAGGCGACGAACGACAATTTTACCCTGGGAAATACACGTTTCATTGCTGAAATCGAGCAGACTTTATGCCGATACGTGTCGCGTGGTAAGGCGGGAAGGCCACCAAAGCCGCGTAAAGCACTGGGCGACGATGCCGAATCGTGATTTTTGCGAATCATTGTCAACAACGTGATCTACTTCAACAGCGGGTTGCAGTGCTCGCCAGCGCAGACCAAACAAAAACCCCGTTACTCTCGCGAGCAATGGAGTTTTTGGATTGTTGCACCATCGGTCTAAGAACTAGGGGAATTGGACGATTAATCGTGGTCTGTCCCCTATTTTCTCTCGTCCCCTATTTTCTCTACCCTATTTTCTCTGTCCGATTAAGCCAACGTCAATGCAGTAGAAGTTATTGGAACGGCAGTGAATGTAGCAGTGCTCAAATCAAAAGTACCGGTCAACTTAACAATGGAATCAACACCGTTTTGGAAAGTTACACCGTCGCTGTTGTCTTCTACAACATAAGTGTTACCACCAAAGGTGAACCAGGAAATTACGGAGTTTGTACCAGCAGCAGCACTAGCAGCAGCAGCGTCCAGGTAATCCTGGAATACAGCGGTACCGGGATTCAACAAAGCGCCTGCATTTGCCGTAACAAAAGTAGACGTACCAGATGTTTGACCTGAATCGGCAAATACAATCGTCCCTCCAACATGTGCATCTGTAACGGTGCTGTAGGTATTACCGCTAGCAGTAACAGCATTGAAAGTAACGATATCAGCGCCAGTACCGGTAGTGATTGTATTCACACCGCCGCCAACAGTCACTGTATCCACACCAGTACCGCCAGTAATCGTGTTGTTACCGGCAGCAGCAGTAACAGTGTTCACGCCGTTACCCAGAGTGATGACGTTTGCTTGGCCATTAGTGATGGTTAATGTATCGACGCCAGTACCGCCAGTGTATGTCACCGCTTTAGTTGCAAGAGAGGCATCAACAATGTTAGTACCTGTAGCGCTACCTTTGATCGTTGCCGCTGCAGCCAATACACCAGAAGTGAATGCGAAGCCACCGAGTGTAATACCGCTTGCATCAACAGAAGTCAACGCTGTACTGGCGGCTGTCAATGCCAGGCCAGCGTTACCGGCAGCAGTAACGGTCGTAGCAGTGTTGCCCAATAATGTCAGACTCTCGTTAAATGTACCAGTAGGCGTTGCCTGAGTATCTGCTGTAGTGATTGCAAATGTTTCTACACCGGCAGCAGTCAAGCCAGTTGATGCAAACAAAACACCCGCACCGGAACCATCTGTCAATGAAACATTGATGACATCACTTGTTGCACCGATAGGAGTGAAAGCAGTGTTAGCAATGGTGTATGCAGTGCCTGCACCAGTCAATGCCAGTGTGCCGCCAGAAGTCATGTTATTCAGTGTTAAACCATTACCACCGGCAGTAGTCACATAGTTGAAGTTACCCAACGCTGCGACATCAACCGTTTGATTGGTTGCGCCGGACAATGTCAAGTGTTCAAAACCAGTGACTTTAGTAGCAAAAGTGGCACTTCCTGAAGCAGTTGCCGCATCTGCAGCAGCCATCGACAATGTATCTGTATCAGCACCACCATCAATGGCACCAGTTACTACTGTAGTACCGCCAGCCAAAGTCAATTGGTCTAAGCCAGCGCCCAGCGAAATCGCTTTTGTTGGAGCAGCTAAAGAAGTAGTAACAAAATCAACACCAGCTCCGCCAGTAAAAGTTGCTTTAGTAGCGTCGACCGTCACCGTACTAGTGCCAGTGCTTGCGCTGGTATCAACGGCAGTCACCGTTGCACCAGACAAGTCCGCTGTAATACCGGCTGCGCCGCTGACTGTCACTGTTTTCAATGCGGACAAACCAGCAGCGCTGGTCAGCGTCAAGCCTTTCGTACCAGCCACTGTCAACGCTGTTAATCCGCCGAAAGTGAGGTTAGCCAGAGTCGAGGCTGCTGTCGCTGTCGTGACGTTCAATGTGGTGTAGATATCAGCATCATCGAGAGTACCGCCGGTTTGACCATTGATTGTCAACGCCAAAGTTTTGTTAGTTGCAGTTGTCAGGCCGCTATTGTTGATAATGATGTTACCTGAACCATTAGCCACGCTCAATGTAGTCAATGCATTGTCTACAATACCTAATGTTGAGTAACCGCTGACTGTTACTGAAGTGATAGTACCAGCGTCAGTTGCGCTACCAGCGTTCACGTCACTGATGCTGACTGAATTAGTATTGATACCAGCAACAGTTGCTGAAGCAGTAGCTGCTTTAGCATTGCTGACAGTCACTGCTGTCGTTGCTGCAGTACCAGTCACTGCAATAGTACCCATAGTCGCGGTTGTGTTCACTGCGTTAGTCGCTGCTTGTGTAATGCTTACTGTTGTACCGCCAGTAACATTGATTGCACCCATAGATACATTACCAGCAGATGTGTTGCTTACGGTGACTGCGCCAGCTGCACCAGACGCTGTAATACTACCTGTTGTTGAACCAGTGGCCGTCACTGAAACTGTAGAACCGCCATTAACCGTAATAATGCCAGCAGCTTGCGCCGAATCAACCAGATTTACGGCTGTCGTTGCAGCGGCAGTAATGCCTGCAGCAGTTCCGCCTGATTCAGAAATATTTAATTTAGTCAGATTTGTCCAACCAGAAACGTTACCCGACACTGTCGAAGCAGAAGTCAAGTTTGCTGTCTCAACATTTTTCACTATAGCGCTTGCAGGAATAGCAATCAGTGCTGTGTCAGTGACATTTAGTGTATCGGTACCTGCACCCCCGTCGATGTTATCAAGACCAGACAACGAACTGCCGACCACCCCGTTGATTGTGTCGTTACCTGCAGTGCCAGGAACTGTATCGATACCTGCAGTGAGCGTGAAAGTCTGACCAGGAACAACATTACCTGCGTCAGTCACTGCCAATACTGTTGCAGCCAATGCTGCTGGCTCAATTGCTGCTGCCAGTGTCGCTGCGTCAGTAACGCCAGAGATGAAGGCTTTAGCCAAAGCCAAGGCAGCCGAACCGCTGTAGCCAAGGATTTCTGTTGTTGTATCTACCGATGTAGTGAATGCACTGGCAGCAGTGACTTTGTTGGTGAAAGTAACGCCATCTGAGTTGCCAGAGGTAACAGCGCTGTCGCTGATAGCGAGAACGATTTGCGCGATTGTCAAATCGCCCAATGCCAAGCGCAGGCTCCAGAAAGTCAAACCACCTTCATCAGGTACGCGGCTGAATAAGTTTTGGTAAACTTGAGTAATAACGCGATTATTGTCCAAACCAGCGAAAGCTGCTGTGTATTCTGAAGATGCTGCAAAACTCTTGCTGACTGCTACCAATGTTGCAGCAGAATTAGCTGCGCCGCCATTTTCAACGATCGTTTCCCAGTATGCCAGGCCTACAGGGTCTGCTGGACGGTTAAAGTAAGCGACGTATAATTTTTGCAGGTCTGTTGCATAGATGCCCATTTTAAACTCCTGATAAAGTTAATTAAATTGCAGATTTACAACACACGCTCTGCTCCACAACGTAATGAATGATCGCAGAAGAAT
>CANIFC010000043.1 GCA_947466695.1 Oxalobacteraceae bacterium | reverse complement strand
GCGAACATTTGCTGCTGCACGTGTAGATAAACATAAAATAAAGCGTGAAATAAAGAGTGAAACAAAATGTGAAACAAAGCGCGTTGGTGATCAATGATTAAACGATTTTTTAAAGATGACATTTAAAAATCACTTTCAAAATTCAGCTTTTGATGACCGGCGCGTATCGATCTCAGACTGCACTTAGGACAGACATGTACTCCGACTCCCTGAAACCCAGCATTTCCCTCGTCGCCGGCGTCAGGCAGATTGCCGCAAAGACGCCAGTTTTTGATACCAGGGCGATACAAAAACTTGATTCGGCACATTACCTGCATCCGTTCACCGACTTCAAGCAATTGAACGAGCAAGGTGCGCGCGTGATGGTCAGGGGAGAAGGTATTTACCTGTGGGACTCTGAAGGCAAGAAGATACTCGATGGCATGTCCGGCTTGTGGTGCGTCAACGTTGGTTACGGCCGGACCAGTATTTCAGAGGCCGTCTATAAGCAGATGGAGATCTTGCCGTTTTACAACAGCTTTTTTAATACCACCAACGTACCTGCCGTCGAACTCGCCGCCAAACTGGTCGAGATCTCTCCACCGCAGTTTAACCACGTCTTCTTTACCGGCTCAGGCTCGGAAGGCAACGATACCAACTTGCGCATGGTGCGCCGTTACTGGGATTTACTCGGCTACAAGGAGCGCCATGTCATCATTAGCCGCCACAATGCTTACCATGGCAGCACTGTGGCTGGCGCTTCGCTGGGCGGTATGGAGGGTATGCACGCCCAGGGCGGCCTGCCAATTCCTGGCATTGAACACATCGGGCAGCCTAGTTATTTTGAGAGCGGCCGCGGCAAGACCGAAGCGGAGTTTGGTATCGAGGCCGCCTCCTGGCTGGAAGAGAAAATTCTCGCAGTCGGGGCTGAAAAAGTCGCGGCATTTATCGGCGAACCGGTACAGGGCGCGGGAGGCGTCATCATTCCCCCTGCGACTTACTGGCCAGAAATTCAGCGTATTTGTGATAAATACGGCATCTTGCTCATTGCCGATGAGGTTATTTGCGGCTTCGGCCGGCTTGGTGCCTGGTTTGGCTCTGAACTGATGGGCATCAAGCCAGACTTAATGACCTTTGCCAAGGGCGTCACTTCCGGGTATTTGCCTCTGGGCGGCGTGATGGTCGGAGACCGCGTCGCCAATGTCCTCATTGATAAAGGTGGTGACTTCAACCATGGCTTTACGTATTCCGGACATCCGGTCGCCTGCGCTGCGGCACTGGAAAATATCCGCATTATCGAGCAGGAGAAACTGGTCAAAAAAGTTGCCAGCGAAACCGGTCCCTATTTAAAGCAACAGTTCGCCAGCCTCGCGGCGCATCCCCTGGTCGGTTATGTAGACAGTTGCGGTTTCATGGCGGGTCTCAATCTGGTGAAGGAAAAGTCCAATGTAGTGCATGATTGTGTTTTATTCACTCCGGAGCAAAATGTTGGAATGATTTGTCGCGGCTATATGTTCGGCAACGGCATGATTATGCGCGCCGTTGGTGACCGGATGATCATTGCGCCACCTCTGTGCATGAGCGTGGTGCAAATTGATGAAATGATCGCCCTGATCCGCTTGTGCCTGGACCAGACTCTGGCGGATTTGAAACAACGTGGATGGGTATAGTTATTGCTTATGTATATCCGTAGACGTGTATGTGCTGCTGATGGATGTCGTTATTGCGCAAGTCCATGCCAGGCAACCTGCAGAATTGAGTCAAGTAAGTAAAGTCACTGAAAAGGCAGTTACACCAAAAACGAGCGTCAAGGTACAAATTTCAATCTAATACGACAGGGGATAAAAATGACGGATTCAATCAAGATATTGAGATTAAAAAAACAGTTCTCACGCAGCGTGATGAGCATCATTGCCGCCACCGCAGTAACAGCAATGACACTTTCTGCAGCCCGGGCTCAAGAAGAAAAAATTCTGAATATTTATAATT
The DNA here is from genome assembly GCA_947466695.1 of Oxalobacteraceae bacterium. Classification (GTDB taxonomy): domain Bacteria; phylum Pseudomonadota; class Gammaproteobacteria; order Burkholderiales; family Burkholderiaceae_D; genus Undibacterium. The sequence goes on along the minus strand of CANIFC010000043.1, from coordinate 12,813 downwards.
GGTCCGACTACATCGCAGAAGACACGATCAAAAATTTTGAAAAAGAAACCGGTATCAAGGTCCGTTACGACTTATTTGATACCAATGAAATTTTGCATGCCAAACTGGTTGCCGGCAAAACAGGGTATGACATCGTCGTGCCGTCCGCTAACTGGGCCAACCTGCAGATCCAGGGTGGCTTGCTGATGAAACTCGACAAGAGCAAGCTTCCCAATCTGGTCAATCTCGATCCGGTGATCCAAAGTGCGATTGCCAAGCTTGACCCTAACAATGACCATCTTGTTGACTGGTTGTGGGGCTTTACAACGGTGGGTATCAACGTTGCCAAAGTGAAGGCGGCCCTGGGTGACTTACCGATGCCGGCCAACGCCTGGGATCTGGTGTTTGATCCCAAATATATGGCGAAAGTGAAATCCTGTGGCGTCTCCTTCCTCGATTCCCCCTCCGAAATTCTCCCTCCCGCCCTGCAGTACGTTGGCAAAAACCCGTTCTCCAAATCACCGGCCGATTATCAGGAAGCAGGACGCCTGTTAGCCAAGATCCGGCCTTATGTTAGCCTGTTCAGTTCATCTGGCTATATCAATGACATGGCCAATGGTTCTATTTGTGTTGCCCTAGGGTGGTCCGGCGACATCAATATCGCGCGCCAGCGTGCCATCGAGGCAAAAAACGGCAATGATATCCAGGCCCTGATTCCGAGCACCACCGCAACCCTGTTTTTTGACGTCATGGCCATTCCGGTTGATGCCCCCCATCCAAATAACGCCCATCTGTGGATCAATTACATCATGCGTCCCGAAGTGCACGCGAGCCTGACCAACAAGGTTTTCTATGCCAATCCCAACCTGGCCAGCACCAAATTCGTCAAGAAAGAAATTGCCGAAAACAAGACGGTCTACCTCAGCGACGCCGACAAGAAAAAAATGATCTCGCCTGAAGTGGTTAATTCCGACATCCGTCGCTTGATGACACGCATCTATACCCAGTTCAAGACGGGCATCTAATTGCCCTGACAGTGGTTTTTACTTTGCCGCGTTATTTGCCAGCGATTTTTTGGTTGATTTTTAGCTGATAGATCACCGGTACCGAACTGCCACCACTACCTGATTATTGAGCTAGTGGTGGCCGCTATAGATCATTTTTTTGATGATCGTGACTTGTCTCAACTTTTATTCAGGGTTCCTCATGGCGCTACCTTCTCATGGCGAAACAGCCATTCAGGCAATGGCACCGTCTGTCACTACCGGTGGCAGCGCTGGCCAGCCATTTTTGCTGATCAATAATCTGGTCAAGGAATTCGGCGATGTACGCGCCGTTGATAATGTGTCGATCGCCATCAACAAAGGCGAAATCTTTGCCTTGCTGGGTAGTTCCGGCTGCGGAAAATCGACTTTACTACGGATGCTGGCCGGCTTTGAACTACCCACTTCCGGCCAGATTTTACTCGATGGCAAGGATATTGTCGGGGTTCCTCCCTACCACCGGCCGATCAACATGATGTTTCAGTCCTACGCCCTGTTCCCACACCTGAGCGTTTGGGACAATATCGCTTTTGGCCTGCGGCGTGATGGTTTGCCCAAAAATGAGATTATGGCGCGCGTCGAAGATATGCTGGCACTGGTGCAACTGAGCACCTATGGCAAACGAAAACCGCACCAGCTTTCCGGTGGTCAGCAACAGCGTGTCGCCCTCGCGCGTAGCCTCGCCAAGCGCCCGCAACTGCTGCTGCTCGACGAACCACTGGCGGCACTGGATAAAAAACTGCGTGAGCGTACCCAGCTCGAACTTGTCAACATCATTGAAAAGGTCGGTGTCACCTGCGTCATGGTGACACATGATCAGGAAGAGGCTATGACGATGGCCTCGCGGATCGCCGTCATGAGCGAAGGCATCATTCGCCAGACCGGCAATCCACATGAAATCTACGAGACGCCCAATTGCCGCTTCGTGGCCGACTTCATCGGTAGCGTCAATATGTTTGCCGGAAACGTGATCGAGGACGAACCCGATCACGTCATTGTTGATTCACCCGAATGCCAGCATTACGTCGGTCACGGTATTTCCGGAACTGTTGGCATGGCGGTCTCGATTGCGGTTCGCCCTGAAAAAATGACGATCAGTGTCGAGGCACCGGAACAGACCCACAACGTCGTCTTCGGTGAAATTATCGAACTCGCGTATCTGGGCAGCTATACCGTGTATCACCTCAAGCTGGCCAGTGGCATGGAAGTCAAGGCAACCGTCAGCAACACCGTGCGCCACGGCGCGTTTCATCCGCAATGGGGTGACAAGGTGTATGCAAGCTGGTCCGATATTTCAATGGTGGTACTGACCCAATAGGGGGCACGGGCATGAATAACACTCTGAAAAACTTCTTCCGCCTAAAATGGCTCAGCGGCAAGATTGCCGTCATTGGCGTTCCTTACCTGTGGTTGCTGGCGTGCTCGCTGGTGCCTTTTTTCATTATCCTCAAGATCAGCCTGGTCGAGATGGAGATCAGCAATCCCTTCGGCACCCTGCTCAGCTATACCGATGGTATTGTTGAGCTCAAGGTCAAGATCAGTAATTATGTCTTTATCGCCCAGGACAAACTCTATGTGCTGACCTACCTCAGCTCGATCAAGTTTGCCGCGATCACGACGGCATTTTGCCTGTTCATCGGTTATCCGTTTGCCTATTTCATGGCACGCGCTGACGCCTCCATCCGGCCTACACTGATGATGCTCGTCATGCTGCCGTTCTGGACCTCGTTTTTGCTCCGTATCTACGCCTGGAAAGGCATGCTGGCCAACAACGGCATCGTCAATCAGTTCCTGCTCGCTACAGGCTTGATTGATACCCCGATACACATGATGAACACCTCGTTTTCATTGATGGTCGGGATGGTCTACACCTACCTGCCCTTCATGATCCTGCCCTTGTACTCCAATCTGGTCAAGATGGACGTGCGCTATATCGAGGCGGCGGCCGATCTGGGTTCGACCCCGTGGAGCACCTTCTGGCGCATCACGGTGCCGCTGTCCAAAGCGGGCATCATTGCCGGCTCCATGCTCGTGTTCATTCCCTGCATCGGTGAATATGTGATTCCGGAACTGCTGGGTGGTCCCGATACGCTGATGATAGGCCATGTACTGTGGGACGAGTTCTTCACGAATAACGACTGGCCGATGGCTTCTGCCGTGACCGTCGTCGTCATTTTACTGATCCTGGTGCCGATGGGGATCTTTAACAAATATCAATCCAACCAAGTCCCGGAGAGAACATGAACGTCTATCGCTGGTTCGGCCGCGGCTGGTTGTCAATGGGATTCCTGTTTTTGTATATCCCCATCATTGTGCTGATTGTATTTTCATTCAACAGTTCACGGCAGGACATGATCTGGACCGGTTTCACGTTTCGCTGGTACGCGGCCTTAAGCGAAGACCGTGAAATCATTTCTGGTTTCTTGCTGTCTTTAAAAATTGCGCTGATGTCGGCGACCGCATCGGTGGTGCTTGGCACTTTTGCCGCTTTTACGCTCAACAATTACCGCAAGTTTTCCGGCCGGGCGCTGTTCAAGGGCATGGTCAGTTCGCCACTGGTGATGCCCGAGGTCATCATCGGGCTCTCGCTGTTGCTGATGTTTGTCTCATTCGAGAAAATGTTCGGGTTTCCAGAGCGGGGATTACTTACGATCCTGTTTGGCCACACCGTTCTCGGCATGGCCTATGCCACTGTCGTGGTGGAATCACGGTTACAGGAAATGAGTAAATCGCTGTCAGAAGCGGCCATGGATCTCGGTTGCAGACCCTTTCAGGTCTTTACCCTGGTCACCCTGCCCAACATTACGCAGGCTCTGGCCTCGGCCTGGCTGCTGACCTTTACGCTGTCACTGGACGATGTGGTTCTGTCCGCTTTCCTGACAGGCCCCGGTTATTCCACCATGCCGATCGTTATTTTTTCCCGCGCAAGGCTCGGCCTTGACCCACGTGTCAATGTCGTCGCGGCACTCACGATTTTAGTAGTAAGTATTGGCGTCATCGTATCAAGTTGGCATATCGTCAGATCCGAACGTTTGCGTCAAAAGCAAATTTCGGCAGCTTTTCAAGCGGAAATCCTGAATTAAATCACAGATAAAAGCGTAAATAACCGGAGCAAAAAATGACTATGTTGAAAAAAACAGTGATTGCCATCGCGTTGGCGTTTCCCGCAGTCGCCATGGCACAAACTGCACAGGACTTGAAAATTGAACTCGACGCCATGAAAGCAAAGATCCGACAACTTGAAGCCATGGTCGAGGCGATCAACGTCAAGGCGGCCAGTGTTGCCACTGTGGATGCAGAAAACCAGACCGAGTTTAGCCGCATGAAAATCAAGACTGAGGCGATTGAGGACCAGCTCGAGGTAGGTGGTTTCAAGGGCCTGAAAGTCTCCGGTTACATTGATCCGACCTATATTTACAACCAGCGGCAGAACACCAGCAGCGTGGTGTTCATGAAGAATTTTTCTGATCCCAATGGTAGTGGCGAACATCCCAGCCAGAATGCCGGCTATGCCTATGACAATGCTTTTTTCGGAACCGCCCTGCTGCGCTTTGAAAAAGAAATGGAAGGAGGCACCAAATGGTTGCTTGAGCTGATGCCGCACAAGAGCTATGGCGATGGCGGCGGCTACAACCTGGGTTCCATCGTTAATCAGGCAACGGTGTCGATCCCGGTCAATGGCTTGAGTAACCGCTTTCTGGCCGGTCAGTTTGGCTCCTGGCCTGGCTACGAGTATCAGCTGGCCGCCGGTACCCAATCCAAGAAAACCATCACGAATAATCTTTTGTTCGACTTTACCGAGCCGTCCTTCATGACCGGATTTGGTTATGAACACCTGGAAGGTAAGTGGGACATCAAGACCATTCTCGGCAATGCAAACAACGGCCGGGTTACCGACCGTAAGTCGCCCACCTTTCATTGGCGTATCGATTACTCCAAGGGCGAATTTGCCGGCTGGGGTGCCTCTGGCCTGCATGGAAAAATGTCGGGCTCAACCTCGGTCAATTACGTTGAAGGCGATACCTACTTCATCCGTGGCGACATGACTTTACAAGGCCAGGTTGAGATTGGCCAAACTAAAAACGCCGCCTTTAATGGTGGAAACGCGAAATGGATAGGCTTGTCGACCCTGGCCGCTTACAAGATCACCCCGCGGCTGGAAGGTATCGCCCGCTTTGATTTTGTCAAAAACAGTAATAACGGTGGCGGCGTACCGAGTGTCGTTTTTGGTTCGGGCTGCTCGACACCCGATTTGCTGGCAGACCCAACGGGTGCGACCACCATGGAAACGACTTGTGGTGACTACCGTAACGGTTTCGGTCCGGGTATCGACAATGCGACAGGACTGATCCTTGATCCGAACAAGGGCGCCAACCGGTATGCCATGACCTTCGGGATGAATTACGCGCTCACTCCCAACGCGCTGCTGAAATTTGAGTTGCGCCGCGATGGTTCTTCGGAAAATACTTTTTATGATGTCCAGTCTAAAACCTATAAAAAGGATAATTTACTTTTTGGCGCATCGACCGTGGTCAGTTTTTAATCGCCGGATATGGCCTGAGAACGCTTGAAAAAACCGGGTACGAAGGTCAGTCGTAGCCGGTTCTTTCACTGTTCTTTTTTGGCGCCAGACTTTGAAAAATAGTCACAGACAACACAAGTAGAGAGAAAACACGATGACGAACCGACTTTGGCATGAGCGCGCAGACGCCCTGAAGATAGATGGCCGCGCTTTTATTGATGGCAAGCGCACCTGGGCGGTATCCGGACAATTTTTTGATGACCATTCTCCGGTCGACGGTCGTCACCTCGCTCAAGTGGCGCGTTGTGACAGTGCCGATGTCGAGCTCGCGGTACGCGCTGCCAGGACAGCATTTGACGATGCCCGCTGGGCCGGACAGGCGCCAGCCGCGCGCAAGCGGGTCTTGATCAAGTTTGCCGATCTGGTCGTGCAGCACGGTGAAGAATTGGCTCTGCTGGAAACACTCGATATGGGCAAGCCCATCAAGTACAGCCAGAGCGTCGACGTCAATGCAACGGCCAACTGCCTGCGCTGGTATGGTGAAGCCATCGATAAGATCTACGACGAAATCGCGCCGACCGCGAGCGATAGTCTGGCGCTGATCACGCGTGAACCGGTCGGGGTGGTGGCGGCAATCGTGCCGTGGAATTATCCGATGATCATGGCCGCCTGGAAGATCGCTCCCGCGCTGGCGGCCGGTAACAGCGTCATCCTGAAACCTTCCGAAAAATCACCCCTGACGGCACTACGATTAGCCGAACTCGCACTTGAAGCAGGCATTCCGGCGGGTGTATTCAATGTGCTTCCGGGTTTTGGGCAAGAGGCCGGTGCGGCGCTGGCACTGCACATGGATGTCGATTGCATCGGCTTTACCGGCTCCACCAGAACGGGCAAACAGATCATGCAGATGGCTGGCCAATCCAATCTCAAGCGCGCCTGGACTGAACTGGGCGGCAAGTCCGCCAACATCGTCTGCGCCGACTGTCCTGATCTGGATGCAGCAGTGGAAGCGGCAATCGGCTCTATTTATTTTAACCAGGGTGAAAGTTGCAATGCGCCTTCGCGCCTGTTTGTTGAAGCCTCAATCAAGGAACAATTTCTGGCAAAGGCGCTGGCTTTGATACCCGCTTTTCAGCCTGGTGATCCACTTGATGAAAATACCGTCATGGGGGCCATTGTGGACGTCATCCAGCTCAAGTCGGTTCTGGGCTACATCGAGGCGGGTAAAGCGGAAGGTGCGAAACTACTTTCCGGTGGCAAGCAGGTACAGCTTGAAACGGGCGGCTATTACGTCACCCCGACACTCTTTGATGAGGTTGACAGCAGTATGAAAATCGCCCGCGAGGAAATTTTTGGCCCGGTCCTGGCGGTGTTGAGCTTTACTGACATCAACGATGCCATACGCCAGGCCAATGATTCCCCTTTCGGTTTACAGGCCGCCATCTGGACCTCGGACCTGAGCCGCGCGATCAAGACCGCGCGTGCACTGCGCGCCGGCACCGTTCACGTCAACCAGTATGACGGCGACGATATCACCGTCCCGTTTGGTGGCTATAAACAATCCGGTAACGGGCGCGATAAATCGCTGCATGCCTTCGATAAATATACCGACCTGAAAACAACCTGGATACACATCAGTTAATCTTTATGATACTACCTAGCAATGATGGCGTACCCGATTACGCCCAAAATAACGCCCTCAGTGAGCTTACCAGCGTTGCTGGCCATCAGGCTATCCTGGGCCGCCAGCACATTCAATTTGTGTTTGCCCAGTTCACCGACATCCATGGCGTAGCAAAAGGAAAACTGATTCCGCTCAAGCACCTCGATGACATTGTCTATCCGGGTGCCGGGTTTTCCGGTCCCTCGATCTGGGGTACAGGTTTGCCACGCACCGGTGCGCGTTCGGAATATTATGGCCGGGCCGATCTGACGACACTACAGGCCATGCCGTGGCTGCCCGGCTATGCCCGGGTCGTGCTGGATGGCCATGTGGCGGGAAAACCCTTCGAGGTATGTCCGCGGCAAATCTTAAGAAAACAGGTTGCCCGCCTGACAGCGCGCGGCTGGACACTCAATGCAGGGCTTGAACCCGAGTTTTTTCTGCTGCAGGACAAGAACGGCCAGATGAGCCCGGAAGCGGGCGATGCGTTGGAAAAACCCTCTTATGACACAAAAAGCCTGTTGCGCCGTACCCGTTTTCTGGAAAAGCTGACGGCCTCGCTTGATGCTTGTGGATTAGGGGTGTTCCAGATTGATCACGAAGACGCCAGCGGTCAGTTTGAAGTCAATTACAAATATGCGGACGCACTCAAGGCAGCAGATAATTTCATGCTGTTTAAAATGGCGGCGCACCACATTGCAGAAGAAGAGGGATGGCTCTTTTCGATGATGCCAAAACCCTTTGCTGACCGGCCTGGCAGCGGCCTGCACTTTCACCTGTCGATTACGGACGCCGCAGGTAACGCCATTTTTGCCGCCGATGACGATGCCAGAGAACTGGGATTATCAACTGAGGCCTACCAGTTTATGGCAGGTTTGCTACAGCACGCCCCTGCCCTGACAGCCTTGTGTGCCCCCACGGTCAATTCTTACAAACGCCTGATGTGCGGTCATTCACTTTCCGGTACCAGCTGGGCACCGGCTTTCATTGGTTTTGGTGACAACAACCGTACCACGGTGGCCCGCGTCGTGTATCAGCGCATCGAGTGGCGCCTGCCGGACAGTTCGGCCAATCCGTATCTGGCGCTGGCCGGCGTGATCGCGGCAGGACTTGATGGCCTTGAACGTGCGCTTGATCCTGGTCAGCCAGTCAACAGCGATATTTACGAGATGACCCAGGTACAGCGTGATGAACTCGGGCTGCAGATATTGCCCCAAAATCTCGGTGTGGCAGTACTCGCGCTACATAATGACAAGATACTGACCGAGGCACTTGGCGCTGATTTCGCCCATGAATTCGTGAGCCTGAAAAGTGCCGAATGGCTGGAATACTGCCAGCACGTCAGCACATGGGAAACACACCACTATCTGGATCGGTTCTGATCATGTTACTGAGTAAAGAAGCCCGCCTGACTGAAAATTCGTATTACGAAGCGAGCGTTACCCGACCCGATCCGGCGACAGCACTCGGTGACCAGATCAGCGCCGACATCTGCGTTGTCGGCGCTGGCTTTGCAGGTCTTTCGGCCGCGCTGGAATTACGCGCCAAGGGCTATTCGGTGGTCGTACTTGAGGCAAAAACTGCCGGATGGGGGGCCTCCGGTAGAAACGGTGGACAGGCAATCGTCGGTTACGCCAGCGATGACGCGATCGAAGCGCAGTTTGGTGCAGACGATGCACGCCGGGCGTGGCAGATCACGGTTGAGGCCATGCAACTGTTACGCAGCCGTATCACTGAACATGCCATTGACTGTGAGTTTGTACCCGGCTTCATGAGCGTCGCTGTCAATGAAAAAAAAGGCCGCAAGCTGGCACAGGCCAGCGACAATATGGCGCGCCGTTACGGCTACCAGACGCAGGCCATCAGCGCTGCCGATATGCCGCAGTGGATAGCCAGCAAGCGTTTTCATTCTGGCTCTTTTGACGCGCAGTCGGGACATTTGCATCCGCTTAAATATTGCCTTGGACTGGCCGCAGCGGTCCGCGCCGCCGGGGTTCGTATTTATGAAAACAGTCCGGTCATCGAGGTAGTGCGCGGCAGTAAGCCACTCATCAAAACGGCGCAAGGAAGCGTATTGTGCAACTTTGTGGTGCTGGCCGGTAACGTGTATCTGGACGCTTATTCCAAGACCGTGGCAGTGGCGCCGGAACTGGCCAGGCGCATCATGCCGGTGGGCACTTATATTGTCGCGACCGAACCGATGGGCAAAGAGCGCGCCGATGCGCTGATCCATCAGCGTGCAGCGGTCTGTGATACCAATTTTGTACTCGATTATTTCAGGCCAACGGCAGACCACCGCATACTTTTTGGCGGTCGCGTCAGTTATAGCGCAGCGACGCCGGTTAATCTTGTCGGCAGTATGCGCCAGCGCATGCTCGATGTCTTTCCCCAGCTCTCCGACCTGAAGCTTCCTTACGCCTGGGGCGGTTTCGTCGACATCACCATGAACCGCGGACCTGATTTTGGCCGCCTGGGTGACAATATCTATTATCTGCAAGGCTTTTCAGGACATGGTCTGGCGCTCACCGGCATGGCCGGAAAACTGGTGGCAGAGAGCATTGCCGGCCAGGCCGAACGCTTTGATCTGCTGGCCAGAATCAAGCATCATCCCTTCCCCGGTGGCAAGCTGATGCGCACCCCAGCACTGGTTTTAGGGATGTTGTACTACCAGTTGAAAGATTTGTTATAAAAAAATAAATTATGCGTGAGACTGCTTTCCTGAAAAAGGGCAGCCTGCTTATTTTTATTTTTATTTTTATTTTTATTTTAATTTTACTGCCGCAGCCTGAACAATGTTCCACCAAAAAAATAGATGATCATGACCCCAGCCGACCTGCACGACTTTTTCCAGCACCGTGGCATTCGCGATGTTGAATGCCTGTTCCCCGATGTCTCAGGCTACCCGCGCGGCAAGCGCATGCCGGCTGCCAGTTTCATCCGCGGCGACGAGCTGCGCATCGCACAGGCCATTCCGATGCAGGCCATTACGGGTGACTATTCTTACGACCCGATTTTTCCCGACAGCGATCCGGATATCCGCCTTGTACCCGATTACAGTACCCTGAAAATAGCTCCCTGGAGCAGCGTCCCACGCGCCTTTGCCATCCACGATTGTGTCGAACTCAACGGCTCCTTGTGTCAGTTTGCGCCGCGTTCCATCCTTAAAAATGTCCTGCTACGCTACGCAGCACTAGGCCTGAGTGCAGTCGTCGCGCCGGAAATCGAATTTTACCTGACCGCACCGAACAACAATCCCGATTTACCGCTGACAGCGCCAGCGGCGCGAAATGGCCGGGCTGAAAACGGCCAGTCCGCCTTTAGCATGAACATGCTCAATGAAATGGCGCCGTTCTGGGATGAGTTCAATGCCACCATGGAGGTACTGGGTATTCGCGCCGACACCTGGATTCATGAAGTGGGCCTGTCCCAATATGAAATCAATCTGGTGCATGGTGATCCGCTGGCAATGGCTGATCAGGCCTTTTTATTGAAGTATGCCGCCAAAGAAACGGCCATTAAACACGGGATGAATGCGGTCTTCATGGCCAAGCCTGTTTCTGGCCAGCCTGGCAGTTCCATGCATTTGCACCAGAGCGTAGTTGACGCCGACGGCAAGAATATTTTCTGTGACAGCGAGTCGAAAGATAGTGCTGATTTTCATCATTTCATCGCTGGCCTGCAAACCTATCTGCCAGATCTGATGCTCATTTTTGCCCCCTCGGTCAATTCGTTCCGCCGTTTCATCCCGGGTAGCCAGGCGCCGGTCAACTTGCAATGGGGGGTGGATAACCGCACCGCAGGCTTACGCATCCCCTTGAGCGGCCCTGCTGCGCGCCGGGTCGAGAACCGGATCGCGGGGGCGGATGCCAATCCCTATTTAGTCATTGCCGCTTCGCTCGCAGCCGGTCTGGCAGGGATAGAGGAAAAACTCATCCCGGCACCAGCGGTTAATGGCAGTGCCTATGACTGCAGTCATGACCTGGCGCCGGGCTTCATGGCTGCGCATGCACAGATGGGCAATAGCGCATCAGCGCGTCGCTTGCTCGGTGACGCCTTCGTCACCGCCTATTGCGCTGTCAAGTTAGTCGAATACCAGAGCTACCTGTCTGAAATAGGTGCGTGGGAAAGACGTTTCCTGGCAGCGCAAACCTGATACCTGATACCTGATATTTGATAGCTTAGACCTGACAACTGATACGTATCCAATTAACCAATCGTCACGTATTTTCACATCAACAGGCCAGGAGCACTACAGTTAAGCCGAAACACTGAAAGACCGGCATTTTCATCCCTATCGTCAAGAGATTCATTATGGCAAATCACGATTTCGCGTACCGTTCCAGCGGTACTTACCTCAACGCTCCCAAACGGCCAGAGGCGCTATCAATGCCATTTGCCGTAGCTGGCCTGACATTTGACGGCGCTGTCACCAATCGTCCCGGTGCGCGCTTTGGCCCGCAGGCGATCCGGTTGGCGTCCCAGATGCTGTGCGACGCCACGCATCCCTATTTTGATACCACCCCGATTGGTCAACTGTGCGATGCCGGTGATCTGGCCTTGCCCAATACCGGCATCGACGCGATGCGTGCGGCCCTGATGCCCATGGCGCAAGATCTGTTTGCCGCTCACCATATGGTGTGGCTAGGCGGTGACCATTCAGTGACATTGCCGCTACTGCGCGCCCTTAATCAAGTCCAGGGCGGACCGGTGGCGATGGTCCATTTTGATGCGCACTGTGATACCTGGACCAGCCATTTTGGCGAGCCATCGGGCCACGGAACCTGGGTCTATGAAGCGATGCAGGAAGGCTTATTGATACCCCAGGCCTCTATTCAGATCGGCATCCGCTCTTCCGGCGAACGCGCCGCACGCGAGTATGTCAATGACGCCAGTGGCCGGGTATTTACGGCGCGCCAATTACGTGGCCTTGAAAGCCCGCAGCAACTGGCGCCTGTCCTTGCAGAAATCCGTAGCAGGATGAGCGCTGCCGGTAACCCACCGGTCTACCTGACGCTGGACATCGATTGCCTAGACCCGGCATTCGCACCCGGAACCGGCACACCGGAACCGGGCGGCATGAGTACCAACCAGGTCCTGACCATCATGGAAGAATTGGCCGACCTGAATTGGTGCGGCATGGACTGCGTTGAGGTATCACCACCCTACGACCACGCAGAACTGACCAGTAACGCCGCATCGACGTTTGTCTGGACATATCTGTGCGCTCAGGTCAGGAAACGGCAGGCGTGATTCTGGTCTAGCCAGGTTCAATGCGCTCATCTGGTGAGCGAGATATCTTTTTGCGGGTAAGTTGCCGGTTCGCGTTGTAAAACAGGACGCTCTTGCTCTTGTTTCTCAAGCAGGCGCATAAACTCCTTTTGCGGTAATGCCTTGTGAAATAAAAATCCTTGCAAGATCCGGCAACCCGCCTGCATCAGGTAGCGTGCCTGGGCCTGTGTTTCTACGCCTTCAGCCACCAGCTTCAGTCCCAAACCTCTGGCAATGGAAATAATCGCCAGAATGACTGGGTAATGTCCATTCTCACTCTGTATTTCCCTGACAAATGACTGGTCAATCTTGATTGTGTGTACAGGAAAGCGATGTAG
>CANIFC010000042.1 GCA_947466695.1 Oxalobacteraceae bacterium | reverse complement strand
CCGGGGAGAGGTAGATATCCTGATCGGTACCCAGATGGTCGCCAAGGGACATGATTTCAAAAACCTGACACTGGTCGGCGCACTCAATCCGGACAGCGCCCTGTTCTCGCAAGACTACCGCGCCAGCGAACGCTTGTTTGCGCAATTAATGCAGGTCGCCGGTCGTGCCGGCCGGGCGGCTAAAAAAGAGGGCGGGAATATCAGTGAAGTGCTGGTCCAGACCCGTTATCCCGATCATCCGCTCTACCACGCGCTAATGGCGCATGACTACGATCGTTTCGCCAATGACTTGCTCGATGAGCGCCAGCAAGCCTGTATGCCACCGTTCATTTATCAGGCGTTGCTGCGCGCAGAAGCCAGGGAGTTGCAGACGGCACTCGATTTTCTGCATCTGGCGGCAGCTTGCACCACCCATGTCGGCATCACCATTCATGATCCGATTCCGATGACAATGACACGGGTTGCCAATGTGGACCGTGCGCAATTGTTGGTTGAATCGATTTCCCGGCCAGCGTTGCAGGCATTCCTGAAAGAATGGATTACTACCTTGCGCAGTGTGAAGAGCCGCGTGAAATGGGGTGTAGAGATCGACCCGATGGACATTTGATGCCATAGGCCGTTCCTGCCGTATCCTATTAACGGAATTACTTTTAAGCCAGCAGGCATCCAGCTGGCGTTGTCGTTTCTATCGCTTTGGCGGAACTGACCAGTGTATTTTTGACCTGCACAATTTCGGCCATGATGGATACCGCAATCTCGGCCGGTGTCTGGGCACTCAGCGGCAGGCCAACGGGGCCATGCAGGCGAGCGAGTTCCTGTTCACTCAAGTCAAAATGGGTTGCCAGACGCTGCTTGCGCGTTTCCTGATTGCGCTTTGATCCCAGGGCACCAACATAAAATGCGCCCGATTGCAGTGCCTCGATGAGCGCCATGTCATCCAGTTTCGGATCGTGTGTCAGTGCCACGATAGCAGTATGGACATCAGGCACCAGTTCACGCACGACATCGTCAGGCATGCCTTCGACGCGCACGATACCGGGCACGCTGCTGATGAGAGACTCTGCGTATTCCTCGCGCGGATCGCAGACCAGCACTTCAAAGTCGAGCATGAACGCTATTTGGGCGACCGCCTGGGAAAGCTGTCCGGCACCGATCAGCAGAAGTCGCCATTTGGGGCCAAAGATGGTCGTCATTGTCTGGCCGGAAAACGTCATGGCCTGCCCACGGACCGCATCGGCAAGCTCGACCGTGCCAGTGGCGATATTGAGCGTGCGGGCGACGAGAAGATGATCGCCAGTGCGCTGCAGCAGTTGCGCTATCCAGCCGCTGTCGGTAACCGGTTCCTGTAACAGGCGCAGGGTGCCGCCGCAGGGAAGGCCGAAGCGCGTGGCTTCTTCTTTACTTACTCCATACACGATAAGACCAGGTTTCACCACGCCAGGATTGGCGCTGGATGTTTCTGCAAAGGCTGCCTTGGTGCGTGCGATCAGGTCATCCTCGACGCAGCCGCCAGAGACTGATCCGCTGACGACGCCGTCATCGCGTACTGCAAGCAGGGCTCCCGGCGGGCGTGGAGCGCTACCCCAGGTTTCTACCACCGTAACAAGCGAGACGGCGTGACCTGAATTGCACCAGGACAAAACGTCAGCCAACACGCGCAGATCAAGACTTTCCATGAATATATCTCTCTAATAGGTGACCGTAAGGTGAGCGGAATGTAACCGGACAATCATTCGGACCTCAATCTCAGTGCCTCATTGGAATGAGGTGCGATCAGGTCCGGCAAGCTTTTTGGAGTGAGAATAGCCTGAGTGGCACGATCACGGTGCCGAACGCGGTTTTCTGGTTAAAAAGAAGGCCCGGTAGAGGGCGACACTGAGAACCATGCCCCAGGTCATGCCGGTGAACATACCGCCCAGCATGCCAGCCAGGCTACTTTCACCGCCAGCGACTTGCCAGCGTGACAGCCATAACGCCCCCGCGGTCATACCGATCAGCATCCAGCTTGAACACATCAGGTTTTGCGCAAACAGTGAACACAGATAGCGCCCGCACTGGGGCTTGAGCACACGCAGGATGGTAATGGCCAGCAAGCCACCGGCCAGCATGCCGGCATGCATGCCAGGCAAAAAGGCAAGATGTAGAAGCATGCTGTCGATAAAACCCAGTGACGATGACTGCGTACACAGGCTCTGCAACATGACCGGACCGGCGTGATAGACGTCGTACAGCAAACCGCTCAGCATGCCGCCAAATCCAAGCGATAGCATGACGTAAGGGGGTGACAGTCCGGCGCGCTGGGGACGGATCCATGCCAGTGCAGCGCAACCGGCGGCTACGGCAATGAGGGAGAGCATCACCGTCAGCAGTTGCCTGACGTCGAAGGCTCCGGTATTCCGGCTTGAAAAATAAAGGGTGATGCCCGCAAGGCTAATGAGTACTGCCGGCGCGGCGTTGGCCGAACCGATACTTCTGGCCAGCCAATGTGAGCGAGGTGTGAGATTCATCTGCAATGTGCCTCATACCGTAATTTTTCACATGGCAGTCGCCGTGCCAGAAATGTGGCATCGTTACGGTAACGGTACCAGGGAGAAATGAAAGTCGCATCGCACATCGTCATATATCCAGTATCCAGGTTTGACCAGGTAAGTTCACCAGATAACTCTAGCCCTAATTTCTGGCTCCGGCCCACCCGATGAACGAAGTGCGTTCATGCCGCATGAGCATCCGTCGTGGGGCACGAAGTGTCAGCAGCGCGAGGCAGATCCTGTCGTTGTGGAACTACAGGCGTTCTTTCAGGACATCTGCATTCACATTGAAATACTGATAACACGATAACGGCATAGGCAATACTGTTCCGAATGCTGTCTATAAAATAACATAGGATGCCGCATTGCATCAGGTCATATTATTCGATGCATTTATGCAAAAAACTTTTTTGTGCTGGCTCGAGAACGCATTCTTGACGGATCACGGCAGTGTTCCTTATATTGAGAGATGCTCAATGAAAAGAGTTGAGCCGTGCTCAGCTCAATCAGTTTCAATCGTGTATATTTAATGAGCTTAGCGAAGACTAAGTCATTTATTGGAGACAAATAAATAAAATGAAGACAAGTCCTTTCGTCGCCCCGACGGCGCAAACAAAAACCGCCTTACCTTATTTGCTGGAGCGTTTCGATATCGGGGTTGTGCATCTCGACCTTGAACTGCACGTCATCGGTATGAATGATTTCGCACGACGCACGCTCCCGGTGAAAGAAAAAATGCCATTTGGAAAACTGGTAACCTCATTCCATCCGGATGCCGCCAGAGCCAAAGTTGAGTTACTTCTGGGTCAGGTGCAGGCGCAATGTCCCGTCAATAATCCTCCTCCGATGACGATGATGATCAATATTCCTGACAGGATGCTGTTGATCAAGGTGTCAAAAACGGGTAACGCTGACGGTGTAACCATTGGCTATAACCTTGTTTTTCATGACATCACAGAAATCGTGACACATGACGCTGGGTCTGACATGAGCCTGGAAATGCGCGAAGGTGGTGAAAAACGCCTGTTGCGCAAGATCCCGACCGTCAAGCAAAACCGCGTGATGCTGGTGGATGTCACCAATGTATCGTTCATCCGCTCTGAAGGGCATTACACCTGGGTTCATACTGCTCAGGGTAGCCAGTTCTGCAACCTCAACATCAGTGACATCGAGGCCAGGCTGGATCCGCAGCTTTTTTTGCGGGTGCACCGCAGTTACATTATCAACCTGTCTCAGGTGGATGAAATTGTGCGTGATGACGGCCGCATGACACTGCACATGTCAGGGCCAACACCGGCTGAAATTCCCGTCTCGCGCGCGAATACGCCCGCGCTGCTTGAGCAGTTGGGACTGGCCGGGATCTATTCCGTCAAGCCATAAGCGGCGATGGGCCAGCTGCGGGGTGCTTCGTGCAGATTTTCTGCCGTTCGTGCAGTGCAGCCCACCGTTGATTTGTTCGTGTCCGCAGTGAAGTAGGGTGCAGATAGTATCTATATCTCAAGGCTCATCAAGGCCTAACAAGGAGATAAAGTGATACCACCCTCATTTAACTATCATGCCCCTCGTTCCATTGGTGAGGCTCTCTCACTACTGACCGAGCTTGGTGACGATGCCAAACTTCTTGCCGGTGGCCATAGTCTGCTACCGATGATGAAACTGCGTTTCGCCCAACCCGGCACCCTGATCGACATTAACCGGATTCCCGAATTGCGCGGCATCAGCGAAGCTGGCGGCATGATCCGCATCGGTGCCATGACCAGCGAGAACGAGCTGATCGCGTCCCCCCTGCTGCTGCAAAAGCTTCCCTTGCTGCCAGAGGCCGCGCTGCTCATTGCCGATCCGCAAGTCCGTAACCGCGGTACGATTGGCGGTGACATTGCCCATGGTGATCCGGGTAATGACCATCCGGCGATCGCCATGGCGCTCGATGCCACCTTCGTCCTGCAAGGTCCGGATGGCGAGCGCGAGGTCAAGGCGCTGGATTTCTTCCTCGGTACTTACATGACTGCGCTGGCGGAAAACGAAATTCTGACTGCCATCCTGATCGCTCCCTTTCAGCAAGGCACTGGCTACGCTTACCAAAAGCTCAAACGTAAAACAGGTGACTGGGCAACTGCAGGTGCTGCAGTTGTCATGCGCATGTCAGGTGGTGTGGTGAGCCAGATCAGTATCGGTCTCACCAACGTGGCACCCACTGCCTTACGCGCCAGCGCGGCCGAGGCGGCGCTCATGGGCCAGCCGGTCAACGAGACGACACTGGCTGCCGTAGCGCAAGCGGTGCGCGCAGCGTGTGATCCCGCGGAGGACCTGCGCGGTGACATTGAATACAAGACCGCCATGGCAAGTGAAATGGTCAAGCGGGCTATTCGTACGGCTGCTGCCCGTTGCAGCTGAACCGACACATACAACAAGGTGACAGACGATGAGTAAGATACTGGTTGAAATGACCCTCAACGGGCGAAAAATTGAAGAAGCGGTAGAGCCGCGCACTTTACTGATCCACTTTTTACGTGAAAAAATGAACCTGACAGGGGCGCATATTGGTTGCGAGACCAGCCACTGCGGCGCCTGTACTGTCGATATCGATGGCCAGTCCGTCAAGTCCTGTACCCATCTGGCGGTGCAGTGCGAAGGCAGCGACATCAAGACAGTTGAAGGTCTGGCCAATGTCGGGGTACTGCATGCCGTGCAGGAAGGTTTTTATAAAGAGCACGGTCTGCAATGCGGCTTTTGTACACCAGGCATGCTGATGCGTGCCTACCGCTTCTTGCAGGACACGCCTAACCCGACGGAAGAGGAAGTACGCATCGGTATGGCGGGTAATCTGTGCCGTTGCACCGGCTATCAAAACATCGTCAAGGCCGTGCTGCACGCTGCCAACGCCTTACAACAAAACAAGGTCGCTGCGTAAGCGCCACTTGACCGAGGAGACATGTATGAACTCACCAATAAGTGAACGTGAAAAGGCCCTGATGGGCATGGGCGAGTCCCGCCTGCGCAAGGAAGATGCGCGCTTTATCCAGGGCAAGGGTAACTATGTCGATGACATCAAGCTGCCGGAAATGCTGCACATGGATATCGTGCGCTCGCCGGTAGCCCACGCCCGCATCTTGCGCATTAACAAGGAAGAGGCACTGAAGATTCCCGGCGTCATCGCCGTGCTTACGGCAGAAGATCTCAAACCGCTTAAACTGCACTGGATGCCGACTCTGGCGGGCGACGTTGCCGCCGTGCTGGCTGATGGAAAAGTGCACTTCCAGATGCAGGAAGTGGCAGTCGTCATCGCCACCGACCGCTACGCTGCCGCTGATGGTGTGGAAGCGGTGGAAGTGGAGTATGACGAGTTACCGGTCGTGATTGATCCGTTCGAGGCTCTCAAGCCCGGCGCGCCGGTCATCCGTGAAGACCTGGTCGGAAAAACCGAAGGCGCACACGGCA
This sequence comes from Oxalobacteraceae bacterium, assembly GCA_947466695.1. GTDB lineage: Bacteria > Pseudomonadota > Gammaproteobacteria > Burkholderiales > Burkholderiaceae_D > Undibacterium. The sequence goes on along the minus strand of CANIFC010000042.1, from coordinate 8,980 downwards.
AGCGCTATCACCACAATCATATTTTTACCTGGGATGCCGGTGATAAGGAAGCCACGGATGCGGCCTTTGCCAGCGCGCCGGTCACGGTCAGCCAGGACATGCACTATCCGCGCGTTCATCCCTGTCCGCTGGAGACCTGCGGCGCAGTAGCGTCGTATGATCCGGTACGTGGCGAACTCACGACCTGGATGACCAGCCAGGCGCCACACGTCGTGCGCACGGTGGTCTCGATGCTGTCGGGAATACCTGAATCCAAAGTACGTATTATCTCGCCCGACATTGGCGGTGGCTTTGGCAACAAGGTCGGCATCTATCCCGGTTACGTCTGCGCGATCGTGGCGTCCATCGTGCTGGGTAAGCCGGTCAAATGGATTGAAGACCGTATTGAAAATTTGTCGAGCACCGCGTTTGCCCGTGACTACCACATGACGGGTGAACTTGCCGCTACTGCCGATGGCAAGATCCTGGCCCTGCGGACCAACGTGATCGCCGATCATGGTGCCTTTGATGCCTGCGCCGATCCTACCAAATTTCCTGCCGGCATGTTCCATATTGTCTCGGGCAGTTATGATATCCCTGCCGCCTATTGTCGCGTAGACGGGGTCTACACCAACAAGGCGCCGGGCGGGGTCTCTTACCGTTGCTCGTTCCGAGTGACCGAAGCGGTGTATCTGGTGGAGCGTATGGTGGACGTGCTGGCGCAAAAACTGGGTATGGACAAGGCCGAGATCCGTGCCAAGAATTTCATCCGGCGCGAACAGTTTCCCTATACCTCTGCTTTCGGGTTCGAGTATGACTCGGGCGATTACCAGACCGCGATGGACAAAGTCTTGAATGCGGTCGATTACAAGGGCTTGCGGGCCGAACAGGCGCTCAAGCGGGCCGATCCCGATTGTCCGACGCTGATGGGTATTGGCTTGGTTACCTTCACTGAAGTGGTGGGAGCCGGACCGAGTAAGATCTGCGATATTCTTGGGGTCGGTATGTTCGACTCGTGCGAAATCCGGGTCCATCCGACCGGTAGTGCCATTGCCCGCATGGGTACCATCTCGCAGGGTCAGGGTCACCAGACTACCTACGCGCAAATCATCGCCACCGAACTGGGTATTTCTTCCGAAGTGATACAGATCGAGGAAGGCGATACCAATACCGCGCCTTACGGTCTGGGCACTTATGGTTCCCGTTCGACACCGGTCGCCGGTGCTGCCATTGCGATGGCGGCGCGCAAGATTCACGCAAAGGCCAAGAAAATAGCGGCGCATTTGCTGGAAGTAAGCGAGGCCGATCTGGAATGGGAAGTCGACCGCTTCAAGTTGCGCGGCAATGACGATAAGTTCAAGACCATGAAAGACATCGCGTGGGCGGCCTACAATCAGCCACCTGAAGGTCTTGAGCCTGGCCTGGAGGCCGTGCATTATTACGATCCGCCTAACTTTACCTTCCCTTTTGGTGCCTACCTGTGCGTGGTGGACATCGACAAGGGCACGGGTGAGACCAAAATCCGTCGCTTCTATGCGCTGGACGACTGCGGCACCCGCATCAACCCAATGATCATCGAGGGCCAGATCCACGGTGGACTGACCGAAGGTTTTGCCGTTGCCATGGGTCAGCTATTATCCTTCGACAAGCAGGGCAATATCCAGGGCAATACGCTGATGGATTACTTCCTGCCGACCGCTGTAGAGACGCCAAAGTGGGAGACCGATTTCACGGTAACGCCTTCGCCGCACCACCCGCTGGGCGCCAAAGGTGTGGCCGAATCGCCGCACGTAGGCAGTATCCCGACCTTTACCAGTGCGATGGTCGACGCCTTTGCGCATCTTGGGGTAACGCACTTCAACATGCCGCATACCTCATACCGCGTCTGGCAGCAGCTTAAGGCCGTCGGACTTGCCAACTAGCATTCATTGGATCATGGCAGGTGCGCGTGAGTGCACTTGCTTGTTTTATTTTTTAGAAAGTTTCCATGGAAGTTGTTCTCAATAAAGAGTATCCGGTTGCGGCTGGCCTTGATGCCAGCTGGTCGATTCTCTCCAACATGCACGAACTGGCGACCTGTATGCCCGGCGCGCAGATTACTGAAGATATTGATGCCACCCATTTCAAGGGCAGCGTCAAGGTGAAGGTAGGCCCTGCTGTTGCCGCTTTTGCCGGCACGATTGAAATTCTGGAGCTGGACCTGACGACCCGCACCCTCAAGATGCTGGGCAAAGGCGCTGATAAAAGCGGCTCGTCGGCATCGATGCAACTGACGGCAACGCTGGTCGCCGCTGAAAACGGCCACAGTACGCTGCAGGGTCATGCCGAAGTGATCGTCAATGGCAAGTTCGCCCAGTTTGGCGGACGCATGATGACGTCGGTATCCGACATGATATTGCTGCAGTTTGCCGATGTATTTTCTCAAAAGGCGCAAGCCGTGCAAGGCGCCATGATGCCAGAGGCTGCGGCTGAGGGCGCATCGGCCGATGCAATCACTGGGGCATCGGCTGATGCGGCTGGAGGTGCAAACGGTTTCGTCAGGACTGCTGCACCAAAGGCACCGATTGTGGCGACAGAATTTAATGCCCTTGGTTTTGCCTGGCTGATGATCAAGAAATTTTTTGCCAATCTGTTTGGCCGCAAGGCGTAAAGCGGTCATGCCGACATTCACCACTACTGCACCAGCCACGCCAGAAGGCCTGCGTGAACGCCTGTTCAAGGCGGGCTATATTGCCGATGAAGACCTCGCCAGCCTGATCTGGATGGGGTTAACGCTGGAGCGTCCGCTCTTGCTCGAAGGCGAAGCGGGGGTTGGCAAGACCGCCATTGCCAGCGCTTGCGCGCGGGCGCTGAACCGGCCGCTATTACGGCTGCAATGTTACGAAGGCCTCGACCTGAGCCAGTCAGTCTATGAGTGGAACTATAGCCGCCAGCTACTCGAAATTCGTCTGGCAGAAGCGGGTCAGGGTGACCGTGCAGCCTTGCGTGACAATCTTTTTACCGAAGAATTTTTACTGCAGCGCCCCTTGCTGCAGGCTATACGCTCGCCGCAACCGTGTGTCTTGCTGATCGATGAAATCGATCGCGCCGATGAAGCGTTTGAAGCCTTTTTGCTGGAAGTGCTATCCGAATATCAGGTCAGTATTCCGGAGATCGGTACCCTGAAGGCGCTGAGCCGTCCGCTGGTGATCCTCACCAGCAATGGCACGCGCGACCTGTCTGACGCATTGCGCCGGCGCTGCCTTTTTCATTATGTCGATTACCCTTCGCTTGCCCGCGAAACGCAGATCGTACGCACGCTGGTGCCTGAGGCGGCAACGCGGTTGGTGGAGGAGGCGGTGGCTTTTGTCCAGCGCCTGCGCAAGGAAGATCTTGACAAGATACCGGGTGTGGCCGAGACGCTGGACTGGGTCCGTATCCTGTTTCACCTTGGCTTCGGTGAACTGCCGGTTGACCACCTGTTGCTCGTGCCAACTCTGGCCGCTTTACTCAAAACCCGTGCCGATCGCTGGCAGGTGACGCCTGAGCGGGTGGCCAAACTAATCGACGGACCGCGCATCGCCCAGGATGTTGGTGTGGCAGGCGCGATGAAATGATGACGAGCGGATGAACGCCACCGATCCGCGTGAACGTCTGGGTGAGTTTGCGCATTATTTGCGTGACCACGGCTTTGCGTTGGGCTACGCCGAGATTGAGCTGATGCTGCGTTCAGCAGCTGCCCTGCCGCTGTCGCAATGGCGCCGGGTTGAGGCGCTGTGGCGTGGTGTGGCCTCGGGTAGTCACAAGCAGTGGCTTAAATATCCCGACCTGCATGAGGCATTCTGGTTTCCGCATAAAATCAAGAGTTCCACGCGTAGTTCTGGCCTGATGCAACGCGGACGCAGCTTGCCGGAACTGGTGCAGCAGATGCATAGCGAGATGGGCAATACACCTCCCGGTGAAGCCAGACCCGTTACTGGAATGGCCGACCAGCCGGGAGCTGGTGAGTCGGAAGAAAGTCAGGATGCGCCGCGCAGCCAGGGCGGGGCGAGCCGTACCGCTCCGCTGGACGAGCGTGATTTTGCCGACTGGTTGCCATCCGATATGGATCGCTTTGAGCCTCTGGTCGAGGCGCTCAAGCGGCGTTTGCGCGCCCGCTTGTTGCGGCGACTGCAAAGTCACCGTGACAATGGAGTGATCCATATACGTCGTTCGTTACGGGCTGCGCTGGCGACCGGTGGCGAACTGGTACGGCTGTATCACGCACGCCGCAAACGCCGTCAGCCAAAAGTGGTGGTGCTGGTCGATGTGAGCCGTTCGATGGAAGTGCATGCGCAATTTTTTTTACGCCTGACGCGTGCCTTTGTTGAGGTCATGGAGGCGCGTGCCTTTGTTTTTCATACCCGGCTGGCCGAGGTGACCCCGCTGCTCAAGCGCAACAGCGAGCGTGTACAGGAAAAGGTCAATGCCGTCACTTTTGGTTTTGGTGGCGGAACGCGCATTGCCAGTTGCCTGCACGAAGCGGTGCATCAGCACCTCGGGCGTTCGCTGGCCAGAGGCGATCTGTTCATGGTCTTCAGCGACGGTTTCGATACCGATGAACCAGCGGCGCTGGCCGACGTGCTGGCGCAAGTACAGGCCCGCGGGGCACGGATTTTTTGGCTGCATCCAACCATAGAGACACCGAAGTCAGCCGCCATGTTATTGGCAGCGCCCTTTGTGACCCGTTTCATGCCGGCGCATAATCTGGCGAGCCTGTCGCGCTTGCCGGAGCTGCTGGCATGATTTTTTTTAATGATGACAAGCTCAGGAGAGAACGCCATGGGATGTTTGCTTAAACAAGGCGGCGGCCTTTATCCCCGCCTCAGGATCGGTGCCGTGTTGCTCGCCGCTGGTGAAGGTACGCGTATGGGCGGCGTCGCCAAGTCGCTGATACGGCTGCAGGGCGTACCTCTGATTAACCGTCAGTTGGTCGCTTTGAGTGGCGCCGGCGTGGACGAAGTCGTGGTCGTGACCGGCCATGCGCGTGATGCGGTGGAAGCTGCAGTACAGAGTTTTCCGGTGACGCTGGCCTACAATCCGGCGTATCAGGAAGGTCAGCAAAGCTCGGTACGTACCGGTCTTGCAGCTCTGAATGGTAACTTTGACGCGGTGTTCATTGTGCTGGCTGACCAGCCCCTGATCGGTGCTGGAGACCTGACCGAATTGATTGCGGCTTTCAAGAAACGCCCGCTCGGCAACGTGCTGGTGCCGGTCGTCAATGGCCAGCGCGGCAACCCGATTTTACTTGATGGCACTGCCCGTAGCGATATTTTGGCCAGCGCGGCCAATCTGGGTTGCCGTCACCTCATAGAGCGCCAGCCGGAACTGGTCCATGCCTACGAGACCGTCAATACACGTTTTGTGACGGATCTCGATACCCTGGACGATATCCGCCAGCTGGCACAGCGTACCGGCTGGACGCTGCAATTGCCCGATGAGCTCACGGCATGACCGAGACGACGTTGCCAGGGCAGTTACAGTCGCATTGGCCGGTACCGATGGGGTTGCATAAGTTTGCCAGCGCAGAAGCAGTCAACCCGGTGCTGGCGCGCGTCTTTCACAGCATGCGGGCAACGGATACAGAAGCTCTGCCAGGAGCCTTTTATGCCAGCACCGACGACCTGCTCAGACGGATCGATATGCCGGAGTTTGCCGAGCTGATCCAGTTTATCGCCGGGGCATTACAAGCGACGGCAAAGCAAGCCAATGCGGGTGTCTGGCCCGCTGGGCGCCACGGCCTGCAGCTGGAACTGACCGGTGTCTGGTTTCAAATCCAGAATGGCGCCTCTTTTCATGATGTCCATACGCATGGCAATTGCTCCTGGTCCGGAGTGTATTACGTTCAGCTAGATCCGCCGGAACAGCGTATTGCGCAGCCCCAGTTTGGCAAGTTGAACGGCGTCACGCGTTTTTACAGCCCGATGTTTCCCTTGCTGGGCGGCGCTCATATGGACATGGGTAACGCATGGCTACAGCAGGCGACGCTCGATGTGGCCCCATGCGAAGGCGAGCTGGTGCTGTTTCCCGCCATGCTGGCGCACAAGGCCATGCCTTACATCGGCGAACGCGACCGCATCATCGTGTCCTTCAACGCGCAGATCCATACGCCGGGAGGAGACCAGATCTTTCGCTACGCCGGAACCTGATATCTGGAGCGCTTCATGAACTACAGGCAGCGGCTCGCAGCATCGCTGTTAGCTGGCTAAGTCCGGGGCGCCGCCAGGCACGGGTTTTCAGGACGTTGGTCCCAGCCGTCTCAATAAGCGAATAAATAACGGCGCCAGCCTGCGTATCACTTAATCGCTATGCCTTTTGACGATTGATGGCAGGACGAATCGCAATACCGGCACGATGGTGATTGATCGGCAGGTCGCAGCGTCCGGTATGGCACATCAGCAGGTGCCAGTACAACACCTTGATCCTGTTACGCTGGCGATTAACGAGGACGTAGAACCTGCCGGCGAAGAGATTTTATTGCAGTTTCAACCCAGTCAGTGCGCTCAGACCGTTAATAGATTATGAAAATTAATTGCTGCGCAGCACAAACAGACCTGAGCGATGGGGGCAACCAGGACGCATCAATGCGCTCCCTTGGCACTGCTTGCCAAAGCAGTACCGTCTTTCCATGCGCATTGCCGGCTGCTGGCGCAGGGTGCAGGCGTGTTGCGTAACAGCGGTATCGCCATCAGTAACGCGGAACGCCGTAAATTAGCGCGTCTTGACCGGTTTTGCCGGGACGTCCGAAATAATCGGACACGTCGTCGTCTTCGGTGCTTTGGCACTCCTGGCAGGGCTTAATTTAATCGTCGTGCTTGTCGTGACCCTTGCCACGGCCGTTATCGTGGTCCTTGCCATGCTTACCATGTTTGCCGTGGTCGTCATAACGGTCATCGTCGCGATAGACTTCACGCACCACTACCGGGCGCTCCTGTTCGCGGTAATGCTGCTGGCGGTAGCGCGGTGCGTAGGTGTTGTTGTACCAGCCGTCCTGCACGAAAAACACCTGCTGGCCGCAAGCGTCATATTTGCGGCAATGCTTGTTCCAATGTTTGCGGTGGCCTTCTGGCACACGCAGGTAGATCGGCTCACTGACGTAGCGCACCTGGCGTTCAACAACAATTGGCCTGGCGTAGTACAGCGGCGGCGGTGCGTAGCCGCCGATGTCGATGTGGCCGTAGAAATTTGGCTGGCCGATACTGATGCTGACCTGGGCGCTGGCGGGCGCGGCGACGCCGATGGCTGCGGCGAAAATGGATGCGGCAATAATCAGGCTTTTCATGGGTTACCTCTTTTCATTTTGCAGGCAAGCTTGCCCGAACTGGGATGGATTTTATCAGATGGAACAGGGAACTCTGTGCGCTAACCCACCCTGTCGCGCTAAATTTGCCTACGCTCAATGCGAACATCGGGTCTGGGTAATGTGTTCAAAAAAAGAAAAATAGCGCTAGCCGGGATATCGCCTGAATCAGCGTCCAGCCGAAGTGCAGAGCGTTGCACCGAACGATGGTGGCGCCATGCTTTTATATGGCACCGCGCAAACCGACGAACAGACGTCGTCCGGCGGCCGGTTCAAAGAAACGGCTGTTGCCATCGTTGACGATGACCGATCCGGCGTACTGCTTGTTGAGCGGATTGTCGATGCAGGCATACAGGAACAGTCTCGTTTCGCCGACCTGAAATGCATAGCCGGTGCGCGCGTTGACGACCGCGTATCCAGCGGCGGCATTGGTATTGATATCGTTGGCAAAGACCAGGCTTTCGGCCCGCATCTCGAGTCCTGTGCTGAACGTATCGGTGAACTGGTATTGGACCTCGGTGTAAAGACTGTTCTCCGGCGCGCCGGGCAGGCGGTTGCCAGCCATGATGGTGGCCTTTTGCGCATTTGAAAACGAGGAGCGGAAACTCGCATCGAGCCAGGTATAGGCGGCGCGTGTACTCCAATTATTCCATTTTTCCTGCCACGACGCTTCCACACCGCGCCGCCTGACATTGTCGACATTCTCGAAGGTGGAACGGTCATTAACTGACGTCGGGACAATTTCATTGTCGCTGAGCGCATTGAACAGCGCGACGTCAATCGCATGGTTGTCTCGCTGGATCTTCGCGCCCAGTTCCGCCTGCACGCTCGTCGATGGCCGCAAACCTAAATTTGGCCCTGGAGCGTCGCCTGACCGGTAGGCCGATTCGGCCAGCGTCGGCGTTTCAAAGCCCTTGCCGAGGTTGGCGTACACGTTAACATCGTTCGCCAAGGCCCAGAGCAGCCCAGCGACAGGGCTGGTGTGCCGGTATTCGACGCCGCCACTGTTCGAGCTGTTAGCACCGTAGCGGTCGTCAACGGCCAGCTCGACGGTAGGGGACCGCACGCCGGCAGTGAGGCGCCAATCGGGCGCAAAAGACCAGTCGGCCTGGACGTAGATATCGCGGTTCCTGGCACGGCTGATTTCTTTGTGCCGCAGCGCGCCTCCGGTACCGGAGTCATTGTCGAAGCCGCGCCGCAGTTCACGCAAGTTATCGGCCTCCAGGCCCAGTGTCTAGCTCAAAGGCAGATCGTTGACGCGGCTCTTATGGTTCCAGTTCAAGCTGACGCCGCCATATTTGCGGTCGAGATCAATGACGTCACCGGCGCTGCCCGGACCACCCCCGGAATGCCAGCGTCTGGCTGACCTGGCGTGTACCGCCGTAGACCTTGGCGTTGATCGTATCGTGTTCGCTCAGCTCATGGTCGAAGACGACACCGGCCTGTTTTTGCTCGATGCTCTTGTGCGTGTCAAAGGTGATCGCTCCCGGTATCACCTGACGCGGATTCCGCCCGAACTGAGCCCGTGTCAAGCCTAGGAGTCTGCGCGGCAGAAAATTAATTTAATTTGTTTAAATCTTGTAAACGGATTGATTCGAGTAAACGTTATAAGTAAATGACGACAAGCTACCTCCCCTACGAACCGCAACAGCAAATGCTGTTGCCCCATGCGCTGCAAGAATG
>CANIFC010000041.1 GCA_947466695.1 Oxalobacteraceae bacterium | reverse complement strand
TTTTCTGTACGCCAAACTCGCCATCCGGGGCAATGGCTGCCTTGGCGGCCTCGATTGTTTTTGGGTCGACGCTGAGTTTTTGCTCACCGCTGATCACTTTGGCAAAACTTAAGCCTTGCTGCTCGATCAATGGCCGGATCAGGTTGATGATGGCTTGCGCCTTGCGTTCGGACTCTTCGAGCAAGCCCTGCAGGTCTGGCTGTGCCGACTTGGCTAGCCGTGGATCGGTATAGGTCAGATCGGTAAGATTACCGGTGCCGCTGGTGCCGCGCTCTTGCCAGCGCTCAGGGGTGATACTGGCAGATGCGGATGCAGCTGCAGAGGTCGGGTCTGCAGCTACAGCTTGCTTGCCACTGTCGATGCCGGTATCTGCGTCTGGTCTGCTATCGGTTCTGGCGGGTGTCAGCGCGGCGGGCAGGGGCGAGGGTGGTGTCTGGGGAATGCGAACGTTCATGGGGTACTCCTTTTTTCTGAAGAAAAAACGATACGGATGATGCCGGAGAAGCGACTTGCTTGTGACCAGGTGTGCCGTTGCACTGAGCGCGGGCGTCATGAAAAGGCACTGGCTTGCAGGTCAGCTCCAACAGCAACCCAAAGAGCGGCCCGGGGATCACTTCGAGCATCACCTGATCAAGGGGGTATTTAACACCTGTAATCCATAACGGTCAAATTTCAAAAAAATCAAGGTTTCAATGGCAATGCTAGTATAATTCGGCCACATATTCATTGGGGAGTAGCCTCTTTCAGCCAGCTGAAAGAAACGCGTCAACATACTTGGCCATCCGGTCATGGTGCGTTTAAGCAAAATCGGCTAGTAGCGATTTTGTTGTGGCAAGACTTTTGATATATGCGTTTCCTTTACCCGGGATAGGGCGGAGACGTATGTATCATTGTTTCGCCGCCCCGTCCCGCAAAAAATCATGGAAGCTTTTTTCGTCTCAACCTTTGCCATTTTTGTTGGTGAAATCGGTGATAAAACGCAGCTGCTCGCCTTGTTGCTGGCTGCGCGCTACCGTAAACCCATCCCCATCGTGCTCGGTATTCTGGTCGCTACACTGGCCAATCATGCGCTGGCAGGATTGTTGGGTCATTGGGTCGTTACCAATGTCTCCGCGGATATTTTGCGCTGGTCCCTGGCATTTTCTTTCCTGGCCATTGCCGCCTGGACCCTCAAGCCCGATGACATGAGTGATGACGGCATCAATGAGGGACGTTACGGCGTTTTTCTGCTGACCTGTGTGACGTTTTTTCTGGCCGAAATGGGCGATAAGACGCAACTGGCAACCGTTGCGCTGGCCATCAAATACAGTGACCTGACGCTGGTGATCGCCGGCACGACCTTGGGCATGATGCTCGCTGATGTACCTGCCGTCTTTTTGGGCAAAATTGCAGCGCCCAATTTTCCTTTCAAACTGGTACGCTATATTGCCGCAAGCCTGTTCGCCATTCTTGGCTTGCTGGTGTTGTTTGGCGTTGGTGATCAATTTTTATAAGTAGACACACGATGATAACGATCTGCCATAATCGGCGCTGTTCCAAGTCGCGCGAGACGCTGGCGCTCATGCAGCGAGTCTCGGGCCAAAAAAATCTGCAGCGCGTTGTGGTGGATTATCAAAAATCACCGCTCGATGAGACGCAACTGCGTCTTTTGCAGCAACAATTTGGCATTCCGGTACACGCCATGCTGCGTACCAATGAAGCGCCGTACGGTGAGCTCAAGCTCGCTGCGGCAGATGAGCAGGCTGCGTTTGCCGCGCTTGCCACTTATCCGGTATTGCGGCAAAGACCGGTCGTCATTGATCAGGGTAAAGCGATGATAGCAAGACCGCCGGAACAAGTTTTATCCCTGTTTCAAAAAGACACAAAGGTGACATCATGAGCGAATTTATTTTACCCGCAGGAACAACCGTCAAGTTTGGTACGGTTTCGACGGCACTTTATCCTTTCCTGCGCCACGGCATTCCTGCCGGCACACCGAGAGAGGGTTTTCAGGAAGGGCGCGAGGTCCTGCCTTCCAATGGCATCTATATCGGCGAACTGATGGCCTATTTTGCCGCCTGCGGGGCCTTTTGTAACGCCACCAGCAGCTTGCATGCCGCGAACGAAGAGCTGATGTCACGCTTTGTCGAGCTGCTGCAAACGGCGCATGGACAAAAGCCTGATATACCGGGGCTGGAAGCTATTGCGCTGCAGGCCGGCTTGCCCGTGGTGCTGGAAATTATCCTGGAAGAAGACTGCGCCATGCTGGCTGATGACCAGTTCATCAACGATGACAATGCGGAAAAAAGCTGGAAACTGTGGCGCAGCGGGACATTGACCCGGGCCGGTGGGATTCCTGCCGGCTGGATCAGGAAGTTTTATTTTCCGCGACTGCTCGATTACCGCGACGTGGGCAATGGCCGCAATACCCGCGTGCTGGAGCAAACGACAGACAGTGCCCTGATGGTTGGTGGCCTGATGCAGTCCTGGCACAAAGATACACCGGGCGACTTATTGCTGGCATTCAAGGAACAATATGGCCGCCTTAATTTTTCCCAGTCCAGCAGCTTTGACGAGACCGCCCTCGAGCGTTTTTTCAATCTCAGCGCCATGCTTGATCCGGCCACACGCCTATTGAATCAAATGACGCTCTGGCAGGATATCAGCGCTCTGGCCAAGAAGCAGGAAATACCTTTAGGCTGATGCTTGGGTTGGCCTGATCAGCTGGCAGAGTTGCGTTTGACGAAAAACAGCGCGGCACCAATGGCGATCAGGATGCCGCCAAAAAAGCGGTTCTGTTTTTTCAGCAAGCGCGGATCACGGAAGTAACGCTGCATCCGTGAGGCGGCAAACGCATAGCTGTGCATGACGACCAGGTCAACCATGCACATGGTGACTCCAAGAATCAATAATTGCGGCAGCAGCCTGGCGTCCGGGCTGATGAATTGCGGCAACACCGCCACCATGAAAATAATCCCTTTGGGGTTGGTCGCATTGGTAAAAAAACCGGTTAAAAAGCGTTTTTTCCAGCTCGGCAACACACTTTGCGCAACTGCCTGGCCGGCGTTGTCAGCCACTTCCACTTTGGCCCGCCACTGGCTGATACCGAGGTACATCAGATAGAGCGCACCCACAGTCTTGACGACGCTGAAGGCCATTTCAGAGGCCATCAGGATCGACCCGACTCCGGCCCCGGCAATAGCCAGTATCAGGAGCAAACCAGCTTGTAAGCCAATGATGGTGCCGGTTGTTTTCCGGACGCCATAGGACAGGCCGTGTGACATGGAAAGCACGGCGCCCGATCCCGGTGAGACGGCAATGACACAGGCGGCGGCGAAAAAAGCGATCCAGATAGTAAAGGTCATGATAAAAATTTCAGGTGAAAAAGGCAATTTAGTGTAACAGAAACACCGCTGCGTCTGACTTGTGAAGAGCGGATCGGTACGGGATCAGGTGCGCATCATGGCGGCCAGTAACTGGTTCTTCAGCGTCTTGATGAGCGCAGTTTCATCGGGTGGCACGCCTTCTTCTGCAGTGTGCGTCCGGTCGGCATAAAAAAAACCCAGTGACCTGCCATGCAAGGACAAGGGCAAAATAATGAAACTGCGCGCATCGGGCAGCAAATCCTTGTACCACTGCGGCAGCATGTTCTGAATTTTGCCGATGGAGGTATCGGCAATGATCAGGTCGGCATTGTTGCTCATGGCGAGCTGAAAGAGATGTTGATCTGCGTTGGCAGGAAAGATAAATCCGTGCTGTTTTTCTGTGCAGGATTCACCCACGGCAAAACGCGCCTGATAACGCGACAGCTTCTGATCGCGCAAGCACACCGTAGCGAAGCGAAAGCCCATTGCCGTCGAGAGCTTATTGAGCACCAGCAGGATGATGTCGTTGAGTTTCACCTGTTCAGAAGTCATCACCTGCATGACCTCTTGCACGCCCGCCAGCAGCAGATCGCGCGCATTGGTGGGTTTGCCGCTGGGAAAGCGCGTCACTTGCTGCAGCAGCCCCGCATCAAAGGTCTTGAGCATAAATTCGTCAGTGAGCAAGGCAGAGCCGGGCTTGTCGTTCGTCTTGGCGTCAGTGGAGCGCGTGGTGACGCGATGTATGGCGATATTCATGGTATCGGCCAGCTGCCGCGTTTCGCTTTCGACCCTGATGAGGATCTCTTCAAGCTGCGCCTTGTCAATCTCGAGCGCCTTGCCAAACCTGGGGAGCAAGGTGGTGCAGCGGGCCAGGAAGTTTGCTTGCGTGGCGTTCTCGTCAACGCTGAACATCATGTTCGCCAGCGAGTCACTGAAACTGGCAATTTGCCTGATCCAGGCGCTGCGGTTCAGCGGTTTTTTCAGTTCGCCACCGGGTAACGGTGAGAGCGACTGGATAATGGTTTCGGGTATCTGCCATTCCTGCAGAACTGTTTCACCGAAACGTTCATAACTGCAGCCGAGCAACACATTGACTGCCAGATGCGCTTCGGCGTGATCGTTTGCTTCCATCCGTTGAATGCGTTCATGTAACTGGTGATCAAAAGAGGCAACCAGCACCCGGCCAATATTTTTGAACAGGGCCGCCACCGCAGCTTCCTCTGCATCGGCATACTTGCTGCGCTGTGCCAGTTCGCGTGCAACGATGCTGGCATAGAGCGACCGCAGCAATTCCTTACGGACATTACTGACCTGTTTCTTGTTGCACAGGCCATCGACCAGCAACATTGTCAGGGCACTGGTCTTGACGCAGTTAAAGCCAAGTAAAGAAATCGCGCGTGAAATCGTTGTTACCGGCGTCCCGGCGATGGCACGGTACTCGATGGTATTGGACAGGAGCAGTATTTTTTGTGTCAACCCTACATCGGCGAGTACAAAATGCGCCAGCTTGGACACTGGGTCTTCACCCGATGAGGTGATTTCAAGAACCTTGGAAATGACGCCGCCCAAGGTGGGTAAACCGGCGTCTTCCTTGATTTTTTTCAGTAAACGGTCGCGTGCCGGTTCTGTTCCGGGCATGTCGGGATGTTCGAAATCGTGAAGAGAAATACTAGACATACATGACCTACCTGATGTGATGTGCGTGCTCGATACCGTATTTTTGTTGCAGACCTTCATAGAAGCCATTCATGACCTTCACCCTCGGGTTCATCGGGTCCAGTTTGGCTGCGGTGTTGATCAGGCGCCGCGCCTTTTCAGCGAGGGTACTATCCCAGCCTAAATTTTCCAGACATTTTAGCGTCGCCAATGCCGCGTTCATGATCACTTGCGGATTGTCCGGCGATTTTTGCGCAGCCTTGGTCATGATCTCGACAGCGCCAAGATAATCGCCCTGATTTGCTTTCTGAATGCCCAGCGCGACCAGATCCATCACTTCCCTCTTGCTGCGTTGTACCAATTCCTGGCCCAGGCTACCCTTGCCTGCACTTTCAAAGACACCAACGGCGCGCGACATGACTTGTTGATTCGAGGCATTGCGCATCACTTCAAGAATCACTTCTGAGGCGGCATCTTCTTTATGATTTTCAAGGCAACTTTTTGCCAGTCCTATCTTGATGTCGGTTGAGAGTCCGATGTCTTCCCGGTTGGCTTCGACTGCCGCATCGAGCTCATCACCCAGGCGCTGATCGCCTGTGATGGCATGCACCATCGCAGTGGAAATCGCCTTGCAGGCGGCGGTTTTTTTCAGGCCGGTCATATTTTTTTCAAGATCCCGGATAACAGACTTGGCCTGGGTATGGTCGCCCTTATGGACCAGGGCGCTGACCAGGTTGACGTGATCTTCGGGATCGCGAAATTCTGAATATTTTACCTTGTTGACGACGGCTTTAAATACCGACTCAGCGGTGTCCATGTCGCCGGTTTGCAAGGAAATTTCGCCTAGCTTTCTTAGACGCCGGACGGCGTGGGGTGACACCGCGATGGCGGTATCGAGGACCACTTTCGCCTCCGGTAAATGGCCGACTGCCTCATGGGTCTTGGCTAGCCAGTCGTAGGCATCCATGTACTTATTGTTCTCTGCAACCAGACTTTTGAGGAGGTCTTCTGCTTCCTCGTAACGACCCTGCATGAAAAGCGTCTTGGCCAGGCCTAATTTTGCCCAGGCGACTGCCTTTAACTTAAATATTTCGACATACAATTGCTCTGCCGCTTCCGCTTCGCCCAGAATGACGTAGAGTTCAGCGCGAAAGCGCAGGAAGTCGATGGCATATCGGGGATATTTTTTTCCTCCACTGATACATGCGGCAACCGAGGCCTGGATTGCCCCCTGTTCCATCAATTCGTGCACTTCAACAAAGGCCTTGCGTTTTTCGATCGCCCTCATGACGCGTGAAAGAAGCATGTCAGCCGTAAACGGCTTGAGTAAATAATCCGACGGTGCCAGTTCCGCCGCGCTCACGACCTTGGCGTAGGCCCGCTCGGCGGTGACCATGATGAATATCGTGGACAAGGGGGTTAGTTTATGGTGCCGGATGTCTTCCAGCAGTTGCTGGCCATCCTGCCCGATTCCCAGATCATATTCGCATAAAACCAGATCAAAGACCTTCGTTTGTATGGTCCTGGCGGCAATTCCTGCGCTGTGGGCGTACTCAATTTTAGTAATGCCGCATAAATTGAGCATGTTATGCAAGCTGACCCGCATGCCGGGATTCGGCTCTATCAGTAATGCTTTAAGTTCAGCCAGGTCGCTCATGAAAGCCTTTGCTTAATATGTATGATGTTCATGCAATTTATTGCAACGTAAATAAGACGTTTTTAGCTGAAAACTTACCGTGTATTATAGGCAGCACTTCCTGGAAAAGAGCTCTTTGCGTGATTTATTCCTGCCCGTGCCTGGCAAGATTTACTGGTTACGATTGTTTACAGGAAAACTTGAGGTCTGACTTATGGAGTACGTAGTGTTGTTGTGAATAACATCTATCGTCCCTTGAGCCCGCCATCCAGGCATTTGCCGGACTGGGGCCTGAACCGCATTTATTTTATAAAGCGTGCCACCAGCAGTACGACCAGCGAAATTATGATAGTTGACGAGAATGGTAAAGAAAAAACTTTGCCAAACAGCTTAAAGCGCAAATCTCCCGGCAAACGGCCTATACCGAGTTTTTCCAGCCACGGCAGCAATGCAGAAAATATGATCAAACCGATAAATATAACGACGACCCAACGTATCATTTTGTTTCCTTTGGTAATGACATACAGTAATTCTCAGTCAATTTTTTGACCTTAACTGACGAAATACGTCCGCAAGATGGATGCCGGTAACTGCTGCACAAGCTTAGGTCAATAATTCTATGCTGAGTATATAAGCCTTATCGGTAAAGAGCGCGATAGCGGGCGGTTTCAAGTAGCAATCATGTTAATTTTTATCCGGCGCCTCCTGCCAGCTTGCCATTAAAGCCGGTGACTCCGGTCATGGCGCAGCAACGCCTCGGGTAATTCTGCACCACATCCCATGATCAATACCTTGAATAATTCGCCCATTTCTGCCGGTGAGATCAGTTTTTGCACCGCATTTGCCGCCGGCAGATAGCGTTTGTAATCCTCTACCGGAATGCGTAGCAATAGCTGCCCGATACCGGCCTCGAGTAAAAATCCGGCCTGGCTGGTGTAGGCCAGCAAGTCCAGCCCGACATCAAGACCGGCCTGTGCCATGGCGGTAAAATTGACGTGGGCGGTGATGTCTTGCAGGCCCGGTAAATAAAAGGGATCGGGGTGGGCGTGATGCCGGTAATGACACATGAGCGTCCCTTGGGCGCGCTGGTCCAGGTAGTACTCGTTGGCCGGAAAGCCATAATCGAGCCAGAGGGCAACGCCCGCCAAGCCACTGGTCTCATGGCCATCCATCAGCATCTGGCCTACGCTGTGCATGAAGCCGGCGGCGATCGTATGCACTTCGGTCAGGTAGCCGGTTGGCAGATCGCCGGCATCCGGAATCTGTGCCACCAATGCCGTGTCGCACGGCCGCTCTGTGAGAATAAACGCGGTATTGTCTGCCGGTCCGGCCAGACTCACGTGGCATTCGGCCCAGCCTGCGGCGGTCTTCACTACCAGTGATACCGGTATGGCATCAAGCACCTCATTGCCGATTACAACGCCGGAAAAAACTGGCGGCATCGACTGCAGCCATGTCACCTGCGGAAAGTCCTTTAACAGCAGCTCTTGTCTGGACCTGAGCTCGCCAGAGAGTTCGACAATAAAATAATGCGTTAAAGGTATACCTGAATGCTGTAATTCTGACAAAATATTAAAGGCTAGCTTACCTGTTCCTGCACCAAATTCCATGATATTGGCCGAGGTTTGCGGAAATAAATCAGCGGCAAGCCGTGCCAGGGTGGCACCAAACAGCGACGACATTTCCGGCGAGGTTGTAAAATCACCGTCTTTACCGAGTTTTATCGCACCGCCGCTGTAATAACCGAGGCGTGGCGCATACAGGGCCAGCTCCATGTAACGCGCAAAGGAAATCGTGCCGTCATTGGCGATGATCTCATGCACAATCAACTGCCTGAGTGCGTCCGAGGCTGCCAGTGCGTCAGCGGCAGGAACGGGAAGTGAGAGTTTGTTGCTGGCGGTAGGAGGGATTTGCATACCGATATTGTAATGGCACGCCCTGAAACTGTACTGCAAAAATAGAGAAAACATTTTAGAGAATATACTTTATGATTAATTTAGCAATCTCAAATGATCCTGCACTAGCGCCGCGGCGGGTAGTTCTGGTGACCGGTGCCGGCAAGCGTATCGGCCGTCATATCGCACTCACAATGGCGCGGCGCGGCTGGGATGTAGCGGTCCATTATGGCCAGTCTGGCGCCGCCGCCGCCGAGGTGGTGGCGGAGATTCTGGCGCTGGGACAACAGGCAATCGCCTTGCAGGCTGACCTGGCCAGTCCCGCTGAGGTCGCTACCCTGCTGCCGCGCGCCGTTGCGGCACTGGGTCCGGTACAGTGCCTGGTCAATAACGCCTCGCTCTTTGAGCAGGATGACGCTACAGACTTTTCCCAGGCGCGACTCGATAAGCACATGCATGCCAACGTGGCCGCTCCAATTGCACTGGCTCAGGCCTTGTATGCCGCCACGGCTGAGGGCGAGCAAGGCTGTGTCATCAACTTGCTGGACCAGAAGCTCTATAACCTCAATCCGGATTTTTTATCGTATACCTTGTCGAAAGCCGCCCTGCAATGCGCCACCACCATGCTGGCGCAAGCCTTTGCACCGCGCTTGCGGGTGGTTGGCATCGCCCCCGGGATCAGCCTGATCTCGGGCGACCAGACGCAGGGTGACTTTGAGCTGGCGCACCAGCGTACGCCGCTTGGCCGCTCCAGCACCCCCGACGATATCGCCAATACGGTATGCTTCGTGGCTGATTCTCCGGCCATCACTGGTTCGACCTTGCTGGTGGATGGTGGCCAGCACTTAATTCCGCTGCAACGGGACGTCATGTTTCTTGCAAATCAACAATCCCCTGTTTCTTCTACTTAGGCAAAACCATCATGCTCGCTACCTTGCACCATCCCCAACTCGCCGATTGCCGCCGCCTGTTCCTGCGTAACTATGAAATATCCGTCAACATCGGCGTACATGAATTTGAAAAAAAAGGTGAGCAGCGCGTCATCATCAACGTCGACCTGTACATCCCGCTTTCGCAGTCAACGCCGAAAGACGATCAGCTCGATGAAGTGGTGGACTACGATTTCATGCGCGGCACCATCCAGAACCGCGTGGCGCAAGGGCATGTGCAATTGCAAGAGACGCTGTGTGACGACGTGGCCCGTATCATGCTGGCACATCCACGTGTACGCGCCGTACGCGTCTCGACCATGAAGCCGGACGTATATCCGGACTGCGAAGGGGTCGGCGTCGAAGTATTCCAGATCAAGAACGAGAACGAGTAAGCAAGGTCATCAGCGAGGCCATCAGCAAAGCCAATACAGTTAATACAGCCAATACAATCACGACTACCAAGTCAATCACGCGTAAAACACATCATGTCAGTAATTACAGCAGCAGAGCAGGGCAACGTCGTTCAAAAGTCGCAGGAAAAAATGACCTACGAAAACAATAAGCTGCACAAGCGCTTATGTCGTCTGGTCGGTCAGGCCATCGGCGACTTCAATATGATCGAAGAGGGCGACAAGGTCATGGTCTGCCTCTCCGGCGGCAAGGACAGTTACGCCTTACTCGACATCCTGATGACGCTGCGGCAACGTGCTCCGATCAATTTTGAGATCGTGGCGGTCAACCTGGATCAGAAACAGCCCAATTTCCCGGACCATATCCTGCCGGCCTATCTGGAGAAGCTTGGTATTCCTTATCATATTGAAAATCAGGATACCTATAGCATCGTCAAGCGCCTGATCCCGGAAGGCAAGACCACCTGCTCACTGTGTTCACGCCTGCGCCGCGGCATCCTGTACCGCGTGGCCGACGAACTCGGTGCGACCAAGATTGCGCTGGGCCATCACCGTGACGACATTCTGGAAACTTTTTTTCTCAATATGTTCTTTGGCGGCAAGCTTAAGGGGATGCCGGCCAAGCTGCAATCGGACGATGGCAAGCACATTGTGATTCGCCCCATGGCGTATGTGAAAGAAGCCGATTCCGAGCGCTATGCCCAGGTCAGGCAATTTCCCATCATTCCTTGCGATTTGTGTGGCTCGCAAGAAAACCTGCAGCGTAAGCAGATCAAACATCTGATGCGCGATTGGGAAAAACAATATCCCGGCCGCGTTGAAAGTATTTTTTCCTCGTTGTCCAATATCGTCCCTTCGCACCTGATGGACAAGGACAAGTTCAACTTCAGCGATCTTTATGCCACCGGTGTCGCCGATGCCAATGGCGATACGGCTTTCGATGAAGAGCCCTGCGCACTACCAACAAGCAGCGTGATCTCACTGCATCTGGACCGCGATGCCTAGAGCATAGCGCACTGAAAATTTCTCGCTGGACAGGATAAAAGCCGTTGGCCTCAGGTCAGCGGCTTTTATCCCTTTTACGGTGGTGCGAACGTACTGCTACACCTACTGCTAAACCTGCTGGTAACCGCGCTGTCATCGTCTGCATTGCTGTGCTTCGCCGGCATTGCACCAAGCGTGTGCAAAAGGTAATTGACGGCTCCAAAGGTGATTCTTGCTCATTACCAGGCCCGCACACCAATCGAATTAATCGATGTATTGATTAATTATAATCGACTGGTGTGTGTTGTTTGAAGAGGCTAGTATCGTTTGTGAAGTCAACTACAAAGGAGAAAACTTCATGCGTATCGATATTCAGGCAAGAGGATTTGAGTTAACCGCCGGACTGCGCGAGCACACAGAACGTCGCTTGCAATTTGCCATCGACTGGGCCAGTGACGACGTCAGAACCGTCAAGGTGCGTTTTTCTGACATCAACGGGCCACGCGGTGGCAACGACAAGCGCTGCATTATCCAGATCCCGATCTCCGGTAAACCTGACGTCGTGATTGAGGATACCGAATCGGATCTGTATGTGGCCATTGACCGCGCTTCTGACCGTCTCGAAAATACCCTGGCACGCACATTGGGTCGCCTGCGCGAGCATCACCACGAGCGTATTACTGTTGATACTCTGGCAGAGACGCTGCCTGAAACACTCTCTGAGTCCGGGATGGAAGAGCGTACCCGCAAGCATTAAATGCAGCATGCCGGCTAGCTGAGCCGGTGCTACTTTTTTACAGACGTCATTCATTTACGGCGATTGCCCTGATGAACACCGGAAACGGGACCGGCAAGATTTTTCCTGAACAGATGACGAAGTAAAAAAGTGGCAATGAAACAGCCCCGATTTGCAGTGTATGGATTACCCAATAGCGCTTACCCATTATTGATCACCCGTTATTGATCATCCGTTATTCATCCCCCATTATCCAGGGTCCGGAGCATGCCCCAAGAGGTTTGCCGGATTCCGTAAAAAATAGAAATCAAGGAAATTTATATGCGTAGTTACACTCCCGACAGCCCAGAAGCGATGGCACGTATCCTGGCTTTATCCATGCTCGCCGACGGTGGCCTGGACCAGTCTGAACTGGAAGTCGTTGTCACCACTAAAATTCTCGACCGCATCGGCATGAGCCCGGTGAATTTTGACATCGTGGTCAAAGCCTTGTGTGAAGACATGCTGCAATCCATGCGCGGCTATGATTACGGAAAAATCGAGCTTGACCGCAAAGCCATCGATCACCTGCTGGCAGAAATTAAAAGTCCCCAGCTGCAACGACTGCTCTTGAGTGTCATGCTTGCTGTGGTCGACGCCGACGATCAGTTGAGCGACGGTGAAGCGGTACTCATTGCGCAGGCTATGGAAGTGTGGCAACTGGACTTGCATGAAGTGGCACATGTCAGGACTTCTGCTACAGACGCTCGACGCCAGAAGCAATCTCAGGCAGCCTGATCCTGCTACTTTCTTGTAGCATGCCCTAACTGAACGACTATGTTCGCTTTTTGACGAGGAGCACGAGCTATGCCCCGCAAACTCTTGCGCCGTTTATTACCCGACCGCGAAACACTGGGCCGCTATGCCCTGACCAGGCGCTTTACCCCTTTTCTGATGCGCCCGGAACTATGGGCGATCAAGCGCAGTCTCATTGCCGGTGGTCTGGCGGCAGGTCTGTTCAGCGGAATGATACCGGGGCCGTTGCAAATGCTGGCGGCGATCTCGTTGGCCATCCTGTTCCGGGTGAACCTACCGGCGGCGATCGCTGGCACCTTTTGCAGTAATCCGCTGACCATCTTGCCGCTCTACTATCTCGCCTATATGATCGGGCAATGGTGCGTCGGTGCGCTTCGCGCGGGCGATATGGCGGGCTCAGCGGCCTTTCCGGCCTTGCCGCCGACCGACTGGGATAGCCCGGGCTTAATGGCAACTGCGTGGATGAATTGGATGCTCGCTTTTGGTACCCCGCTGGCGATTGGTGTACTCTTGCTAGCCTGCCTGCTGGCGGTTTCCGGTTATGCACTGGTACAGATAAGCTGGCGCATCAACGTATTGCTGACGGTGCGGCGCAGGCGCCATGCACGCAACTGCAGGGCTGTCGTATAGAGATAGAGATAGAGAAGAGACATGCCACAGACCTGCTATCACTGCCAGTAATTTTTTGAATGATAGAAACAAAGGAATGTGAACGATGGCAGTACTCAACTTCAAGCATCTGCGCTATTACTGGATGGTTGCCAAGACAGGCAGCATCGCGCGCGCGGCCGAACAGATGTGCCTCACGCCGCACGCCATCAGCGGCCAGCTCACTGACTTTGAACAGACCCTGGGCGTCAAGCTGTTTCGCCGGGTCGGGCGTAATCTGGAACTGACCGACGCCGGACGCCGTATATTAGGTTATGCCGATACGATTTTCACTACCGGCGACGAGCTGCTCGATGAACTGCGTGATGAGGCCGCTGCCAAGCGCCGGCCGTTGCGGGTGGGTATTTCCGATGCAGTCTCAAAATCGATTGCCTATCGCCTGCTTGAACCGGCAATGAGCCTGGCCGAACCATTGCGCCTGATCTGCCGCGAAGGACGCCTTTCCCTGCTGCTGGCCGAACTGGCGCTGCATCGCCTTGACATGATCATCGCCGACCGGCCCATGGCGCCCACCACCAACGTGCGTGGCTATAACCATTTTCTCGGTGAGTGTGGATTGACGGTTTTCTGTGCACCATCACTGGCGCAAAACGTGACGAAAAAATTTCCGGACATGCTCGACAAGGCGCCCTTGCTCCTCCCGGGTGAAGATGTCGCCCTGCAGTCGAAATTGCTGCGTTGGCTGGAGGTGCGCAAGTTGCGGCCCACTATCGTCGGTGAATTTGACGACAGTGCGCTGTTGAAGGCGTTTGGTACGGCCGGTGCCGGATTTTTTGTCGCTCCCAGTACCATGGAGGAAGACATTTGCGCGCAATGCAATGTGGTGGCGATGGGTCGTATTGATACCGTGCTGGAACAAATTTATCTCATCACGACCGAGCGGCGCCTGACTGACCCGGCCGTGATCGCCATCAGCAACACCGCCAAGCGCGATATTTTTGGCGTCGTCAGCCATGATGCCCCGGCGGCGATTCCAGGCTCTGTTTCCGGCATCATTAAGGCGAAACGCCGGCGCCGGCCTGCGGTGCTGCCCGATGTTGTGCTGCCCGATGTGGTGTCCTGAAGTGGTCGTTATTTCGGGTTTATATTGTGAGTTTCAGGATCTGAATTTCAGGATTTGAATTTCAGAATTTGAATTTCAGGTCTCTGTGCTGACCTTGTCCCAGTCATTTTCTTCCTCGTACTGACAGATCCAGTTGGCACACTGGTGCCATTCCCTGACCATGCTGGCGTCGATGCTGGCCGGGCAAGGCCGGCCGGTGAGTTGGGTATGCCGCACCTCCCAGTGCAAGCGGTAGAGCAGGTCGGACCAGTCCATGACCGCGCTTTTGCTGCGCAGGTGCAGGGCCGCAGCTAGCTTGTCCGGTGCTTCCAGCGCATGTGGAAATAGCCGCACTACCTGTTTCAGGTTCGATGGCGTGGCAGTTACGGCGATTTTTTCTGTCAGTCCGGCGCACCAGGCCAGAAAATAGAGCGATTCCTGACGTTGGGAAAAGTGTTGATACTCCTCTGTGGAGGGATTGTCTGAGGACAAGAAGATCGATTCTTGCGCCGACAGGCAAGATTCCAGCTGATGCGTTTTGAGGTAGTCACGAAAACGGACGGTGTCACACGCCAGTGCCGCACTGCTCACCGCCCACAGGGCGATCAGGCGCTGCATGACTTCAGTCTGGCTGCGCAGGGTGACTTCTTCATCGGATTCAATCACATGCAACTGCACGTTGATGCGGATGCCGCGCTTATGCAATTGCAGCTCTGAGGCTTCTTTACGTTGTTCTGGGTTCATGGCTCGATAGCTGGATTCGGTCTGTATGGTGAATTTTCATGCGGGAGCGGATTATCCCATTTTTCCTTTGATCTCATGCCGTTTTTGCGCTCAGTGCGGGTTGTCTGCCTTGCCGCGTAATTTTCCGACGATACCGCCAGGAAAAAAATATACGGACAGGATGAACAGCACGCCTAGGAGTCTGCGCGGCAGAAA
>CANIFC010000040.1 GCA_947466695.1 Oxalobacteraceae bacterium | reverse complement strand
AAGTGTCTCCGACTGGTTCGCAGGCGCAACTCCTCGTGATTTATCGAGATTCGATAGCATTCAATTTATTGTTGATTTTTACAATCTCACTGATTACTGCATTCTTGACGACTTATTAGACGAGTTTCCGGAAAATTTACCTCAGTTGCTATTGTGCGATTCAGAAGTTGGCATATACGATAAGACAGTGCGGGAAAAACTAAAAAATTGGCTGGAAGGTAAAGGTCTATTTGATGTCGCATGAACAGATAAGTAAGCTACTCGCCCGCTGGCTTCGCCATCGTCCGGACGCTATCCAGCTGACCCTGGATAAAAACGGCTGGGCAAATATTGATGAGTTATTGTTAAAAGCGGCGGGGTCTGACATACCCATCACCAAAGAAGAATTAATGGTGGCTGTGGTCAACAACGATAAGCAACGATTTTCGTTGAGTCCCGATGGACTTCGAATTCGTGCGGCTCAAGGGCACTCGGTCGATGTCGACCTCAAACTTCCCATCAGGAACCCACCACCTGTTTTGTATCATGGCACCGTCCTAAAATTTATTACCTCGATAAAAAAACAAGGGCTCTTGCCTGGAACACGTCGGGATGTACACCTCTCTGCAAATAAAGAAACAGCCGAGCTGGTCGGCGCACGGCGGGGAGCAGCAGTTGTTCTGATTATTGAAACTTTTCCTTTATTGAGAGATAGATTTCAATTCCGATGTGCTGAGAACGGAGTATGGCTTATACCAAGCGTGCCGCCGCAATATCTACGTTTTCCAGATAATTAAATAAAAAAATGACAAGTTTATGTTATCTCGACTTTGACGGTGTTCTGCATGACGATGATGTTTTTTGGTCGCCAAAGCGAGGGATTTATATGCACACGCCAGGACGAATCTTGTTTGAATGGATGCACATACTAGACGAGCTGCTCGCACCCCACCCAGAAGTAAAAATCGTACTATCAACGTCTTGGGTTCGCGAGAGAAGCTTCAATTTTGCCAAAGCTCAGCTATCCCAAACCTTGCAAGAACGGGTTATTGGCGCGACATTTCACAATCGATTGATGCAGAAAGTCGAGTTCGACTTTGTCAGTAGGGGGCAGCAAGTGTGGAATGACGTGCAACGCCGGCAACCTGTGAGTTGGTTCGCGATAGACAATGATGAAAAGGGATGGCCCGAGCATTGTCGCGATAGGCTCATCAAAACAGAAGACAGACTTGGCTTAAGTGATGCTGTAGTTCAAAACGCAATTATTAATATTTTAATATTATCTTGAAGATATCGTTGATAACAATATTGTTGCTCAACAAAAAAAATATAATTAAATAGTATTATCATATAATTATATGATGATATTTTCAACATCTACTGGGGGAGGCTCAATTAATTTATCAAATTTGAGTCGTTACGTGCCCTTGTCTTATTTAAAAACTCATTAGTGATACATTAAATCTTCGAGCTTTTATCTAAATTTTTGACTATCCGAATTTTTATGTAGAAAAACAGAGCAAAATTTTCTTGTCATCATCCCGTAATCTTATCAATCTTGTCAAAAATTCGTTAAGTTGACAAGATTAGGACGTAATCTCATCACGATGACAAGATTACCCCCTAATCTTGTCATCGTGATGAGATTTTTTTATAAACTCCTAATGTCTTGAGGCGGCTCGTCACGAAAGCAGGACGGCGGCAAAATCGCTTGCTCAAGCATGACCATGCTTTTTTGCTCGACCTGTTAGCGCCGGCGCCAACAATCCAGGGTCATTTGTTCCAATGGACCTAACAACCGCGTACCGCGATTGCAAATTCTTTGAGACAGGCGGCGTTGAAATATCAACGTTTTGAAGTGGCATCTGTGATGCGTTTCCCTGAGCAACCAAGTATATTGAACTTTGGCCAGTCTGAGTACATGTGGCGCTGCACGAGGTCATCTTCTCTAGTAAGGGTACATTGCTTCCCTTTTTTCTTTGACTTTTTGACTTGAATTAACAGCGCACGACGACTTCTTTCGTTTTTGCCTTGAACATCCATCACCATTAAAAGGTCCCCAAGTTCTGGTTCGTGTGGCTTGGCATGGCCTACCAATGGGGATGTCCAAGCAACTCGCGGCTTTGCATGACAAAACGCCGCCGACGCTGTCATAGCGCCAGAAGCCACGAAGCCAGACCAAGCTTGGACCAGATTCTCCGGCAAAGCATTAACGAGACGAGCTACCTCGCTTGGCTCGTTAGTTCCTTTAACCACAGCTGTGCTTTTTAGTGCCAATTCGATGGCAATGTCTGCCGCGTCCACAAGTTGCTGACGCATTATTCTTCCCAAGGACTAAACGCACTTTTGTCAAGATTTTACTGGATATGGCTGGTTTTCACTCCAGCGATTAGGGTTGCTAATTGATAAATATTGATGGAACTTAGGCCTAGCGGCAGGAGGAGGGGCGAAATAAAGAAAACCACCCGAAGGATGCTCTCAGCGTTAATCGCCGGAACGGTGCCAACAACATGTGTTCAATAGTTTGTCCCAAGTTCAATTTTGTCGTAATCGGATGAACGCCTCGCGAGCTATCGTTTTCCACCACCTCATAGGTACGTATGAAGCACTTCTTAGCAAAACTAACGTTGAAAAAAATGAACGTGATTTTTTGGGGGTAAATAGATAGGCTGTGCACCTTCAAATTTATTGCTAAAACCGCTGAATGCCTTGTAAATAATGGGTTTACATCCTGTAGCTGCATTTCCATGAAGCGCTTCATGAAGCGCTTTTATTTCGGGCCTCCAAGTTGTACGGCTGGGATGGTCGCTGGCGAGGCAAAAACCAGACCACTCCGGAGATCTATCGCAATAACGATCGCCGAGAATATCGGCTAGCCCCCGCTGACGGCCACCGTTCGATCCATGCCAAGACCGGCGACCCCATGATTGCTTACACGTTGCCGGAGCAAGCATCGGCCGGGTGCTTCAGGCCATGAATGCCGGCGGCACCCGGTCAAATAGGTTAACCGTCAACCTCAGTTGGCCTTCTCCGGCAATGGCAGGTGTACCCAATCCTTGTAGAAAGCTTCGATGTCAGGTTGAAATTCATGGATCACCGGATACCACGGTGTCGGCGCTTCGACATCGTGCATGGTGCCGCATTCGGGGCAATAGTATTCACGGTACACTTGCCAGCTGGTGTCTGGGGCCATCAGCGCCGGATAGACTTCCTGCATCGCTTCGGGCGTATCGCGCACATACACCAGCGCCTCAAGCTTCCAGTTCTTGCGGTAGTCACCGAATTCGTGACCGCAGCTGCATTTGGTGACCCATTCTTTGCTGGTCTTGTTCTGGGCGATATATAAATGCAAGCTGATCGGCAAGATGATCTTGTCATCCCATGGCAGCTTCGCTTGCAGCGCATTTACATACATACGGAAGCGATCATCATCTTTCGGCATCGACAGCATGCGCATCGTGGTTTCCCAGTCCAGCTTGCCCTCGACCAGATAGTTTACTTGTTCTTGTGTATAGACAGACATTATTCATCTCCAGTTATTGTGGCTGACCCTGACCGGGATTTGATCCCGGTCAGAAGTTTCAACATCACGCATTATTTATTGCTTCATTGATTCATTACTCTTCGACCAGGACCACCGTACGCACATCCGGCAACTTGGACAGATCCATCCGGTATTTGGAGCCGAATGAAGGTACACCGAGCTCGGACTCGGGTAATTCCCAATCGGCCGGTAAATTCCAGAACGTCTTGAATTCCTCCTTGAACTTGGCGCTCAGATCAAAGCTCGTGGCAAACATATGACGCACCTGAACCGATGCCGACTTGCTCACGATGCGCGCGCGTTCCTGTTTCATCCAGTCTCTGGTCGGCATCGCCCTGGCGATACGTTCCTTGCGCACTTCCTTGCGCCGGGCGGCAGTGCCCGCGACATCGACTTTCCACATGTCGTCGCCATTTTGTACGATGACGACACCATAGACTTTCTCGGCAAACTCGGGCAACACGAAGCGACTGTTCAGGTCGGTCTCGACAGAGGCACAATCGCGATCGAGCGGATCACCGAAACCGGGACCACCACGCAGGTAATTGAGGTAGAGGTCGTGATTTTCAAAAATGGCTTCGGTGGTGGTGCATTGCTTGTCGCGCTTGACCTGTGCATCGGCACTGATATGTTGTTCATATTGCGCATTGGCCGGATTGCGGTCGGCACCCAGCGGCAGCGACAAACCATCCCGGATACGTGCCTCGAGGTCGGTCTTGTGCGCCTGGAACCGGTAGCCGGTAGCGGACGGGTAGCCGCCCATCAAGCCCCAGTCGCTGTTCATGTAGCCATTACCAGAGAAAAACATGGTCCAGTCCTGTGCTTTCCAGACCATGCGCAGTGTCTCAAAACCGCAACCACCGCGAAACTTGCCGTAGCCACCGGAATTGGATTTGACGTTACGCCCCATGTACAGCATCGGCTCGGCCAGCTCCCAGATCTCGATGTCGCCCATGTCGCCCTCGGGATTCCACACTGCCGCATTGTGATTCAAGCCATCCTTGACTGCGCAGGCGCCGGTACCGCAGGCGGCTGTCTCGAAGCTGTTGACGGCATGCACCTCGCCATCCTGGTTGATACCGCCGCCTTGAAGCCAGTTACAGGCATTGGCATTGCCAGCGTTGACTTCTTCCAGATAGCCGCGGGCAAAGTAAGATTGACTCATGCCGCGCCAGACGCCGCTCCAGGCCGATACCAGGAAGTGCCAGGCGTTGGCATGCGCGGTGCGGCGGTCGTCCGGATTCATCCAGGTCCCTTTGGGTATCTTGAATTCGGTCGCGTAGTAAGCCCCGTCGTTAATGCGCGCAGTCGGTACCAGAGTTTGTGTCAGCATGACCCAGATGCCACTGGTGAAGGCAACCTGATTGGCATTGTAGGCATGCCAGCCCCAGCGACTCGCCCCTTCAAAATTGAGCTTCCAGGTGGCGTCCGGACGGATCGTCATTTCACAGGGTGCGTGCATGATGCTATTCATCTTGCCGAATTCGGAAGCGAGGCTCATGTCCGGATGATCGTACGGCACGTCGACAAAGGAAACCCTGCGATAGACGCCGGGAACGGTCATCGCCTTGAGCCGCAATTGCAAGCCACGCCGGCCCTCCTCGATGATTTCGTCGGCGAATTTGAGGTAGTTCTCTATCCCTTCGAGCTCCAGTACTTCTTCCACCATCTTGCGCACCATGTGGCAACCGGCGATCCGGGTTCGCTCGTCCAGGATCCAGTACTTCGGTGTGCGTACACTGCGCTGGCTTTCATGTAACCAGTCACGCAGCGGCACATCGTTGACGCCGGTCTTGCGGCAAGTGACCTGCAAGCCGTCACCGAAGCGCGATACCTGACCGCTTGACATCGAGCCCGGGGTCATCGCACCCAGATCAATCACGTGGGTCACACCGCCCACCCAGCCGATCAGATTACCCTCCCAGAAAATCGGCACGATGGTGGCGATGTCGCAGGGATGGACATTACCGATCGAGCAATCGTTGTTGGTGAACATATCGCCGGGATTGATGCCAGGATTGACTTCCCAGGCATTTTCGATCATGTACTTGATCGCCGCGCCCATGGTGCCGACGTGGATGATGATTCCGGTCGAGGTCAGGACGCAATCGCCAGCGGCATTGTAGAGCGTGAAGCAGAGTTCGCCTTCCTGCTCGACGATCGGCGAGGCAGCGATTTTCTTGGCCGTTTCGCGGGCATGCACCAGTCCTCCACGAATTCTGGAAAACAGCTTTTCGTAAGTAATCGGATCGGATTCCTTGAATTTCAGCGTTTCCAGTCCATTGTAAAACCCGGTTTCCCTGGTGCGTTCCAGCATGGCATCGCGGTGCTGCTTGAGGGTCCTGCCGTTACCCAGCAAATCGGGCAAGCCCATTTCTTTGGCTGACATCTTGTTCATGAACGGTCTCCTTTTTTAACTTCTTTCAGGTGAAACAATCGATGCGTATCGCAATAGGTTTCAAAACCCAGCGGCACGATGAAGGTGGTTGAGGGTGATTCGACGATCGCAGGACCGACTACGCGGTTACCTGCCTTGAGCGCTTCCATCGACCAGATCTGGGCATCCTCCCATTTCTTGTGGCGGTAAAATGGGCGGCTGCCAATGTGTGCCTCTGGCGCTGGAACCGGACCGGCATCTGCTTCTTCCGGCAGTTCAGGCTTGGAGGACACGACGCTGCCGCGCATGATGGCGCCCGTTACGCCAAAACCAAGTTCAGGCGAACTGGCGGACACCGCATAGGTACGGCCGTAGGTCTCATCGAACACATGGACCATCTTTTCCCAATCGGCCACGGTAGTTGCACTGGTGACCGGCGAATTGATTTCCAGGTCATTTAACTGGCCCATGAATTGCATCCGGTAACCGGGTAGCAGTAACACCTCATCCGCCTTGAAACCGTTCAGGACGAATTGCTCGATCACCTTATCGGCCAATTCAGACCACGCGTGAGTCAGCGTTTCGCACGCCTGCATTTTGTCGGCATCGCTGGCCTTGGGCCCGATGCTGATGTCCACGCTCTTGTCATAGCGGTATTCGTATTCGGCACAGGCGCAGCCGAAGGCCGAAAACCCCGCCGCCCATGCCGGCACGATGACATCCTTGAAGCCCAGCCCTTCGGTATAGCCGTAGGTATGGACCGGGCCTGCGCCACCGTAGGAAAAGCAGACGAAATCGGCCGGACTGTAACCCTTGGCACTGATGACCGAGCGCATGTATTCGCGTAAATTCAGGTCCAGTAATTCGATCACACCGGCGGCCGCATCCTCGACCGAGAGCCCGAGCGGATCGGCGACCTGAATCTTCAGGAAATGGCGGGCGCGCTCGACATCGAGCTTGATCGCGCCGCCGAGAAAATTGTCCGGATTCAGATAGCCCAGCACGACGTGACAATCGGAGACGGACACGGTGTCGAGTCCACTGTCCGGCCAGCACATGCCGACACGGTAACCAGCGCTATCAGGTCCGAGCTTGATCGCCTTGCTGTACGGATCAATACGGATGAAACTGCCGGCACCGGCACCGACCGAATCCATCGCCACCAGCGGCAGCGACAGCAGAAGACGCGCCATATCCGGATCGGACTGGATCGCAAAATTACCCTTGGTGATGATGGCCATATCAAAGCTGGTACCACCGATATCGCTACAGGCGATATTGTCGTAGCCCAGCTTCTGACCGAGAAACTTGGAGCCAACCACCCCACCGATCGGGCCGGAGACAATGGTGCGGGCCAGTTCCTTTGCCCGCCATCCTATGGTGCCGCCATGTGTTGCCATTACGCGCAAATCGAACTTGGCACCATGTTTCTTGAAGCGATCGCTGACTTTTTTAAGCGTCTCACGAGATGGCTCGGCCGCATACGCTTCCAGGATCGTAGTGTTGGTACGGTGACTTTCCTTACGTGACGGATAATAATCTGCGGTCGCAAAGACCGGAATATTCACGCCCATTTTCGCCAATTCTTCACGGCAGATATCGCGTGCACGTAGTTCACTTTGTGGATTTTTGTGCGACTGCAACAGGCTGATCACGATTGCCTTTGAGCCGCGCGCCACCAGCTCGCGGCTGGCCACGCGCACTTCCTCTTCACGTAACGCGATGACTACCTGCCCCTGGACGTCGGTGCGTTCGGTCACGCCACGGGTGCGTGAGAGCGGTACCAGCGGTTCGTCGTAATGGTGACAATTTAAGTGGATGCGTTCTTCCAGCGCATAGCCGAGATAACTTTGTGCCGCCCGCCCCATCGAATGGACATCTTCGAAGCCGCGGTTACACATCAGTCCTACATCGAGGCCCTTGCGCTGGACGACGCGATTGAGCATTGCGGTGCCGGAATAGACGCAAGTGAGTAATTCCGGGAAGACATCGTCGACCTGGCGCTGCCATTCTGCCAGCGCATCAATCGATGATTCATAAATGGCCTGGGATTCGTCGCCAGGATTGCTTTGCGCCTTGCCGACCACAAATGATCCGTCTTCCCTGACGAAGAAAGTGTCAGTCATCGTGCCGCCGGCATCGATGCCCATCACCTGTACCGGTGAGTGTGCTGTTTGCATGTGTGTCTCCTCCATGGGTGAATTTCAATACGCATCCACAAGCGTCGATGTCTGCACTACTGGCAGCCAGTACCTTTGGACCGTATTTCCTGTAACGCAAGGACCATGCCCATGGCGGAGAAAAACTCTGAAAAATGCAGCGTTCTGCTATGGAAATCAGGCAAAAAACCGCGTCTGTGCACGGCAACTAACAGACTGGTCGAACGTCCGGTTTCCGGTCATCCGGTCTGTCGGCGTCCGGAAACCGGACGATGTACAAACTACAAATATGTGCCGGGTGATTGCTTTCAGGATAAGCGTGTATGATAAAAAGAAAAATTAAAACGATCCCGATGCAGCGACCGGTTTGGAGCCGACATGACTGGCGTTGAGGGAATCAAAACAGGAGACAAGATGATATCCAGCCAGCAAAGCCAGCCGCTGTCGAATCCTCGTAATGATCGCACCATCATGGCTGCGTGGAATGATTTTCTCACCGGGCACACGCCTCCGGCAAATGCGTTGCGTTGCCTGATCGATGATTCCTGGCGTCGCTGCCTCGATGTCAAAGTTGATCCCACACGCGTGCAAGCCCAGGCGCCACTCGACGCGGAGGCACTCAATAGTTTGCAACAGCAACATCGCGAATTACTCAACGCCGGCCAGCAAGTGATGGCAATGGCCAGTAAGCTGCTGGCCGAAACAGAAACCATCATGATCCTCACCGATCCGAACGGAATGATCCTGAGTGTGGAAGGTGACCCGCGCGCACTCGGTGCGGCAGAAGGTATCCGGCTGAGAGCGGGCAGCAGCTGGAACGAACTAATTTGCGGCACCAATGCCATCGGTACTGCGCTGTCGATAGGCCAGCCGGTGCAGATCCATGCCTCCGAACATTTCTGCGCCGGCATCAAGGACTGGACTTGCTCGGCTACCGTAATCCGGGACCCCTATGACGGCAGCATACTGGGTGCCATCGATGTCTCCGGGCTGGGCAAGACATTCAGCCCGCACTGCCTGGCACTGGCGGTGACCACAGCCGGCCGCATCGAAAGTCAGCTGGCAAGACAGGAGATGGATTTTCGCTATCATTTGCTGGAGCGCAGCATGGCAAAGATGTCCAGCGTACATGACGGTGTGATCATCTGCGACCGCCGCGGCTATCCGATCAAGGCCAACGAACGCGCTGCTGCAGCTTTGCTGGCGCGCGGCATCGACGTTGATCTCAAAAGCACCATCCCGATCGCAACGCTGAACCTGGGAATTTTTTCATCCACACAAAACACAACTGCACCGGCATGGCTGCGCGACGATTGGCTCGAAGCGATCCATGTCGCAGGAGAGCGCATCGGTACCTTACTGACGATACCGGCGCTGCCGGCCAGGTCATCGCCGCCGCTCGCCAGAAAGGCCGCAGCAGTCCAGGACAATAAGGGTTTCGCCGGTATCATTGGTAAGAGCGCGCCATTGTTGCAAGCAATAAATAAGGCAAGACTGCTGTCCAAGACCAATGTACCGGTGCTATTGCTGGGTGAGACCGGTGTGGGTAAAGAAAATTTTTCACAAGGGATACACCGCGCCGGTCACCCTGGCGAGCAGCCATTGGTCGAGCACCCGTTTGTTGCCCTCAATTGCGGCGGATTATCGAAAGACTTGCTGGCCAGTGAACTCTTTGGCCATGCCGAGGGCGCATTCACCGGATCGCGGCGTGGCGGCATGGCAGGCAAGATCGAGGCAGCCAATGGCGGCACGCTGTTTCTTGATGAAATAGGAGAAATGCCGCTGGAGTTGCAGCCACACTTCTTGCGCGTACTCGAAGAGGGTGAAATTTACCGGATCGGCGAGACGGTGCCAAGAAAAATCAACTTCAAGCTGATCTCGGCCACCAACCGGGATTTGCACGAAGAAGTGGCACAAGGTCGTTTTCGGATGGATCTTTTTTATCGCGTGTCGGTCACCAGCATCCGTATTCCCCCACTGCGCGAACGGAGCGGCGACATCGCTGCGCTGGTGATGCACTTTCTGCACCAGTTCGCTGAACGCTATGGCATGGCTGCCAAGGACATCAGTCCCGAAGTTCTCGATGCGCTGCAACATCACCCGTGGCCTGGCAATGTACGTGAGCTGCGCAACGCCGTCGAAAGCATGTTCCTGATGGCGGGTACGGCAGAATTGTTGCAGCTCGATGCTCTGCCCGATGACATCACGTCCTCACTCACCCCTGACAGTCTGCCGCTTGCCGCAACCTTGGGTAAGCTGGAAGGTGCAGAACTGGCCTCGATCCGCGCGACGCTGGCGGCAGATCGAGGTAACCTGACGCAAGTGGCCAGGCACCTCGGAATTGCAAAGAGCACCTTGTATGTCAAGCTCAAGAAATATGGATTGGACCAGCAAGTCGACGGTGCCAGAAGTGCGCCGCATTAAAGCGGCAGCGGCAGCGGCAGCGGCAACGATCGTGACTGCCAGGTGATAATGGCTATAGTAAGGCGCTGGTAAGAAAGCGGTTTCTAAGCAGGTCATTCCGGCGGTCACGGCACAAAAAACCGCGTGCTCCCACGCTTTTTAGTTTCACCGGCAAGGAAAGTCCTAGCCCACTAGAGCCGTAGTGTCGCTCAGGTTTTCTTATAGGCTGGCAGTGTCTGTGCCAGCCGGGCACCCATCTCCAGACCCAGTGCCTGAAGGCCACTCAAGGGCCTGACCATCACTTCAAATTCGACAATCTTGCCGTCGGTATCGAATTGAATCAGGTCTATACCTTTGAGCTGTTTACCGCCTACCGTGGCGCTAAATTCCAGCACCACGTTCAGGCCATCTTCCGACGCCAGCTCACGGTGGTAGCTAAAATTCTCAAACACGTTCATCACCGTATTCAAAATCAGCACCACCGCCTGCGCGCTGGCATAAGGCTGATGCGCCATCGGCGAACGAAACACCGCATCGGCATGCACCATCGCAGGCAGTTCGCTGAGATTTTTTGCAGCGATCATCTTGTGCCAGCTAGCGATGGCACTGGCGACTTTTGGCTGTAATTGTGTCATTGTATTTTCCTCTGTATTGACCACATCAAATCAGTGCGGCCAGATGTACGGTCTGATCAAGCGGTTTAGTCAGATAAGGACACATAACGCTTCCCTCTTAAAACTTTTGATGAAAATATTAATATGCAACTAGTTGTATTAAATCGTAACGAATCTTATATTTTTATGAAAGATTTTCCTTTGAAATACGGGAAACAACATCACACGCCTGATTGAATACCCATGCCTCTGTAACGCATATCGCTTACCTCACTGATCGAAGAACCCTCTTCCGGCTTTGATTTGGTGCGCATGGAAGTAAAGGGTTGAGTCAGATCGAGCAAAGACAAAACTGACAGGCGGGACAAACGCAGGTTTCAGGCGTCGCTACCGAGCAAGAAAGAATTAAAAATTTGGGCTAACGAATCTGGCGACCGGGTTGAATTACCTAATTGATGGTCCGGCTACGCGCCGATGCGCCGATGCGCCGATGCGCCGATGCGCTGATTGTCCCACTGGGGTTAGCAGGGGAGATCAGCCCTCGTCTGGCACTACATCAGGAAATACTACGGCCGTATCAAGAGATAGGAGCACGCGATTTCAGCCACACTGCGCTTTCTCGTGAGGAGCAAATCCGTCGCCTGAAACTCAAGGCCGGCTTTATATTTGAAGAAGGATGGATCGTCTGGTCAAAAGATGTCCTGACGATCCTTGACAACCTTACTATTTAAGCCGGTGAGCTTGGTTGCGGGCGTCGCGATCGCAGCAGCTTTTATTGCTACAGTCTCAGGTATCGTTTTAGTACTCGATTTAGCCGGTGCTTTGCTCGTTATGACCGGTACTCTTAAAAAATGAGGTATAGCTCACTAGAGGGAGTTTCTCTCCGTCAGCAATAATAAATAATGTGATGACAATGGATTTTCAGAGGATTTGACACCAGATATTTCGATTGATATGCTTCACTTTTCTAGCACTGGAAACGCTTGGCTCTTGAGCGATTTTCCGGTAATTCCTTGACTGTACCGGACGTACAGAGCTGGTATCCCATGCTTAATATGCTTATCCATAATAAGGAAATCTCATGAACCGATTGAAAGTATCAAGCCGGCTTTATTTAATTGTGGGGATGTCAGCACTGTTGATGGTCCTGTTGGCAGCGGTCAATTGGATTAGCCTGACACGCCTGGGTCATTTTCAAAATGTTGCCCTTGAAAAAAGCCAGGCGGCTGGCCAAATTAAACAATATGGATTATTGGGTGCTCAAGCCTATCGTATTGTCGCTGATACATTTATCAATCGTGAATTTGTAGAAGTTCAAAAAAAATGGCAAGACATGTCGGTCGAAATCGACAAGGCGATCGAATTTTCCTCGGGTGTTGCTGACACTGAGGACAAGCGCGCTGCCCTTGCGACAGGCCGGGCGGCAATTCTGCAGATGCGGGGGCTCTACAATGAACAATATGTCACTCTCGCCAAACGTGATGCGCCGCGTAATGAAATTGCCGATGTGGACGACCAGATCGATAAGCTGATTGATAAGTTCGAACAGAGCTTTACCAAGCTTGGCGATTTACTCAAAGCCGATGCGGATCTTGCTGATGAAGAGTTTGACAGCACTTCCCGCAGCGCCCACATTCTGAGTGGCGTGTCGATCCTGATTGGCGGCTTGCTTCTGGTTGGAACCGCCGTCGTTGTCTCCCGCAGCATCACTGCCCAGCTGGGCATGGAACTCAATGACGCGATTACCTTGGCTGGCCGGATTGCCAGCGGGGATTTGACGTATCGAGGCATATCTGCCTCCGGCAACCGTGCCAGTCTTGCAACAGCATTCGATACGATGATTGGAACACTCAAAACCATCGTTTCAAGTGTGCGTCAGGGATCTGAAAATGTTGCGACTGCGAGCGCAGAAATTACACAGGGTAACCTCGATCTGTCGGGCCGTACCGAACAACAAGCCAGCGCGTTGGAGGAAACGGCTTCGTCGATGGAAGAACTGACCAGCACCGTACGGCAGAATGCCGACAATGCCAGACAGGCGAATCAACTCGCTGTTGCTGCGTCCGAGGTGGCCAGTAAAGGCGGCGCGGTAGTCACGCAGGTGATTGACACAATGGAATCCATCAATACTTCCTCGAAAAAAATCGTCGATATCATCAGCGTGATTGACGGCATCGCCTTTCAAACCAATATCCTGGCGTTAAATGCCGCAGTGGAGGCTGCGCGCGCCGGTGAGCAGGGTAGAGGTTTTGCCGTAGTTGCTACCGAGGTACGCAACCTGGCCCAGCGCAGTGCAAGCGCTGCCAGGGAAATCAAATCACTGATCAGTGACTCGGTCGAAAAAGTGGATGTCGGTGCCAAGCTGGTCAACCAGGCGGGAGAGACGATGGAGGAGATCGTTACCAGCATCCGGCGCGTCACCGATATTATGGGTGAAATTACAGCCGCCAGCCGAGAGCAAACTTCGGGCATAGAACAGATTAATCAGGCTATTACACAAATGGATGACGTCACACAGCAGAATGCGACACTCGTTGAACAAGCGACCGCTGCAGCGCAATCACTACAAGTTCAAGCCAGCACACTGGTCGACGCGATCAATGTCTTTAAGATGGACCATTCAATGGTGGCAACCAGGGTGCAATCAGTACCGCGGGCACTTCAGCGGAATTGACAGCGCTATCTCTGTCTGATACCACGGCAATTGTATGTCGCCTATGCATACCATCAGGCAGAGAAAATTCTGATTATTCGATATTCGATATTTATTCGCCAGTAAATAGCCGGCACCGAAAAAAACCTGCCTCCAACAAGACAGACATCCATCAACCGCAAGAGGAGTCACCATGAAAATAAGAACGAACCTTCGTACGTTATATCGATTCAAGTATATTAGTCTCTTCCTGCCGGTGTTTGTGGCGCTGGGTTCAACTATCGTGAAAGCAGCAGAGACTGACGTGATCGTCACAGACCGGCCTGACTTCGTGGAATCGAGCGACGTGGTCGGAAAAGGTCGTTTTCAACTTGAGACTGGTATTAACTTAGAGCTAAATAATAGAAATAACATCAAGGATAAGCTCAGCACGACACCAACATTATTACGCTTGGGCACCGGTGATACATGGGAGTTGAGGATCGAAACGGACGGGCGAACTGTGTTGAAAAGTGAAGACACAGTCGCCACCACGAGTAGCACGGTGCGCGGTTACTCCGATGTGTCGCTAGGCGCCAAATGGCATGTCATGGATGATCATGGTGCCATGCCATCGATAGGTATATTGGCAAACGTGGACCTCGATTCCGGTAGCCGAGCTTTTCGTGGAAACGGTTTGCGGCCTTCGATCCGGCTCGTCGCTGAATGGGATCTGCTCGGCGATATGTCCTTGGGAGTAATGCCCGGACTGATGTATGACAAAACGCCAGCAGGAAAGCGATTTTACAGCGGCATCTTTGGCGTCGTCCTGGGAAAATCATGGAACGAGCGTTTCCGTACTTTCGTTGAAGTCGCTGCGTCCCAAGTGGCACGCGCCAAAAACGGAGGAAGCGTCGTCACGGCGGATATAGGAGCGGCCTACCTGCTGTCAAATTTATGCCAAATTGATATGGGACTGTTCAAGGGGCTGAACAAGAACACGGCAGATTTGACGTGGGGTGTAGGCGTTTCGGTAAAATTTTAAAGTACTTTTGAGTATTCACTTCTTGAACAAAATTTGGCGATGTGATCCTCTGCATTGTTCCAGGTCAAATTACCCGCATTGACCTGTTCATTGACAGGGGGTCACCTTGTAACTATTGGCTTCATCTTGTGGCAGGGCGAGTTCGCAGAGTACGCGTCCAGGGAAACGACCCACTAGGCTTTCTCATCAAGTACTTGATGATAAAGCTGCAGATAACTTTTAGACATTTTTTCAGCAGTAAATAACTCTTTATATCGGTTCTGAGCTTTTTCTCCCATCGTCTGTGCTT
>CANIFC010000039.1 GCA_947466695.1 Oxalobacteraceae bacterium | reverse complement strand
GTTCAAGCTGGGCGATTCAGTCACAGTATGGAATGCGGCGGAAGTCGAAGCCTTCATCGTGCAACGCGGTGGAAGGGCCGCGCAATGATACACACCACCCGCTTGACGCATCACCACGACCGGGCTGATACTCCGACTGTTTCCGAAAAAGAGGGAGCCGGGTTTAGCAGCCTGAATACATCAAAGCGCACAAACGGCGCAATGCCGTTTTTTATTGTGCGTCAGTTGTCGCATGCCTTCGGGCGGCGGTGGCGGGGAAGCCTTCGGGCTTGCCGGGTTCCTTTGGTGTTCCGGTCTGCTAACCCTGTCATTTGCCGCCCACCCCGTTTAGCAGTGGGGAGCGGTTTAACCGTACACCAAAGGCATGCCATGACAACCATAAGCACCACCACACCCATTCAATCCCGTACTGACACCATAAACCGCATTGCCGGACAAGCTGACGCCCTGGGCGCATTGCTTACCGTGATTGGCATCCTTCCTGCTGTGGATTATCAAACGACGCTGGCGACCTGTTCAAGCCTTGCCAATGACATTGCAAGCAAGCTGGCAGCATTGATCGGCGGTGCCGCATGAGCACCCCGAACATGCCATTCGATCAGACCGTGGAGCAACCAGAACCAAAGGCGATTTACCAGCCATTCACCTTTCTGCATGACGGCATCCAGCACAACGCCGAAGCCATGTTTGCCGAAAAGACGATGGATATTTGCCAGGGCATCAGCACTTGCATGGGGCTGATCCATTCAAGTGACCTAGACCGCAGCAACGGCACCGCGCCAATACTGGACGCGAACGCCACCGACCGGCTGTTGCGCTTTGTCATGGCATCCGCTGACATGCTGACCGGCGATGCCGAAGCGATCATTGACCACATGAACAAGGCGAACAAGGCACGCAGGGAGGGCAAGCCATGAACGCCACCATGACGACAGACCGCAGTCGGATTTCCTCCGCGCTGTCTTGCATTCCATCCGGCGACCGTGACCTATGGGTAAAAATGGGCATGGCGGTGAAGTCTGAATTGTCGGACGAGGAAGGCTTTTCAGTCTGGAGTGAATGGAGCCAGGGCGACGACAGTTACAAGGAGCGTGACGCCGTGTCAGTCTGGCGCGGCATCAACTCAGGCGGCAATGTGAGTATCGGAAGCCTTTTTTTCGAGGCTAAGGAACGTGGCTGGCAGGATACTGGCGCGATCCACACCAGCACCCCGGCAGAGATCGCCCAGCGTGCGGCAGACAGGGCCAACAAGGATGCGGCGGCGCGGATCAAGAAGGCCAGCGAACACGCAAGCGGCGCAAAGAATGCCGGGAAGTTGTGGGCGACCGCGACGCCAGCACTGGCAGAGCATCCTTACCTGGTACGCAAGCAGGTGGCACCCACGGCGACAATGAAGGCAATCAGTCTTGCCGGTGCGGTGGCGATTCTCGGGTATCCGCCAAAGCAAAATGAAGATCCATTGATCGGGCAATTGCTGGTGATCCCCGTCAAGATTGGCGAGGCCATCAGCACATGCGAATTGATCGACGGCGACGGGCGCAAGCATGCCATCAAGGACGGCGCGAAAGGTGGCGGCTACTGGGCGGCACAACGACTGCCAGAGGGCGACGGCACGGGCCTGACGCTAGCGATATGCGAGGGCGTGGCGACTACCCTGTCAGTCGTGCAGGCAAGCGCACAGCACGGCATTGCGGCACTGTCGGCGGGTAATCTGGTGAAGGTAGCGCAAGCCTTGCGCCATCGTTTCCCGGCAGCGGTGATTGTGGTCGCGGCTGACCTGGACAAGACGACCGGCGCACCAGATCGCCATGCTGTCGAAGCAGCGGCGACAGTGGGCGGACTGCTGGCGGTTCCTGAGTTCGGGCCGGATCGGGAGGCAGAAAAAAATGACTTTAACGACATGGCGTCACTGTTCGGGCCGGAAGCAGTCAAGGCCCGGATTGATGAAGCCATGCCGTGCGCTGACGCTTGGACGCTTGTAGATGACGACGAGCCGAAGCAAACGGAAGCGCGGACGAAGCGCAAGGCAGCACACGACGCCAGCGGCTTGCCGTTCGGTTTCAGCATTTCCCCTGCTGGGGTTTTCTATACGCCGGAAGGCACCGACGAGAGGCCAGGCAAGCCGATGAAAGTCTGCGAGCCGCTACGCGTTACCGCCTTGATACGTGACCGCGCTTCCGAGAATTGGGGCCGTGTGATCGCATTCCATGATGCTGACGGCGTGTATCACCAGTGGGCTATCCCGATGGAATTGCTTGCCGGTGATGGTTCGGACATGCGGCGGGAATTATCACGACTCGGGCTAAAGATCGGTTCCGGCATGGCAGCAAAAAACCGCCTTTCCGAATATCTGATCGAGAGCACGCCAAAAGAACGGGCGCGGTGCGTTCAGCAAACCGGCTGGTTCGATAACGTGTTCGTCATGCCAGACCGCACCATCGGGGAAAGCAAGGAAGTCGTTTTGTATCAGTCGGAAAACAAGACGGTATGCCAGTACGTGCAAGGCGGCGACCTTAAACAATGGCGCGACAACGTGGGGCAGCTTTGCATCGGGAACAGCCGTTTGATATTTGCGGTGTCGGCATCGTTCGCCGGAATGATTCTCCGACATGCCGGGCAGGAGTCGGGCGGCTTGCACTTTGTCGGCAGTAGTTCGACTGGCAAGAGCACGGCGCAACTGGTGGCGGCTTCGGTATATGGCAGTTCGGCATTCAAGCAAAGCTGGCGTGCGACCGGCAACGCTTTGGAAGGCACGTGCGCACTTCACAATGACGCGGCGCTGATCCTTGATGAAATGGCAGAGGTAGAGCCGAAGGAAGTAGGCAGCATCGTGTACATGATCGGCAACGGTGTCGGTAAAGGCCGCGCATCACGTACCGGCGACGCCAGGCAGCGTAAGACATGGCGACTGATGATTATCAGTTCTGGCGAGATTGGGCTTGCACAGCACATGCGTGACGGTGGCAAAGTCGCCAAGGCAGGCCAAGAGGTGCGCATGATCGACATTGCGGCGGATGCCGGGGCAGGATACGGCTTGTTTGAAGACTTGCACGGCTATGAAGGTGGCGCGATGCTTTCGGATGCCATCAAGGAGGCGACGCAAAGTTATTACGGGACGCCAGCCATTGCATTCCTGGAGCGCATTACCCAGGAGCCGGACACCTTCCCGGCGACGCTCAAGCAGGCCATGAAATCCTTTGTGGACGACCATTTGCCAGCGGATGCCGGAGGCCAGGCGGCACGCGTGTGCGGCAAGTTCGCAGTGATCGCCATTGCTGGTGAATACGCAACCGGCGCAGGCGTGACGGGCTGGCAGCAAGGCGACGCGGTGGCGGCAGTCGCTTCCTGTTTTAAATCATGGCTCGATAGTCGGGGCGGCGGTGGCAATCAGGAACGAACGGCGATTCTTTCCAGTGTGAAGGCGTTCTTTGAATCACATGGTGAATCGCGGTTTTCGGATATGACCGACGCAAGCCGAATCACGATCAACCGGGCCGGGTTCAGAAAATCCACTAGCGACGGCCAGGAGTATTTCGTACTGGCGGAAGCCTACAAACGCGACGTATGCGCCGGGTTCGACATGAAGACCGTTTCCAAGGTGCTGACCGATGCCGGATGGCTCGCACCAGATGGCGATGGAAAATCAGCACAGCGGAAAACCTTGCCGGATATGGGCGTCACGCGCTGCTATGTCTTCACTCCGAAAATGTGGGAGGCATGACCATGTGGCTTGATGCGTTCAAACCCAAAGCAAGGGATATGCAAAAAAGCGGTGTCAGTGGTGTCAGCAGTGTCAGTCATGGCGCAAAGCCAATAGGTATATGGGCTGGCGGGTATTCGGCACGACTGACACCGGGAAAAGTGGCAGGTGTCAGCGGTGTCAGTCAAAGCGAAAGAATGCAATCGGCTGACACTCCTGACACCGACGGACACCACGATAAAAACAGGTGTCAGTCGATGGGGAATGGCTTCAAACCCAGTAACCATGCGGGGTTTGACGGTGCGCTGACACCACTGACACCGCTGACACCACAAAAACACCATGAGCCAGAAAACAGCGACGTTACCGCATCGTTCGATAAATTCCGGTTCGACCTGGTGCAATCAGACATTGA
This sequence comes from Oxalobacteraceae bacterium, assembly GCA_947466695.1. Lineage (GTDB taxonomy): Bacteria > Pseudomonadota > Gammaproteobacteria > Burkholderiales > Burkholderiaceae_D > Undibacterium. The sequence continues at coordinate 11,352 of CANIFC010000039.1, read as the reverse complement.
TAGCGGGTACCCAGCCGACGGCCTGCACCGCGTCAATAACATTGCATGGCGATTGATGACGACGCGGGGCTATCTGTTTGATGAGGCGATCAAGGCGGCGGCACTGTGGGTATCTGATAACCCGCCCCATGCCGACGAAGCGGCGTTCGTTGATGTGATGGCGCTGTTTAGAGAGATCGGCCAATGACGACGCAACCGATGTTTAAACCGAATGGCGACGGCTACGACATTTCCCCGGCTGGCGTCATCCTAATAATTGCCGGAGTGGTTTATGACGAGGATCGGGCGACCACATCACGCGCAGGCATCCAAAAATTTACGCGATTGATTGATGACGTGCTATCGGCAGCACGGGCCAATGGATACCCGCATGAGGACATATTGCGCACCCTACTGGCACGCAACGAATCAGGGCCGCGCATGATGCAGATGATGCAGGCCGCATGTGACGCGGCAGGAAGCGCCATCATGGATACCGTTATCGGTCGCATGAAGCAGAAAGAGAACTGACCATGCCAAAGATCGACCGCCCACGTATCGACTACATGCCAGGCAATGCGGCATCGGAAGCACTGGCGCTTGCTGGTGACATGTTCCCAACGCTGAGAATGCAGGCGCTTATCGACAAGCTGGTAATCAATGGAGCATCCGCCCTGCATCACCAGCAATGGCGACCGCCTGCCCTGCATGGCACCGACCGCGATCGATGGCGGCTACCGGATGACCTGATACAAGACTGACCCGGCAAGGCCGCACCGCTTCCGGTAGTTTTGGATAAAGAACAGGGGATATACAGCAAAACCACCGGGAACAGCGGTAACGGTAACGATGGATCGAGGCCCGGCTGATGCGGGGCTTTTTCTATTGGCGCATCGGCTGGTGTCGCCATTGAAAAACAATCAACCGCAATCAAAGGCGCATGCCTTGACGACCGTTCGCCAGGCATATTGAAACGCCGCCCCATGAAGGACGACCGACCGCGAGGTTACCGCGAGGGTAAGGGCTGCCGACCGCAAGGTTTCCGCAAGGGTATGTGCCATCGAACGTCAACATTACATCAAGGGTTCGCGCCATCGAACGGCAAGGTTACGGCAAGGGTATGGACTGTCGGAGGGTGACGTTACGGTGATGGTATGGCCTGCTGAACGGTAAGAAAACAGTAAGGGTATGCAGATACCGGAGGGGCGAGGTTAGGGCGAGGGCAACAAGATCGCAACAAGGCGAAGGGCCATCAAACAACGAGATTGCAACGAGGATAAAGGCTATCGAACGGGGGACGTTACGGGGATGGTGTGCGGCTATTTGATAGCAAGGATATAGCAAGGGCATGCGGCGACAGAACGCTAAGGTTACGCAAAGGGTATGCGGAAGCTGTACGGCCTGGAACAGTGAAGTTCAATCCAAAGTAGGAGGAAATAGAATCAATTCCGGCAGCATCGGCAATCGAACAGCATGGCACCATCCGGGCCGGGCTGATGGATGATGGGGTATGCCGGTAAAAAGTCTGGCACTCAGGATCGGGACACCGGCTGTGAAGGTTCGATTTAACGCTAACCCACAAAACGCTTCGCGTGCGCGCGCGAGGCTGGCAGAACTAGACGAGGCAGCTAGCCAAGAAAACGTTATCCAGTGCGCGAGTGGCAGGCACATCGAGTGCGCTATGGCACGGGAAGGTTACGGGTAGGAAGTCGCACTATCGAAGCGATCAAACAGCGTGGCGGGACTGTGCGGCATTGCATGGAGCAAAGCTGAGAGGGTAGGGATAATCCCTGTGGCATAAGTACCGAAGACCATGTGTGATCCTTTGAGACCATAAACCTAACCAAAAAAGATCGAGTGCCGACCGGCCGGAACGATGGATGCTGTTAGCATAATGCAATTAATTTCGTTTTAAGTGAGACATAGCATGGCTGACAATTCCGGCTCGACCTGGGGTTTCATGATTTTCATATTTGCGCTAGGTGCTTGGTACAAATATGAGCACGCCAACGAAGTACCCGTTTATTTTGCATACTGCAATGCGAGAGAAAACGCAGTTTGCGTCGAAGAAAGTTCATCCAATAAGGCTATGTACAAAGTGTCCTTTGAGAATCAGATTGTCGTTACTTGGAGCGATCTCAATGCGCCCGAAGCACTTGAACATTGTGTGGTTGCTGATGTAAAAAACTGGAGATGCCATTCACCAGACGGAGTATTTACAGACACATTTGCAATGGCTGACGGCGAATACTCACGTACTGGATCTTTGTATGGTCCAGACATGTATGCAATAGGCGTTTGGAAATGGCGATGGATTGAAGCGCGCCAAATGGCGATGACTTATTTAAATCGAAAAATTAAATAAGCGAAAAATGAAATTATTCTCGGAGACGTTGCCACAAAAGCACGTCATGAACACCAGCGGCAACGGTAGCTACCGAACTACCAGAGCCGGGGGGAGTGGAAAACTCTAAACCGCTCCAGCCCTGACCGACTGTGAAGCCAGATTTTTGCATCCACAAAATACAGGTTTTCCGATGCTGGCAAGATTAGCCAGGGAATCAACCCGCCACAACGTAAGCAAGACCGATTTATCCCGTATTATCCTGTCTTACTGCGTGTCAAATTAGAGACACAATATTTTTTGTTGGTATTTTTGTTGGTACTTTTTTTTCATCGAGTCGGAAAGGCTAGCATCCATGCGGGTTTCAAGCGTCAATGGGGTTCCGGCTCCCGCACCAAACAGATTCAAGTAGCTTCAAAAATAAGCAGTCAGCTAATCGTATAAATTTTATATACCATTACCTGACTGTTTTTTTTCGCCTGTTGCATTTGCACTTATCAATCCTGGAGCCATGATGCCGGTATCACTCGATCAGTTGCTGGTGATTGGAATTTCTTCCCGCGCGCTGTTCGACCTTGAAGTCGAAGAAGCGCTGTTCCAGCAGCACGGACTGGAGGCCTACCGCCAGCATCAGATCGATCATGAAGATCAAATCCTGCAACTTGGCGCTGGTTTCGCGCTGGTGCGGGCACTGTTGAAACTCAATGTACTGACGCACAACCAGCGCTTTGTCGAGGTGGTGATCATGTCGCGTAATTCATCTGAAACTTCGATGCGCATTTTTAATTCGATTACGTACCACGGCCTTGACATCACACGCGCTGTTTTGTCGGGAGGTGCACCACTTGCGCCCTATCTGCGCGCTTTTAATGTGAGCCTGTTCCTGTCACTGCACGAAGACGATGTACAGGCCGCCGTTGACAGTGGCGTAGCCGCTGCCCTGCTCTATCAGAAACCTGAGAATGTGCTGGAGGAACTCGATCAGATCCGGATTGCTTTCGATGGCGATGCGGTGATTTTTTCGGATGAATCAGAACGCATTTATCAGACGCAAGGTATCGAAGCATTCGAGCGACATGAGCGCGAAAACGCACTCAGGCCCTTACCCGAAGGACCCTTTGCGCGCTTGCTCAAGGCATTGTCGTTTATTCAGAATAATTTCAAGGCCGCAGATGGCCGGGCGCGTCCGATTCGTACGGCTCTGGTGACCGCCCGCTCGTCGCCTGCGCATGAACGCGTGATTCGCACCTTGCGGGCCTGGGACGTGACGATAGACGAAACATTTTTCATGGGCGGCGTAGCGAAGTCAGACGTATTGGCAGCGTTTCGCCCGCATATGTTTTTCGATGACCAGCCCGGGCATTGCGATCGGGCATCGTCTATCGTACCGACTGGTCGCGTGCCGCTGAAACTACTGTGACCAGTAACTCATCCAAACCGATTGGAAATAAAAAAGCCGGCAGCCAACTTGGCTACCGGCTTTTTTTGCAGTACCGCTCTTAGCGTTCTGCGATCGCGTCGACCACGCACAGAGCCGTCATGTTGACGATACGACGCACCGTCGCCGATGGCGTCAGGATATGCACGGCCTTGGCGCAACCAAGCAAGATAGGACCAATCGCCACACCATTACCGGCGGCGACCTTGAGCAGGTTGTAAGCGATATTGGCCGAGTCCATGTTTGGCATCACCAGCAAGTTCGCATCGCCCTTCAAAGGCGACTCCGGCATCATTTTGTTGCGTAACTTGCTGTCGAGTGCTGCATCACCATGCATTTCACCATCGACTTCAAGATCGGGTGCATCGCGCTGGATAATCGCTAATGCGGCACGCATTTTCTTGGCCGACTCCGTGTTACTGGAGCCGAAACTGGAATGCGATAGCAATGCTGCGCGCGGATACAGCCCGAAACGACGCATCTCTTCTGCGGCCAGAATGGTGATCTCAGCCAGTTGTTCCGCAGTGGGATTTTCATTCACATGCGTGTCGACTAACACCAATTGGCGATCCGGCAGGATCAGGGCGTTCATCGCGGCATACACATTGACGCCCTCACGCTTGCCCAATACCTGATCAATATAATGCAAGTGCAATGCGTTAGTGCCGAAGGTACCGCAGATCATCCCGTCCGCATGGTTTTTGTGAATCATCATCGCGCCAATCAGCGTGTGACGACGGCGCATTTCGAGCTTGGCCCATTGTTCGGTGCCACCCTGGCGCCGCGTAATAGCAAGATAGGACTGCCAGAAGTCACGGTAGCGCTCGTCCTGATCCGGATTGATCACTTCAAAATCGACATCCGGTTTCAGGCGTAATCCGAACTTTGCGATCCGCTGCATCAGCACGGCAGGCCGGCCCACCAGAATAGGCTTGGCCAGTCGTTCGTCGACGATCACTTGCACGGCGCGCAAGACTCGCTCCTCTTCGCCTTCGGCATAGACGATGCGCTTGAGTTCGTCTGGTGCGTTCTTGGCCACCTGGAACAGTGGCTTCATAAAAGTGCCGCTGTGATAGACAAACTGCTGCAGGCGATCGATGTAAGCCTGCATATCCGTGATCGGACGCGCAGCAACTCCTGAGTCAACGGCAGCCTTGGCCACGGCCGGTGCAATCTTCATCATCAGCCGCGGATCGAACGGTTTCGGAATCAGGTATTCACGACCAAAACTCAGATTCTCGATGCCATAGGTGCTGGCAACAATATCGGATTGTTCCGCCTGAGCCAGTTCAGCGATCGCGTGCACCGACGCGATTTCCATCTCACGTGTAATCGTGGTTGCACCGCAATCGAGCGCACCACGGAAAATATACGGAAAACACAGCACGTTATTGACCTGGTTCGGATAGTCCGAACGGCCGGTAGCGATGATGGCATCGCCACGCACTGCCATGACCTCCTCGGGCAGGATTTCCGGCGTCGGGTTGGCTAATGCGAATACGAGCGGGTTGGCTGCCATGCCCTTGACCATGTCCTGCTTCAGGACGCCGCCAGCAGATAACCCCAGGAAAATGTCTGCACCGGGCATGACATCAGCCAGCGTACGGGCATCAGTAATTTGCGCGAAGCGGTCCTTGTCGGGGTCCATCAGTTCGACACGGCCTTGGTACACCACGCCGGCCAGGTCTGTTACGTAAATATTCTTGATCGGGAAACCAAGATCGACAATGAGATCAAGACAAGCCAGTGCGGCAGCACCGGCTCCGCTGACAACCAATTTGCAGTCCTTGATATCCTTGCCGACGACTTTCAGACCGTTCAGTATTGCGGCACCAACGATGATCGCCGTGCCATGCTGATCATCATGGAACACCGGAATTTTCATCCGGTCACGTAACTTTCGTTCAATATAAAAGCACTCCGGCGCCTTGATATCTTCCAGATTGATGCCGCCGAATGTCGGCTCCAGCGACGCAATGATGTCGCACAATTTGTCGGGATCCAGTTCATTGATCTCAATGTCGAAGACATCGATACCGGCGAATTTTTTAAACAGTACTCCCTTCCCTTCCATAACCGGCTTGGACGCCAAGGGACCAATATTTCCCAGGCCAAGCACCGCAGTACCATTGGTGATGACGGCAACCAGATTGCCGCGTGCGGTATAACGAAATGCATTGGCCGGGTCGGCAACGATTTCCTCACAGGCAGCAGCGACGCCAGGCGAATACGCCAAGGCAAGGTCGCGCTGGTTAGTCAGTTGTTTAGTGGGGGTGACGCTGATTTTGCCGGGAGTGGGAAACTCGTGGTATTCGAGAGCGGCCTGACGTAGTTGCTGGCGAATTTCTTCCTTCTTCTCGATCATCGAATCCATCTCTGCAGCCTTCCTGTTGAGTTTCATAACGTGGTCTTGGATTTTAGCAGAGCCAACAGTGCCTTCTTATACGTATTTCTACCATTACTGATGTTTTCAAATCATTGTTCCCAGGTAGAAAGCCAATACTCCCTTTACCAGCAAAATATTCCGGGTACGTACTTAAGACTGCGCGTGCTAAAAATGCTATTCCCCCACTATTCGCAGCGCAACGGGCAGATCATCCGTCAATTTGCGACGATCTGATGTTCATCGGCATGTTGACGATGGGAACACTTAGCCTTGCTCATTAAGTATGCCAAAGTGTCACCACGCCATTCCAATACCGACATTTTTTTGCTGGGTGATTGTTTGCGATCAGTGGAACTTCGTCTGATGGAGATGTAAGCAACGACTAGAACACCACAGGATCTGAGGCACGGCAGGACAACCCAATTGATCTTGCTATCAAGCAATGAACACAAAATGACGACAGAGATGGGTCAGAATTTTTTTGCAAACTATTGTCGATAACGTAGTAGCAGCACTTTCTGCTTTTCTTTCTTCGTTTCTTTAGTGGCAACAGGTCTAGCCTCTTCTGTTTGTACGAAGGACCGTTGAGGAACGTTGGGCATCATATCGTTCGACGCAACGACCTCACTAACTTGCGCCCGGTTGAGCGCACCGAGAACATTTGCAGGCGCAGGCCCCTTCACCGGGGACGCATTTCCTGACAGTGAAATTTTTGGGTCTGTCAACAGCAAGGGAGACTCCACGAGTGCACCAGATGGTGCGGGGGTTATCACACGCTTGTCATGTTGTGTCGGAGATGGTGACTGTGGCGTTTTCTGAGGACTACGCTCTGTCTGTAGAATTTCCCGTGCGCGCTCGTCAATTGCTGACTGCCGATTTGCCTGAATGCCGGTCATACCTGAAATCCTTGGGGTGATCAGGAAAAGCCGCTCACGATTGCTGATGCTATCGGAGTTATTCTGGAAAAGAGCGCCAAAAACCGGAATGTCACCCAAAACGGGTATTTTTTGATGATTCTGCGTCTTCGCCTCAGAATGGTATCCACCAATTAACAAGGTATGTTGCGGTTCAATGATTGCCTGTGTAGTGATTGTTGATCTGGTCACGTTTGTACTGTTCGCCGCTTCTGCAGAAAAAGCACCATCTTCTATATTGATATCGAGCCTGACGCGGGTAAGTGAGCCTTCCCGTACGATACGTGGAGTTACTTTCAGCATCGTGCCAACATTGACGTTCGCGAGATCGACGACACGCTCTCCGACCAAAGGCAAATAACGACTCTGACTTAAATCAAGAACAGCCGCAATATTTTCTAGAGTAGAAATAGTAGGCTTGGCCAGTACCCTGGCATCGCCTTTGTTCTCCATGGCAGTCAATCTTGCATAGAAATTCGCCGCATTTTTGATCAATAGCGTTGATCCCGACACGGGTAATGTCATGCCTTTTGAATCAGTAGAAGTGCCGTTGAACGTTGCGCTGATGCTACCTGCGTTGAACCCCCATTCAGCCCCAAGTTGATTAAGCTGGTTACGATCGATATCGACGATCAATGCTTCAATCTCAATTTGTTGGGGCTCGATGTCTAGCTCCGTAATCAAAGCCTGATACATCGCACGCTTGTTGCCGCTGTCATAAATAATGATCGCATTGAGGGACTGGTCCGCATCAATACGAACACCTTGCGTCTTTGAGCGGGTTGAACGCTTTGGCTCGTCGACCGCAGCGTCACCATCTTCAGCACGGGAATTACTATTGTAATCACGAGCACCTGCAAGCAAAGTCCGGCTTGACTCGCCTGTTCTGGACGACGTGGTGAGTACTTTTGCACTGCCACGCCCAGATTTTCCTTGCCTGGAACGCTTATCACTACCAACCGAAAAATCTTCTGGGGATGCAAAACTCCGACCCTCAGGAGCGTTCAGCAGTCCTGACAGAATAGTTTTCACTCCCGGAATAACGTTATCGGATTGACCTCGTGTACTAATTGTTCTATCAGTGGCGCTCGCATATTTCAATCGAAACACCATCAACTGCTTTTCAATACTGACATTTTTTTTGTTATCGCTAACAGGTAATAATATTTCGCGAACCAATTCAACATATTTTCTGGGACCACTCACAAAAACCATACCTTCATCCGGCATTTCACCCCACCCGAAACGGGTATCAAACAATCCCAGACCAATCAAAGCCGCTTTTGAATCCAGAACAGCATCTTCTCCGACTTCTATTCGCATGGATGTGACATCGCTGGATGCAACAACATATAACGTATCGTTATAAACGAACCAGCGAAATTCATACTTTGCCGCCAAGCGATTCATAAATTCAGATCCATTGCCCGCTTGGAATCTGCCACGTAGTAGAACGCCCGCCGGCATTGAACTCTGTAGCTTCACACCATAGGTTGTACTAAATTCCTGTAGTACATCAGTCAAGGTCATTCCATTGGCATCGATACCAAAGCCGGTTTCCTTCCAGCTCACCGGTACGGCGGCCTTTGCTTCAGACGCAGTAAGCAAGAAAAAACAGATCGCAAACCAAACAGCCAGACCATGCCTAGCGAAATGGGCGATTCTGGAACCCGGGATCGAACGCGTTACGCTGTGCATAAACTGTCCTATTCGTGCCGTAGGTAGGAAACTAAAATAAGTGAATACTTGCCGTCAATTGGTATTAATTAACGCCCAAGCAAGCTCCGGATACGCTGCTCCCCTTTTGATGGCAGGGAGCTAGCCTGTATAGAATCCTTGCTTAATAAAATTACTGAATGGCAGTTATCGAGCTGATTGAGTATTTTTTCTAAAGCGGCTTCAGCTTCAATCCACGACTTAACAGAAGGCAACCATTGAGTTATTAGTAAAGTGTTATTACGCTCATCTATCGCGAGACCAGCGTCAAAAAGGAGTGCCATTTCAAATGCAGATTCTAAAAAACTTGAAATAATAGAAGTTGAATATTTTTTTGATAACTCAGCGCTTAATAAGGAACCTTCAGAGAACATCTGCAAGCAAACAGATATGTCATCAAACAAGATCGTTTTGTTCAACGGCAGTTTGCTGAGAATGTCGTCCAGACTAACGTTTGTTTCCATTTCACTTTACCTCGTTCATTGCCGCCTTTTTTGCTTTCTCATGCAATTTGAGCTCCGCTTCCATAGCTTGCTGTGTAACTTGACGCTTTTGCAATAACGCAAAAAACTGAGATGGGTCAGGCTCCTCACCGCGCATTCCGCTCTCAAAATAGTTATCAAGTCGCTCATTAGCCCCATCATAACGTTGACCTAAACGACGTAAAATTGGCGTTACTTCCTTAGCAGACATAAAACCTCCTTGATTTAATATTTTCTATGACTCTCATTCATCTGTAGCGCGCGGCGAATATTAGTTCAGTCCGGATTGAAATTTAATCCAATTCCTGTTTAGGGAAGCGCAGGTCTAAATACCCGATTTTTACCGATAATATTTCGATGTTTGCTATGTTTTCGAACTTGTACTGAACAAACCAGCACTGTCCTGTCGTGCTTGACGTTACCGATCCAGGAGCATGGAATTCAATCACTCCAACGCGCAAGTCATCCCTGGTGGCGTCGCCACTCAAGTACACCTCAACGTATCTGACGTTACGTTACCGGTTCCCGACGAAGTAATGGTCTGAGGAATGCCCGTTCACGCTGAAGGTAACTTTGTCTTTTTTACTCAATCCAACACCACATCAAGCACCCTGATCTCACTGAACAACTACTTGTCAATCTCTTGCAGCGATTGCGCCATCTGACTCTATTTAGCTCCGCGCTGCGGATTTGCTGCTCTCTTATCACTGCCATTCGCCATTACCACCTGTGATAACCATCGTTTAGATTGTTATCTCAAACAGAGACTCAATTTTTTGATCATTATGATCCAGGCTTTTCCGGCTGGAACCTTCTTGTTTCTGCCAACACTTATGGGATAGAAGGGCAGAAGTTTTTTATAAATTTAATGTTATAAAACTTAAAGGAAAACTATTATGGCTACCACCTTAGATTTAACAACATCAGCTGGTATTGCTGCAGCCAATACGGCTCTAAATCTTCAAATGGCAAAGGATTCTTATGTTGGAGCCGTTAAGGCGGCAGCTTTGAAAAAAGAAGCAATAGCTGCTGGACTTGATTCGATGGCTGAAAAAATGACTACCGCATCAATGACAAGAGCTTCACAGTCAGCAGATAAACTAAATCAAATTTAGTTTAAATTAATATTTTTCTCGAAATAGATAATAATCTTATCTTTAACCGTGTAAATGGAGTAATTATGGCGCTCTCAACTACTCAGTTTATTGCAGATTCATCTGCTCAAAATGATGCTAATTTAAGAAGTCAGATAGATGCCAGTAAGCAAATGCAGTCGCTTACGCAGCAAGCTGCTGATGATGCGTTGTTTCGAGCAGCACAAAACAACGCAATGGCAAAGGTAAAAGGGATGTCGAAGTTAGCAGAGGCAGCGAATCAACTAAGCTAATTGCATGGTTGGCTAGACATACTTAGTATTCTCAAATCGGTATGAGGGCGGTCATTGTCCTGATCGCACTCATGCCACACCAATACATCAAAATTAAGAGCGGATTTGATTAATAACAAATCAAAATTACTACTTTTTTTGCTGTTGAGTTAAAAAACCAGGCTGACAGTTAGTTATTCGTTTTTTAATAGCAGCCATATCTCTTCCAACGATTTTTCAAACTCATTACCTTATCCGCCAGTCTGCGATAGCTGGAAAAGTTGCTGCGTCATAGCTTGGAGCAAACATTTTCCCTGGCTAGCGTAAAGATGTCGAATGGTCCACATCCGTAACTAAACGAACGGATGACTACTGCAGATCGGATGACTTTGCACTCATGGTGTTGTTACAAGTGCGATTGCTTGCAACCCGCTTGGCGGTAATTCGTGCAGGCAAAGTGATTGCGCGCACGCCACCAGCGACGGCGATACTGAATCTTCCTGGCAGACCGGCGCAAGTGGACTGGACACCGCGGGATTGAATTGCCGGGGTGGTTGCTTAGAAGTTGTTTAGGCTTGTTTAATATCCTTTTCGTCGCCCCCAACGCAAAAAGGCCCTTCTTTCGAAGGGCCTCTTTGTTTGCTGCTTGTAACTTAGCCTGACGATGACCTACTTTCACACGTGTTGACGCACTATCATCGGCGCAACGTCGTTTCACGGTCCTGTT
>CANIFC010000038.1 GCA_947466695.1 Oxalobacteraceae bacterium | reverse complement strand
AGTTCCCAGCCAACTTGTCCGTCCATACCAAATAAGAGTATCTTCATGTGCTAGTCCCGGATCGTTCGGCATAATTCTTTGTTAGCCACTCACGGTAGTTGCCAGATTGAACGTTGGCAACCCACGGCTGATTGTCCAGATACCACATGACTGTTTTACGTATGCCGGTTTCAAAAGTTTCGGCCGGTTTCCAGCCAAGTTCACGCTCGATTTTACTGGCATCGATCGCGTAACGGCGGTCATGACCTGGACGATCAGTGACATAGGTAATTTGTGCGTTGTAGCTTTGGCGGTCCGTCTTGGGACGCAACTCGTCAAGCAGCGAACACACCGTGTGGACGATATCAAGATTCGGTTTTTCGTTCCAGCCACCGACGTTATACACCTCGCCTGAAATACCAGCTTCCAGTACCCGCCGGATGGCGCTGCAGTGATCTTTCACATACAGCCAGTCACGAATTTGCTGCCCGTCGCCATACACCGGCAACGGTTTGCCAGCCAGTGCATTGACAATCATCAAGGGGATCAGTTTTTCGGGGAAATGATACGGCCCGTAGTTATTCGAGCAGTTGGTAGTCAATACCGGTAAGCCATAGGTGTGGTGGTAAGAGCGCACCAGATGATCACTTGCCGCTTTGCTGGCGGAATAAGGGCTGTTTGGCTCATAACGATGGGTTTCAGTAAACGCAGGCTCGTCTTTGGTCAGCGAGCCATACACCTCATCGGTCGATACATGCAGAAACCTGAAATTTTTCTTGGCATCTGCCGGTAAATTATTCCAGTGAGCACGTACCGTTTCCAGCAACTTAAATGTGCCGACAATATTCGTCTGAATGAAATCTTCCGGACCAAGAATAGAGCGGTCAACGTGACTTTCAGCGGCAAAATTAAGGACGGCGCGCGGCTGATGGGTGGCTAACAAGTTGCTGAGCAACGTCGTGTCGCTGATATCGCCATGTACGAAAAGATGACGCGCATCACCTTCAAGGGAGGACAGATTATCGAGGTTACCCGCATACGTCAGCGCATCAAGATTGATTATTGACTCATCGGTTTGTGCCAGCCAGTCCAGTACAAAATTTGCGCCAATAAAACCTGCGCCACCTGTTACTAAAATCATTTTTGTATTCCTGAAGTGCATTTCTTTATGTATTCAAAGAGAAAAATCATAAAAAACCTGTGATCTAAGAAGGTATTTTTTTGCCCTAAAAGATGTGTGGAGGTTGTTTAATTTTTACTTATCATTATTATGATTATTAATTTCTCTTTAACGTCAAATTTTTTGCGAATTATACCGCATTAGATAAAATACATCTAGATGAAAGTTTCATTTTGGAAACTATTAATATAATCTTTAAATGCGTTTCCTGAATCAAGTAAACGTTATTTATGAGTTAATAATAAGTTTTAAAATTTTGTTGTGATAGCCGTTGGGTCCCTATAAGCTCGATATGGCGGAAAAGAGACGGGCGGTCTCAAGTACCAAGTGCAACACGGGTTAATGAATCGAATCGGGTTGCAAGTTCATAGGCTATTAGTTGACGTTTAGATGGTAGAGAATCTTCTTTTTTCTCTTATGCCTAATTTGTCGTATTAACTTTTGTCACCAGTCAATAAATAATGAGTGAGTAAGTTATTTTTTGGCACTAGCCAGCAACATCAAAAATCAAACGGCAGTCGCAGTGACGGACTAATCATGTCATGCCGTACTACGCTGCGCGGGTTATGGTTGCCGGAGAGGGCATCCGGGCTCCAGATACGCTGCCAGCCAGGTGGCCACGGTAGCGGTTCACCGCTATAAACGGGAATGCGCTGACGCACCTCAATTACCGGCAAATGCGCTGGTAGCGCTATGCCTGGCTGGTCTGCCGCCATGCTGTAGGCATAATCAGGTAACAACGCGTCGCACACCTTGGCAAACCAGTTGGTGTGATCTTCGTCGCGTCCCAGCGCTTGCGCCAGCCCGACTGGATCAAATTGCGCTAGCGCGTGGATGAGTTCTGTGCTGCTGGCACCGGGCGCGTCACCCCAGCCCATGACGGGATTGAAATTATAGTCGGCTCCCGAGCCATACCAGCCTTCGCGCCAAGGCCTTTGCATCCAATGGCGCGGACCGGTGAATAACTGCCAGCGCCAGTGCAGGCCAGATGGTTTGGGCCAGCTATACAGGTACAGTCGCTGATAGCCAGCGCCATGCAATTCGCGCACCATGGCCATCAGGCGGGCATGCGGCATGCGTTCTGGCGGAGTGCGGCGAAACAGGATGGCGGTGCCATCGGCATGCTGTATATCATCGGTCGATAAATTGAGATCAAGCGTGCGTGATTCAGCGCCAAATCGTGCTGCCACCCATCCGGTGAGTAAATTGACGCCGGTCAGTACGCCATAGCCACGATGGGGATGAAAGATGACGGTGCCGGGCGCAATGGGTTTCATGATAAGTGCACAGAGGAGAAAAACAAGGCATTACTATAGTCTAGTGTTGACGTGCTTGCACACGCTGAGTTATCCGAAGGAGATGAATTTTTTATGCCGCTGGCACCTGTTATGCCGACACCATAGTGCTGCCGCATTAGTTTTTTACTAACGTCATATTTTTGCCTTCTTTTTGTTCGCTCGAAAAGTAAAGCAGGGCGGCAACAGGGAAGGCAAAACCGATCCAGGATGTCAGGGTCCAGCCGCCATAGGCATAGGCCCATCCGCCCAGCGCCGAGCCAAGTGCGCCGCCCATGAAAAATGTGGCCATGTACAGCCCGTTCAGGCGGCTGCGATGCTCCGCACTGAGTGAGAAAATAGCGCGTTGACCAAACGTCAAATTTGCCGCCACACCAAAGTCAAGCAGGATGGCTGCGGCGACTAAAAAACCCAGTGCCAGGTCAGAACCTGCATGACCTACGTGCGTCAGCAGAAACGCGATTGCAACCGCCAGCATTGCCAGCCCGGTGGCGGGACGACTCCATCCACGGTCTGCCAGCCGGCCGGCAATCGGTGCCGCGATCGCTCCGGCGACGCCAGCCAGTGCGAACAAGGCAATGCCGACCTGGGACAATGCAAATTGCGGCCCGGCGAGCAGCAGCGGGGTCGTGGTCCAGAACAGGCTGAATGCGCCAAACAGGCATGCCTGATAGAGCGCCCTGCGTCTCAGGATCGGGGTTGTCAAGACCAGGTGTCCCATGGATGCCAGTAACTGGCCATAACGCAGTGTTGTGACCGGCATTCTTTTTGGCAGTGCCCGGCTGAGTACCGCAGCCAGCAGCAGCATCAAGCCAGCCGACAGCCAGAACACCACGTGCCAGGACGAGAATGCCGTGATGAAACTGGCGACCGGACGCGCCAGCATGATGCCCAGCAGCAGCCCGCTCATGACGTTGCCGACGACTCGTCCGCGGATTGCCTCTGGCGCCATGTGTGCCGCGTAGGGCACCAGTACCTGCACTGCGACAGAGCCTAAACCAATCAATAGCATCGACAGCAGAAACGGCAGCGCCTGGGTGGATAGCGCTGCGCCGGCTAAGGCTAGTACGACAAAACCCATGAGGCACAAGACCAGGCGGCGATTTTCCAGCAGATCCCCGAGTGGTACAAGCAGCAGCAGACCTGCGCCATAGCCGATCTGGGTCATGGTCACCACCAAGCCGGCAGCGGCAGGGGAAAGACCTAGCGCTTCGCTGATTGGGCCAATCAGGGGTTGCGCGTAGTAAAGGTTGGCGACGATCAGTCCGCAGGCGGTTGCCAGAAGAAGCGTGATCCAGGTCGAGACGACCATAGGCGCGGATGCTGCGCTGGGTTGGGGGTGGGACATCATATTCATCGGTGATTTCAAAAGTGGGTGCGGCGAATGGCGCGGATGATTAGAGAGAGCCAGAGCATCGGGGTGCCAGACGGCCCGATTCCTGCATCATATCGACGAGTATTTGCTGCGGTGCAGTATGGCGAGTATAAACGAAGGGCCATATTTTTATCCGGCCGTCCTTTTTGTGGAAATTGCTCCGCTAGTCATCAACTCAAGGTAACACGGTCCGATGTGCTTTTACCGGCCGATTAGCCGCCGGACACTTGCATAAATACCCAAGTCGGGTGTCAAGCACACAAAACTGGGGCTACAATGGCTTCTTTGCCGTTCCTACACTAGAAATCCCTTATCATGACTTTAAGAATCATCGCCACCGGTGGCACGTTTGATAAACATTATGATGAACTTGCCGGCCGTCTTGGTTTTGGCAGCAGCCATCTGCCTGAAGCGCTCTTGCGCGCCCGCCTGACCGTTCCGGTCGTGCTGGAGGCGGAGTTCCTGATGGATTCGCTCGACATGGAGGATGCCGACCGTGAACGCATTTTGTTGTCATGTCAGCAGTCACCCGAGAAAGCCATTGTCATCATTCACGGCACCGATACCATGCGTGAAACGGCCGAGGTTCTGGGGGCCGCCCGGCTGGAAAAAACGATCGTTTTTACCGGTGCCATGATTCCCTACGAAATTGCCAACTCAGATGCCTTGTTTAATCTGGGTTTTGCCTGTGGCGTTGCCAAACTCTTGACCCCGGGTGTGTATGTTGCGATGAACGGCCAGGTATTCACCTGGGACAACGTGCAGAAAAACCGTAGTGCCGGAGTGTTCGTTACCAATCCAGTTTAGCTACTTTTGGCTTTTCCTGATTGAGCCTGAGTCTGTTGCGTGTATTTTGCGGCGTTTGATTGAGTTGCTGTAATCCGGCACGGATATGCCATGAATCTGGCAAGAATTCTTTATGAAGGGTGTCGCAATGAAAATGCTGTTGTGTTCTTTTTTGCTGATGTTGACTGGACTGTCACACGCAGCCCAACCACGTTTTGATGAAGTGTTTTTTTTCCAGACTGAGCAGGTTCTGCTGGAAAAACAGGTGAAGTTTGAAGAGGTCGCCAGGTTCTCGAACAAATTAAAATCCAACATCTGGAATGCCCTGAAAAAAGCCGACACGCCAGTTAGCAATGGTTATATCGTCGTTGCGGTGCGTTCTGACGGACAGGTTGCGGCATGGCTCGATATGCAACCGGCACTACACGAATATTACGATTATCAGGTGGTGGAAGCGGCGATGAAAACGCCGCCATTTTATGTTGCGCAAGGAGTGGTCGTATTCGGTATCGAGATGGCGATAGATACCGCAAAGCACACCCGCAAGATCCGGCCTGAGCCGGCACAATGGGCTGCGGCGCGCAAGAAACTGGGTAATCCGGATGACATTGAGCAGTTGGTCCTGTCGCTCTGGCCGGAATAAATTGTTCAGGCCATGTTCAAAAGCCCTCATGTGGATGTCGTCCGCGCCTCAATGCAGGGCCTGCAGAGTGTCCTGGCAGTATTCGCCATGCCGTTATTTGCCGGGTGATGTGGCAACAAATGTGTTGTAATGAATTTCTAGACAGGCACTGCGCCGGCTAGGGTCTTTCAGGACAGATTCCTGATATCGCTGGCATCGGCTGAAGCACGTACCCACAATTATCTTCACATCGTCGTTTGCTGATGCGAATAATACTTTCCTCTTCTTATATTGATGTTGGACGCATGCAAAAAATCCTGATTATCGGTTATGTCTGGGCTGAGCCTTGTTCGTCTGCTGCGGGCAGCCGTATGATGGAATTGCTGACACTGTTTCGTAGCCAGGGCTGGCAGGTCGTGTTTGCCAGCGCAGCGGCTTTGTCTGAACATCGTGCCGACTTAAGCGTGTTACAGGTAGAGGAAAAAAGTATCCGCCTTAACTGTGACAGTTTTGATGACTTCATTGCCGCGTACCAGCCAGACATGGTGCTGTTTGACCGTTTTTTTACAGAAGAGCAATTTGGCTGGCGGGTTGACAAAATATGTCCGCAAGCCTTGCGGGTGCTCGATACCAGTGACTTGCACAGCCTGCGTTCCGCCCGCCAGTCTTTGTTCCGGCAAAGCCAGCAAGGTGCCGGTAACGAGCACGAGCGCAACCAGCTTGCCGCACCTGATATTTCACTGACGAGTGCCTATGAAGTGATGGCTTTTGATGATATGGCGCAGCGTGAAATTGCCGCAATTTACCGTTGCGACCTGACCCTGATGATTTCACCGGCCGAGATGGATTTGCTGCAAGGCCAATTTGGCGTTCCTGCATTTCTGCTGCATCATTGCAATCTGATGCTGATCAGCACTGCAACGCAGCAGCCCGATTTTTCCTCACGCCAGCATTTCTTGAGTATCGGTAATTTTCGCCACGCACCCAACTTGGACGCGGTACTCTGGCTCAAGCATGCGATCTGGCCGCGTATCCGCCAGCAACTGCCACAGGCGCAGTTGCTGGTGGTTGGCGCCTATCCGCCACCGAAAGCGACGGCCTTGCATCAGCCGCAACAAGGTTTTCAGGTGCTTGGCTGGGTCGCGGATGCGCATACAGTGATGACGCAGGCGCGCGTTTGTCTGGCACCGCTGCGTTTTGGTGCCGGTATCAAAGGTAAGCTGGCCGATGCCATGGCTTGCGGCACACCGAGCGTGACAACCAGCATCGGCAGCGAAGGCATGTGCGGTGAATTACCCTGGGGCGGGACGGTAACGCAAGATGCTGAATCTATCGCCAGTGCGGCGCTGGCGCTGTATCAGGATGAAACCCTGTGGCAACAGGCGCAGCAGCGTGGTACGCAGATTTTGCGTCAGTATTTTGACCGGGAGCAATCCGTGCAGGATTTATTGCAGCGATTGGCATTGGCCAGAGTGCATCAACAGGATAACCGGCGGCAAAATTTTACGGGTGCCATGCTGCGCCATCATCAGCACAAGAGTACGCAGTATATGGCGCAATGGATCGCGGCCAAGAATGCGCTGCAGGCGAGTGTCAAGCTGTCCGATGAGCAGTTGGCAGAGTGACGCTTTGCGCTCCTCGGGCGTATAGAAATTCTGTTGGGCAACTTGTCTGGTGAAGTGATACCGGAGAATTTTTTCAGGCTGCCAGATGACGGCTCTGTCTTTGCGGTGTTGATTTGTTTGTCGCTTCCTTGCCACTGGCCTCTCTGGCTTCTTTCGCCCGCGTATCCTTGCGCGTGGCCCTCTCTGAACCCTGTTTATGTTTGGCGTCGCCGGCGTAATCGCTCGTTACGATAGCCGCCACCTCTTCAGCGCTCATGCCGCGTTCTTCCTGTAACCATTTGCTGACCAGGTTAGCCAGACGATCAAGGGCGATCCTGTGGGTTGCATCGGTTTTTGCATAAATCCAGTCAGACAGGTCGCTAAAATTTTCAAACGGCAATTCGCCTAAAATCGTCGGCAGCGTGTGGGTGAACCGGCCTGAGTTGGCGATTAAATCCCAATAGCGCGCAAAACGGATCAGCTTTTGCATGGCGGCAAATGGCACATCTTTATTTGCCATAATGGTGTAGGGTGGATACGGATCAAACACCAGGCCAAATTCGCTGCTGTGGCGAATGATGGGCGTACCGCGCAGGCGTTTCAGAATGCCAAACTGGATCTCATGCGGCCTGAGTGCATACAGGCGATTGAAGCCCAGTGCAAAACTTTCTACGGTTTCACCAGGCAAGCCGGCGATCAGGTCAACGTGTAAATGTGCCTGCGAATTTTCGCATAACCAGCGGATATTTTCGGCTGCTTTTTCATTGTTTTGCCGGCGGCTGATACGCGCCTGGACTTCCGTATTAAAGCTCTGGATACCGATCTCAAACTGCAGCGTACCGGCGGGAAACTTCATGATCCCTTCCTTGAGCGCATCGGGTAAATGATCCGGTACCACTTCAAAATGGGCAAACACCGGATCGTCCGGGGTGGCGGCAAGTTTATCGAGAAAGAACTGCATGATTTTCAAACTGGTCTTGATGTTCAGATTAAAGGTGCGGTCGACAAATTTGAACAGGCGGGCTCCGCGCGCATGCAGTTTTTCCATCTCAAGCAAAAAGGGATCGATCTCAAATGGCCAGGCAGTCTTATCCAGCGCGGAGAGGCAAAATTCACATTTAAAAGGGCAGCCACGTGAGGCTTCCACATACAGCGTGCGGTTTTTGATATCGTCATCGCTGTACAGCGAATAGGGCAGACTGAGGTCATTGAGTTCGGCTTGCACACCGGCATGAATTTTCATGATCGGCTGCGGCCCTTGCAGAATCTGCCTGCACAGGTCGGGAAACGTGATCTCGCCCCAGCCGGTAATGACATAGTCAGATAAGCGGATGATTTCCTGATCGCCGGTTTCATGCGATACCTCGGGGCCGCCAAGAATAACTACCGCTTCTGGTGCGATACGTTTAAGCAGCGCGATCAGTTTGGTTGTTTCTTCGACGTTCCAGATATACACGCCAAAACCGACGATGAGCTTTTCACCCGGCTTTTGCCAGGACAAGAGTTTTTCCAGTAAATCCGTGGTTTTGGACCCGGTCACAAACTCTTGCAAATGCGTCTGTGCTTGTAGCGCGCCCATATTGGCTTGCAGATAGCGCAAACCCAGTGAAGCGTGGGCATAACGGGCATTAAGGGTGGTCAGAAGTATGGTCATGGAGCGGGAACAGCAAAGAAAACGCTATTGTACGCTGGCGCGGCGGCAAGCACTGATGGCCTCGTGTGCATTCCATCAACTGTCCGGGTAAATCACGCTGCGTACTGGTGTTCCCGGGGTTTTCACAAGCCCTCGATTCAGTCCGGATCGCGATATTGACCCTTGAACCCGCCATTTCTCCGCTTCGTCGGATGGCCCTCGCATCTGCGCTTTGCGTTCTCTACAGTGCATGTATCGGCTCATGTCGCAGACATAGTCAACGAACCCAAAATCAAGGAGAAACATCATGGAACACAGTGTAAAAACAAGCGTCAATCAAAGTGTCAACCAAAGCGTCAATCAAGGGATGCAACGCACCATGAAAATGACGGTATTGTTCGCTTGCGCAAGCGTACTGGCGGTATCTGGTCTGGTTGCAGCGGTGCAGCACACCGGGTTCGTTACACCCGGCAATAGTGACTCAATCCCATCTGTTCATATTGTTGGACAACGCATGACGCAGGAGGAGAAACTGGCCTTCGACACGCAAGGTAAAGAGATACAAACAGTAGTGATCAACGCCAGGCGTTTAACGGCATCGCAAAAACTGGCTTTTGATCAGCAGGAGATCAAGGCACGTACTGTGCTTGCCGGAGAGCAGGGAAAGGCGAACATTGATGGATAAAAAAAATCTTTGCGGTTCCGGATTGGCTACGAATTTTTTAAAAATTTTCTGGAACTGCCTGTTGATCAGAGGCTTTGTGACTTTGTGGTGATGTTTTGCCGCACGTCTCTGTTGACGATAGTATCCAGATCAAAGTTTTTTCCTTTAATTACGATTAATACCGGTTATCGCCGATTAATCAGGAGAAAATTTTGACCTGGATAGTAATTAATTCAATGAGTCTATTACGCACATTACGCAGATTACGCAGGTTACGCAGGTTACGCAGATTACGCAGACTACGCGAATTACGTAAATGATCCCTCGCCGTTCAATATTAGTCCGTTGTGCCATAGCGCTGGCGATATGCCGCTACCGCTGTCTTGTGCGCACTCAGTTGTGCATCTGCTCCGGCAACCGATAAATAGTCAAACAGGTCATTGAGATTACCGATCGAAACGACAGGCATCTGGTAAGTTTCACTGATTTCCTGCACTGCTGAATGGGCTGACAAGGCGCCGTCCTTGCCCGAACGTTCCATGCGGTCAAGCGCGATCAGGACTGCACACGGGGTCGCACCGGCTGCTCGTATCATGTCGACTGATTCGCGCACCGAGGTACCGGCCGATATCACATCATCGATAATGACCACTTTACCCTGCAAGGGCGCACCGACGATGGTGCCGCCTTCGCCGTGGTCCTTGGCTTCTTTTCGATTATACGAAAACGGCACGTTACGGCCTTTGGCAGCGAGTGCTACGGCAGTGGCTGAGGCCAGTGTGATGCCTTTATAGGCCGGGCCAAACAGCATGTCAAACTCGACGCCGGAATCGATCAGGGTCTGGGCGTAAAAGTCGGCCAGCTTGCCTAAATTGGCGCCGTCGCTAAACAGCCCGGCATTAAAGAAGTAGGGTGAGTTGCGTCCTGCCTTGGTGGTGAATTCACCAAAGCGGATGACGCCAGCCTGGACCGAAAACTGGATAAACTCTTGTCGTAGATTTTTCAAGATAAGCTCATAGGTTGGTGTCGCCGGGTCTTTAAGAGGCCAGTTTTTTCTTTAGCAGTTCGTTCACTTGCGCCGGATTACCCTTGCCTTTGGTCGCTTTCATGGCCTGTCCTACCAGCGAGTTAAAAGCCTTTTCTTTCCCGGCACGATATTCCTCGACCGATTGCTGGTTCGCTGCCATGACGTCATCAATGATTTTTTCCAGAGCACCGACATCTGAAATTTGTTTCAGCCCCTGGCTTTCAATAATCTGGTCGACCAGTTGAACGTCCGGTGATGGCGCCTGCCACATGACGGCGAATACTTCCTTGGCGATCTTATTGGAAATGGTACCGTCTGCAATTCTTTGCAGCAGGAGTGCCAGTTGTGCCGCGCTGACCGGTATCGCGCTGATGTCTATCCCTTCGCGGTTAAGGGCAGACGAGACATCGCCCATCAGCCAGTTCGCCACTTGCTTGGCCTGCGCAGACTGGTCGGCCGGCTTGTTCTGGTCAGCGGCGTTAATAGTCGCCTCAAAATAGGCTGCCATTGCTTTTGACTGGGTGACGATCATGGCGTCGTACTCAGAGATGCCGTATTGTGCAATGAAGCGGGCGCGGGCTGCAGCCGGTAATTCAGGCATGCTGGCCCTGACGCGCTCAATCCAGTCGGCACCGATTCTCAAAGGTGGTAAATCCGGGTCCGGGAAGTAGCGATAATCCATCGCGTCTTCCTTGCTGCGCATGGTACGTGTTTCCTTGCGATCGGGGTCGTACAGACGGGTTTCCTGCACTACGGTGCCACCGTCTTCGATCAGTTCAATCTGGCGGCGAACCTCGATGTTGATGGCGTCCTCCAGAAAACGAAATGAGTTCAGGTTCTTGATTTCGCAGCGGGTGCCAAATTCTTTTTGACCGACCGGACGTACTGACACGTTGGCGTCACAGCGAAATGATCCTTCCTGCATGTTGCCATCGCAAATGTCGAGCCAGACAACTAGCGCGTGCAGCGCCTTGGCGTAGGCAACGGCCTCCGCTGCGCTGCGCATGACCGGTTCTGTCACAATTTCAAGCAGCGGCGTACCGGCACGATTGAGATCGATTCCGGTCATGCCTTGATAGTCTTCGTGCAGTGATTTACCGGCATCTTCTTCCAGATGGGCGCGGGTTAATTCGATGACCTTGACTTCCGATTTGCCGTCTTTTTCCACCACACAGGTGACAAAGCCCCCTTGCACCACCGGGATCTCAAACTGGCTGATCTGGTAGCCCTTCGGTGAATCGGGATAAAAGTAATTTTTACGCGCGAAAATCGATTCGGGCGCGATAGTGGCACCGACTGCGAGGCCAAACTGAATCGCTTTTTCTACTGCAGTTTTATTCATTACCGGCAGTACGCCAGGCAGCGCCAGGTCAACCGGGCTGGTATGCGTATTGGGTTCGGCACCAAACGCGATTGCGGCACCGCTGAAAATCTTGGACTGGGTCTTGAGTTGTGCATGTGTCTCAAAACCGATAACGACTTCCCATTGCATAATTTTTCCTTTGATTATCTTGTCTATTGCTGCCCGCCGTCGGCCGATATTTTTTGGCGCTGGCGCTGGCGGCGCTGATTATTAATTACTGATCATTCATCATAACGACACAGGCCGGTCTTGAGGTTCACGGTCAGCGCGCTAAAGTTCAGGCGCGATCCGCACAAGGCTGGACAGCTGGGCTTCAGGTGTAACTCTTCACCGTCACGTTCGAGCCGGATGCTGCAGTTCAGGCCGCGGTCAAAGTCGTAGCCACGTCTCTTGCGCGCAGCGGCGCTGTCCCTGAGACTGATTCGCCAGCCGTTGCCAGTGAGTTCGGCTTGGGGTTCATCGCTGGTATCGACACTGCATTCATGTCCGTGAGTGCTTCTGAATACACTTGATTCCCACTGAAAGGTCTTGATTTGCGTACCGGTCAGTCCGATTACGGCCTGGTCGGCAAAATTGAGCCGTTCACCGTCGCCATCTTCCTGCCTGACCAGATTGCAGGAAAACTGTGCCTCTAGCTGTGGTACATCCTGAGCCTGCACGCTACTGATCCCAATGCCGCTGAGCGACGTCAGTAGCATAGCGAAGGCAGGCATCAGGTGATATCTCATTCTGGCGTTTTTTGATGCCAGTCGGTTGCCAGCTGGTATTGGTGGGCAACATTGAGCAGCTTCGCCTCGGAAAAATAATTACCGATCAACTGCAAGCCGACCGGACGACGGGCATTTTTCTCGCCCTGACCGAAACCACAAGGTATTGACATGCCAGGCAAGCCCGCGAGACTGGTCGAGAGCGTATAAATATCGGCCAGATAATTGGCCACCGGATCATCCGACTTATCGCCCAAATCCCAGGCTACGGTAGGCGCCACCGGACCCATGATGACATCACACTGCGTAAAAGCGGTTTGAAAATCCTGAGCAATGAGCCGGCGAATTTTTTGCGCCTGCAAATAATAGGCGTCATAGTAGCCGTGTGACAGGACGTAGGAGCCGACCAGAATCCGGCGCTTGACTTCTTCGCCAAAACCTTCAGCGCGCGTTTTCTTGTACATGTCGGCCAGATCTTTATAGTCTGCCGCACGGTGACCGTAGCGTACACCGTCAAAGCGCTCCAGGTTCGAGGATGCCTCCGCTGGCGCAATGACGTAATACACCGGAATCGACAACTCCGTCTTGGGCAGGGAAATGTCAACCAGAATGGCGCCGAGCTTTTCGTAGTCCGCCAGGGCGGCGCGTACCGCTACTTCGACATCTGCGGCCAGGCCGGCGCCGAAAAATTCGCGTGGTACGCCAATACGCAGGCCGTTCAGGCTCTTGCTCAGGTCGCGGTTGAAATCTTCTTTGGCGCGTTCTACGCTGGTTGAATCTTTCGGGTCAAAACCGATCATGGCATTGAGCAGCAAGCCGCAATCTTCGGCATTTTGTGCAATTGGTCCGCCCTGGTCGAGGGAAGAGGCAAACGCGATCATGCCGTAACGCGAGACACTGCCATAAGTGGGCTTAATCCCGGTGACGCCACAAAAGGCTGCTGGCTGGCGGATAGAACCGCCAGTGTCGGTCCCTGTGGCGGCAGGTGTCAGGCGTGCTGCAATTGCAGCGGCCGAACCACCGGAAGAACCACCTGGGATGGCGCGCAGGTCCCATGGATTTTTGACCGGGCCAAAGTAAGAATTTTCATTGCTCGAACCCATCGCGAATTCATCGCAATTGAGTTTGCCTAACGTGACCATGCCGGCTGCGTTGAAATGTTCCACCACGGTCGCGTCAAACGGACTGACATAATTTTCCAGCATGCGCGAACCCGCTGTAGAGCGCCAGTTGCGCGTAACAAAAATATCCTTGTGGGCGATTGGAATCCCAGTCAGGGCGGTCGTGTCGCCACTGGCCAGACGCTGGTCGGCAAGCGCAGCCTGTTGCAGCGTCAGGTCAGGTTCAACATGCGTGAAGGCGTTGAGCGTGCTCGAGGTGATCCGGGCCAGATAATGCTGTGCCAGTTCGGTGGCGGATAATTGCTTGCTGTGTAGTAAGCTGGAAAGTTGCTTTAAAGTATGATTGTGCATGACTGGGCTTTTCGTTTATTCGATGACTTGGGGTACCAGATACAGACCGTCCTGGGTGGCCGGAGCCACTTTCAAATAGTCATCACGGTGATTGCTCTCTGTAACAATATCCTCCCGCAGGCGCAGGCACAGGTCTGGCATCAGGGCGGCCAGCGGATGGCTGAGCGGCGCAATTCCGGTGGTATCGACCGCTTTAAGCTGCTCAACCAGAGAGAAAATACCGTTGAGTTTTTCCAATGTATCGATCGCTTGCGCTTCGGAAAGTTCAAGTTGCGCCAGATTGGCGACACGTTTTACGTCTGAAAGATTTAATGACATGATAGTTAACGCGAAGTTCGCGTGCATGAAAAATGAATTGAAATAATATCAACAAACAAAAGCTTGATGATCGTGCGCAAATTTTGTAAAAAAGCTGTTACACACTTAGATGCTAGATTGCTTATTAGTCCCTAGATTATAAGGTAGAATAAGCGGTTAATGCCTTGAAGATGAAGGTTTTAGCAAATGTTTCAAGGTAGTATCAAGGATTTTCATGATTCGCGCTCCTCTCGATATCTGGTTGTTTCGTCATAATCGGGCTTTTCAATACGCTTGTTTTATTCGGTTTATTCTGAGTCTGCTGTATGAAAACCTCATTAATTATCACGAACCCATATCCAAGAGTAGCACGCATCATCAGTGCTCGCCCGGTGCTGAGCCGCTCCACTTTCGCGCTGCCGTCGGCGCATGACAACAACACAGAATACACAGGATTTTACATGTTCGGTTTTTTTCGTAGTTACTTCTCAAATGACCTTGCCATTGATTTAGGTACGGCCAATACTCTCATTTATTTACGCGGACAGGGGATCGTGCTTGATGAACCTTCTGTTGTCGCGATACGCCAGGAAGGTGGCCCGAACGGTAAAAAAACGATTCAGGCCGTCGGCAAGGAAGCCAAGCAAATGCTCGGCAAGGTGCCTGGCAATATCGAGGCGATCCGGCCGATGAAAGACGGCGTTATCGCTGATTTCACGGTGACAGAACAAATGCTCAAGCAGTTTATCCGCATGGTGCATGACACTAAATTTTTCAAGCCTTCACCGCGCATTATCATTTGTGTGCCTTGTGGCTCTACGCAGGTCGAGCGCCGGGCAATCCGTGAATCCGCGCTGGGTGCCGGCGCGTCAAAGGTCTATTTGATTGAAGAGCCAATGGCCGCCGCAATCGGTGCTGGTTTGCCAGTATCGGAAGCGACCGGTTCGATGGTGGTTGATATCGGCGGCGGCACGACCGAAGTCGGTATCATTTCGCTAGGCGGCATGGTCTACAAGGGTTCGGTACGGGTTGGCGGCGACAAGTTTGACGAGGCGATTGTCAACTATATCCGGCGCAATTACGGCATGCTCATTGGTGAGCAAACTGCTGAAGCGATCAAAAAAGGAATCGGTTCTGCCTTCCCTGGTTCGGAAGTGCGTGAAATGGAAGTGAAGGGACGTAACCTGTCAGAAGGTATTCCGCGTTCATTCACCATCTCGAGTAACGAGATTCTCGAAGCCCTGACCGATCCGTTGAATAATATTGTTTCTGCCGTTAAAAACGCGCTGGAGCAGACTCCGCCTGAACTCGGTGCAGACATTGCTGAAAAAGGCATGATGCTCACAGGCGGTGGTGCCCTGTTACGTGATCTGGATCGTCTGCTGATGGAAGAGACGGGTCTGCCGGTCATCGTTGCAGAAGATCCTCTCACCTGTGTTGTACGTGGTTCCGGGATGGCATTGGAGCGCATGGATAAGCTGGGGTCAATTTTCTCCTATGAATAAAGTACGTAGTTATTAATATCTTCAACGCGTACCTATTTACACTGCCGGTCCAGGCATCGTCCTGGCTGGCTTTCAGTCTGACGCGACCATGTAGATACGCAAGAAATATCAGTTCGATGTTAACCTCGTTGTAATCCGGGATATCCTGGCACCCTACTATGCAATACAGCCCACCTCCACTGTTCAAGCAAGGCGCATCGGCCCGTGCCAAAGTGGTTTTTTTCGCGGTCCT
>CANIFC010000037.1 GCA_947466695.1 Oxalobacteraceae bacterium | reverse complement strand
GCCTGGGAACTTTTGCTCGGTGCCCTGCTCGCTTCGTTTCTTCTGAAACCTGTACCGGATCGGGGTGTGCTATCCAAGGCATCGCCCAATATGCTTGCTGCGACAGGGATGTTGCTCATCGTTATTGCGTTAGTCTTTGTGAACAAAGGCCTAAAATTCCCCGGATGGTTGGCCCTGTTGCCAACGGTTGGTGCAATGCTTTTGATCGCGGCGGGGCCGCAAGCTTGGATCAATCGATTTGTGCTATCAAATCGATTAATGGTTTGGTTTGGTTTGATCAGTTACCCCCTCTATTTGTGGCATTGGCCAATACTCTCGTTCGTTCATATCGTTGAGTCAAAGATGCCGGCGAGCTCAATACGTGCGCTGGCGATTGCCGCTGCCATCGTCTTAGCGTGGATTACGATGATGCTGATTGAAAGGCCGATCCGCTCAGGCAAACATTCGCGCGCCAAAGTCCTTTGTCTTTCTATCCTGATGTTGGTATTTGCCGGAGCCGGCACCTTTATTTGGTACGCCGATGGGGTACCGCAACGCGCTAGTATTGTTGAAAATAGTGCAAACCAAAAGGCTCTGATCCTAGTCGAAGACACCGGCAATGCACAAGCATGCAAGAAGCGCTATGGCTTTAATACCCTGTATGAATATTGTTTGATCGCACAAGTAGACCGGAACCCTACCATTGCATTAATTGGTGATAGTCATGCTTATCACGTCGTGGCTGGACTCACAAAATACTATGCTGGTAGAGATGAGAATTTGGTCTATTTCGGTACCCGTCATCCCTATTGGGGGATTGCACCAAACGTTGATAAGTATCAAGCGGCCACCAAGCAGATGTTGGATCTGGCTCTTGAGACAAGCAGTATCAAAACGATTCTCATCTCTTCTGCCGCCAAGTTACATATTCAGAACGCCGAAGGCCAGGCCTTCGCCGATGCCGTGCGCGAAACAATCAGGCGATATACTGCCGCTGGAAAACAAGTCATTTTCTTGAATGACGTGCCGATGCTCGATTTTGATCCGCGCGCCTGCATAAAACGCGCCGGAATAATTAGTTCGAATACGAAATCGCCATGCGCCATCACCAGGAGCGTATTCGAGAAGGCGACAACTGAACATAACCGCGTGCTCAATTCCATCCTAAAAGATTTTCCGACTGCGCGCTACTTTGATCCTGCGTCATTCTTGTGCGACAGTCAGTATTGTTGGGGGATGAAAGACGGTCAGCTGCTTTACCGCGACACAAATCACCTGAGCTATGACGGGGATCTTTACATCGGCGAAAAATTTGCTTCATGGCACGTGATGCAGGAAGCCAGTACAAAAAAAATATCGAATTAAGCGCCAGATCGCGTCATGACGAAGCGCGATTATGCCTTCTCTGAAGCTGCGTACTATTTAATGAAGTAATAGCGAATGTCTCATTCACACGACTTCCCTTTACACAGAAAGATTAATAATGAAACTCTTTAGTCTTCATTTAAAAAAACAACAATGGCTGATGATTTTTTTAATGGCACTGATATTTATTTATCTTGTTGTTAGAAATACGGGACTAAATCCCATCGTTTTCGCTGATGAATTAATCTACAGTACATTTGCCAGATCAACTCCGCTAAGAGATGTGACGATCCCTTCCTATCTCTATTTTTTACTTTTCAGCTTGAGCAATTCTTGCGGCGACCATTTTCTTGATTGCACCCGGCTAGTTAACACCCTGTTTTTTATCGCAGGAATACCATTTCTCTATCTAATAGCAAAACAAGTCACCAGCGTGAGAGTCGCGGCAACCGTGGCAATTTTATGTGCACTCGCACCCTTTAATAGCTACACCGTGTATTTCATGCCGGAGTCTATGTTCTTTTTTTCGTTCACCCTGCTGTCATGGGTCGCACTCACCAAAACACAATTGCCACCTGTGCAATATGGATTTATTACCGGTAGCATTTTGGGTTTGATGAGTTTAATTAAAATACACGCGCTATTTTTGCTTCCGGCATTTTGCCTTTTCGTTATTTTTTTTCATTGGTCAAACAGAAAAGAGACCTGGATTAAAAGCAGCCTGGTGGTAATTTGTTGTACCTTCAGTACGATGTTTGCGATTAAATTTTCGCTCGGTTATGTTTTCGCCGGTAGCGCAGGTCTACAAATTTTCGGTGGTCTTTACGGTACGCAAGCCGAGGGTAGCTTGGGAACAAATGTTTTTGCCACATTTGTAAAATGGCTCCCAGCGCTATTATTCAGCCTGAAGGGACACTTGATGGCCATTGTGCTCTTGTTCGCACTTCCTTTGGCAAGCATTATTTATTTAGCATGTAGTACATTGGCTCGCGCTGAAACCCCAAGCAATAAATTGGCAGTCCACGTATACGCTCTCTTGATGCTTGCCGCAGCGTTTCTACTGGCAGTGACATATACCGCGTCGATCGCTGACTTTAGTCCAGTTGACAGCGTGCGCCTGCACATGCGTTACTATAATTTTACTTTTCCATTGCTGATCATCGTTGCGGCATCTGGTATTGAGACAAAAATATCAAGCCTATCAACACACTCGTCGATGATTGCTTTATTGTTGGCAGCAGCACTGATTTATTCAACGATCAGATTGCAGCCGGACTACACATTAAATTTTGTCGATGGTCCAGAAATCGCTGCCCTAGCGAAAAATGTCCTTGAATTCAGAACTATTGTTGGTGTTGAAGTTGCTTTAATTATTTTATGGGCTTTCAACAAGAGCTTGGCGTCACGGTTATTTATTTTTCTTCTATTGCCATTATGCATGGTCAATTCTGATATCAATATACGCAGCTTTTTAAAGGCGAGTGGCAATACCAATAGTTTTGACAGCGCAGGAATATTTGCCCGTCATTACCTGAGCGATTCCGATCGAAAAGAGTTAAGCATTGCGGGTACTGATCTGGGGCAACTTATGCGTGCAAAATTTCATGCTGACCAGGCTTCGATCGCTACCATTGATTTAGCGCCGCAAGCAGCTCTCGAATTATCCCAGGCACCTCGTCATAAAAAATGGCTTTTAGTGGTCGGTGATCATGCTTTACCGTCCGAACTCAAACCAAAAATCGTTACCAAGGACTATGCCTTGATTCAGATGCAATCGAGTCACCAACGTATAGGGTCGGTAAAATTTTCCACAAATGGCTCTAACGACATACTTGCCAGCGTTACAGGTCTAAGCATTGCGGAAAATTGGGGTAGATGGTCCATGGCTAAACAGGTCACACTCTATTTCACATCCGCCCTGCCAAAAAACTGTAATCTGTTACTGAAGGCGCAGGCGTATGGCCCGAATGTCGGTCAGGCTTTTATTATAAAAATAGGAGAAGTTGAAAAGAGCTTCCGCGTTTCCCACTCATCTGAAGACGTATTTATTCAGCTGCAAACAGACGGCACTGTGAAGACAATGACGATTGAGATACCACAACCAGTGTCGCCACAGGAACTGGGCAGCGGCACCGATAGACGCCAGCTTGGATTGGGCTTAACCGAATTGGAAATCGGTAGTTATGTGGAGAATTGATCGGCTAATTCACATTCAGATCTCCTTCTTTAGCGGAGTACCAATAAAGGATCTAGCAACGAGACACTCATATCAAAACCGCAGAAGTTAAGTATTCTTGTTTATGGTGTTATGTCCAATCATTACCATCGGGTGCTTTATATTTATTAAGTTTCGTCCGATCATAAACACGGTTCGTGCTGGGAAAGAGGCAAGCTACGACAGGGATATGATCGTACAAAACTAAACAATGAATCTATTCAAGCGTGTAGACAGGACTGTTGAACCGAGCATTTTCCTTTTTTGTTCTCTATTGAGACGGATGTCTTGTTAACGTTTTTAACGTTATTTTGTTAGCGTTGTTAACATGCCGACATGACAACGCAGGAACGCGTTGTCGTCATGACCATACGCGCCGACCAGTATGGTATCTGGGTCATCGCCCAACGTTTTTGCCGAGCCGCCAGTTCCGTTCGCAGCAGTATTTTGTCGGGTGGCATGACGCGAGAACCAGACCTTCTCAGTCCCGGTCGCAGGATGTGACTTTTTGCGTTTCCGACGAAGCAGGTGCTTACGTAAACTTCGCAGCATCACGAACGGCAGCTAGGTCCTCCTCCATGGCTAGCGCCAGTCCTGCACGCTTCAGTGCCAGCCGCCCGTGGTACTCGGCGGCAGCGCGCATTTCCACGTCGCCGATCGACGCGAGAGAATGCAGCGCCTTCTGTAGACGGATTGCCACCTCGACCATGCCAGCCCCGTCACGGGCGATCGCAGTGAATGCGTCATCGA
The DNA here is from genome assembly GCA_947466695.1 of Oxalobacteraceae bacterium. GTDB lineage: Bacteria > Pseudomonadota > Gammaproteobacteria > Burkholderiales > Burkholderiaceae_D > Undibacterium. The sequence continues at coordinate 11,490 of CANIFC010000037.1, read as the reverse complement.
ACATATCCTGCACCGAAATTTCTGGCACTTCCACGAGGTTGAATTTCAGTACCGGTTCATCGCTAGCCTGCACGGGCTCGCTCCACACAGAAAAGAGCCGTAGCAGTGTTCCGACGATATTGATCGCCGTACCTGGATCATTGACGGCGGGCGACAACGCGCGACCTGCGATCTCCGACAGCACTACCAAACCGAATCGCGGGTCGTCGTCGAACAGGCGATCGCCCCCGATCTGAAACGATTCGACGACACGCTGGTAATCAATTCCGGTCTGATCGTCTGAGCCGGAGCCGATGAACGCCAGTGCCCGGCCAGGGGCGGCAAACGTGCCCGGCAGCGCCGCCACCACTACCCGCATCCGGGTTTCCTCGGCCCACGCCTGGAGAGCGGCGATGTCAATGTATTGTACATAACCCACGCTTGCCGCGAATACGGCTCGCCCGCCTGGACTCGACCTCACCGGCAATGCGCCGAGGGTTGGCGCATTGCGCCGTCGTTTCAGTGCCATGACAGTCGCCTGTTCAACCTTGTCAATCGTCGATCCCATGAGGCCGAGGCGGGCGATGCTGTCAACCCAGCGCACAAACATGATGATGACCACACCGAAAACGGTCACGGTCAGCACGAAGAGGGTGAACAGGCCTGCCATCTTGAAGTAATCGTTCTTGGCCGCCGTCAGCGCCACGAGGCTAAAAATAAATGCTCCGATAAAGGTAGAGAGGGCATTTTGCGACACGTCGTCGGCGACGATCAACGTGAGTGAGCGCGGAGTCGCCGTGCTGCTTGCCGAGGCATAAGCCGACACCATCGACGTCACCGAAAGGGTCGCAATGACCAGCATGCTGGAGGCCATGACGGAGAGAAGAGTCTCTATGGAGTCCGCTGAAAGCACTGGCACGAACTGCGCGGGCGCAGTGTCATCAGCGAGTTTCGCGACGAACGCTGCCATGATTGAAAGCAGGCAGACGACCAATGGCCTTACCCATAGCCGGTCCCGAAACCGATTGAGAAAAACCCTGAAGCGGCCAGCCAAAACGATAGAAGCCATCTCAATTTCCTTTGTGCCGCTTGATGTGTGAATCCCCCACACTGCGCGGCTTTTACGCAGATATGGCGGAATAATGTTCTCGCGATATGCCGCGTTTCAACAGGCAGATTTTATGCAGTCCGCTGTTCCTGATTTTGCTCATCAATCTATTGCCGGATGGTACTGTATTGGTGACAGATAGCCAAGCGCTGATGCTCTTATAGCTTGCGGTATTTCTTGTCCGATGATTATGCCAGGTTGCGTCTTTCGATGTCCCGTTCCGTATTGTTGAACCACGCGGAGATTGTTCCCGCATGAGGAGCCGATCGATATAACGCAGTTCAGGAACCGGTTACTTCTCAATGACTACGGTGTGCGTGGAACTTCACAATCCGATCTCGATAAGATCGCCCGGAAACGTCCAGTCGCGCTATTCCTTCCTTTCGGCACTTTTGACGTTAGATCATGTTGGTCTGCTAAACTTAGTCTTGTTGCACGTGGATCTTGAAACCGCCAACTTATCTACGGTCTTATATTTACTAGAAACTAAAATTTACTATTTTTCATTATGAATACAGAACAAACGAAGTCGAATAATTCGGCTCTTTCTACACTCATCACCGTATTTTTCTTTTGGGGATTTATTGGCGCATCGAATGGTGTTTTTATCCCATTTTGCAAAGCCAAATTTGGATTAGACCAGTTTCAAAGTCAGCTAATCGATTTTGCTTTTTATGGTGCTTACTATATAGGTGCAATTTCACTTTTTATTTTTAGCAGCATGGCCAACAAAGATATCTTAAATGCCTGGGGGTTTAAAAAAGGAATTATTTACGGTTTATTAGTGAGCACTTTTGGAACAGTGTTGATGATAGTTGCCGTTATAGAAGGTAATTATTTATTTATTTTAGGTGCTTTATTTATTGTCGCCTTAGGGTTCTCTTTACAACAAACTTCAGCACAACCATTTGCCGCCTCTCTTGGCGAAGCCCATACCGCCTCAAGCAGATTAAATCTTGCCGGAGGGATTAACTCTCTTGGTACCACAATCGGACCCATCGTCGTTTCCATTGCTTTATTTGGCGTGATATCTGGCGTCAATATTGAGGAATTTGCGCAAAAATCAGATTCATTAAATTCCATGAGAATTCTCTATGTCTTTGTTGGAGGTCTCTTTTTATTAGCGGCAGCCTTATTCTTTTTCTCAAAAAAATTGCCGGAAGGAAAAAGTGACTCTACTTTTGAGCCTGCTAGCAAAGCGATGAAAACCCTCATTGGAATGACATGCATTTTAGTAGCTGTGTTTGCCTATATTTTTTCACGCTATGAAGACCCGGAATTTATTCGTCGTTTCTTAGAAAATAAAGAAAAGGATTACCTGGGTTTAGCATTAACCGTCTCTACGCTGGCCATTGTTGTGATCGGATTATTATTCGCCAACACAAGAGCGCAAAAAAATCCCGAAGGATGGGGGGCGATGAAATATCCTCAATTAGTTTTGGGAATGCTCGCGCTGTTCACTTATGTAGGCGTTGAAGTAACCATTGGAAGTAATTTGGGTTCATTGTTAGAAACGGCTGATTTTGGATCCATTACAGGTCCTGCCCTGGCACCGTATATGTCGATGTATTGGGGAAGTTTAATGATTGGTCGCTGGGCTGGTGCCATCTCTGTTTTCAATCCCTCATCACGACTCAAAAAGATATTGTTGATCGTTGTTCCTTATGTTGCCTTTGGAGTGGTTTTAGCTGCCAATGCAATTTCCGGACAAGACGTCACTCCTTTATTTGCCTATGCATTCGTGATTTTATTTCAAATTACCGGTTTCTTTTTAGGGAAAGATCAACCGTCCAGAACCTTAATGATTTTTGGACTTATGGGAATGATCGCCATGTTAATTGGACTGGTCACCACCGGAACAATTGCTATTTTTGCCTTTATGAGTGGTGGTTTATTTTTAAGTATCATGTGGCCTTCTATTTTTGCATTGGCAATTGCGGGGCTGGGAAAATATACTTCTCAAGGTTCCGCCTTTTTAGTCACGATGATATTGGGTGGTGGAATCATCCCCCCATTACAAGGAAAACTGGCTGATATTATTGGGATTCATGCTTCCTACATTATTCCCGTTTTATGTTTTGCTTTCATCGCCTTCTACGGATGGAAAGTCATTCGAATTTTACGAAAACAAGGAATTGGAAACGAGATTGAAGTTGGTGCAGCACACTAATTTTTAGAATATCAACTCATAAAAAAATTCTATTTCAGATTGGAATTTTTTTATCAAGCCAGCCCTAAAACCTCGTCTCTTCAGGGCGAGGATGTAAGGCGGGAGGCGAAAGCCGCCTTGTATTTTTACTTCACACTGATACGCTGATCAAATATACAGTGCCTCTATATTTTTCATGTCAAGAGCCCCATCCATTTTAGAAAATGCCTGGCCGAGCTATTTCCTCCTGCAGACGCTTTTGATGTTCAAACATACTGGTCTGATAAACTTAATCTTGTTGCACTTGGATTTGGAAACCGCCGAGACTTAAATCACTTGTTAAGAAATTATTCTTACCCATTTCTGTCGCGCTGAAGGACGGAATCTAATAGTTGTTGAGCACTTTCTTCCCAGGTTAGCCAAGGCATGTCATCACTCCGGGGAATTTTATTTTTGTTAAGTAATTGCAACCAGTCGCGTAGTGCATCGGCCAATGTCTCGGGTTCCAAGCCATCAAAATAGAAGGCATGTTCACCCATCACTTCCATAAAAACTGGAAGCTTTCTGGCGATGATCGGTAATTTGTGCTGCGCAGCTTCAATTAATGGCAGACCAAAGCCTTCTCCCTCTGAGGCTGCCAGCAAGCCAGTTGAAGCTTCGTACAGTTGAAGAAGCATTTCGTCCGAAACATTTTCTGGCCATAACAAGTGTTTCCCGTTTTCCGGATGACTTTGGAGACGTTCGACCAAGTCATCGACCATCCAGCCATTTTTTCCAACAATGACCAGGTTAATCTCGATGCCTTCAGCCCATAGCAAATCAAACGCAGCGAGTACCTGAGCATGCCCTTTACGTGGTTCGAGTGTGCCGACCATGATCAAACTAGGACGTGAACTCACAATATCAAGGACATGAACCGCGTCAGCGCTTAAGCCAAGGCTTGGTTGACTTGCATTGATATCTGCTCCAAGGTGAAAGTAACCGATGGTCAAGATATTTTTCTGCTGCGGACATTGTTTCTCAATCCAGCTACTCAGTTCATCCGATACCGCTTTTGATATGCATACCAAGCCATGAGATAGCCGGGTGATCATCTGTAACCAGCCGGAAAAATCGGTGTCAGTTCCTTCAGGGAATACGTCTGGCCTAAGCACTGGCAAGATATCGTAGACAACGAAATAGATTTTTACTCCTCTATTTTTATACAATTGGAGTAAGGCTTCATTCTGCTGTGTACCACTTAAAAAAAGATCCAAACCTAAAAAAATATCTCCGGCGCGTACTTCGATAATCGCATCATCTGAACCAGGTATGGCACATTGCAACCAATCTTGCGCATAGCGATGGGCATAGCGGTAGGGTTCTCTCCCTCCAGGGCTATAAACTGGTTCTATCCTATATCCACAAGGTGGGTTATCGATGAGCCCCGAAAGAATGCTGCGTACCACGCGTTGAATGCCAGTTCGATGATCGAACTGCACCATGACGGAAATATCAACTAATAACTGGCGCATTCCTGTAGGAGGTTGATTAGCTGCAATGGCAATGGCTGCCTTTGCTAAATCATGTTTATCCGGTACGCCAATACCGCTCACTGATTTCAGCAGATTTTTATAATGTTGTTTCGGGCTATTTTTATCAAAAAATTCAATCGCATCATAGTAAAACTTACCTACTTGCAACGGTGCATGATGAGTTTCAATATACGCGCTTGCTTTCTGTGATAACTGCGCTCTTAAACCGGCGTTTTGCCAGAGGGTATTGAGTGCATCACTCAATTGCTCAAGCGAAAATTGATCGTCAAGTTTCAATAAAATATCGTCTGGCAATTCGGCTACTGCACCGTGAGAATTGACGATAGTCGGTAAACCATATAAGAGACAATCAAGCACAGAGGCTGAAGTCTCGCCACGTGATCGCGTTCGCAATTGCACCGCGAGATCAGCGGCAGACAAGTAACAACAATAATCGTCATGGGTGACAAATCCAGTGATGGTGATGTGTTTCCCCGTCTTGTGACGTGCAATTTTTTCTAAAATTTTCTCGCCATACGCACTGTGGTCATTTTCTCCGACAAAGACGAGATGGCATTTGGCGTCGCTTGCCAATAAAGAATTTAACCACGCATCAAGCAAACTCTCATTGCACTTGGTCAATTGCATCATCCCGAAAGAGCAGACAACAAAGTCCGTATCGGAAAAACCAAGTTTTTCGCGTGCAGCTTTACGCTCGATGCTTTTCCCTTGAACGCCTCGAATCAATGGAATGTTTCGCCAAAGAACAGCATCATTTTTACCATACCAACTGTCTGCTAACGCTTTGGCATATGCCGAATGAACGATGACTCCTGTTGCATGGTCGAGCACTGCCTTATTACATGGATATTTCCAAATCGATTCGTTGTGACCAATTTTTTTCTGATCGATCAATCCGCTCAAGCCATGCGACTGATACATTGCGCGAGAAAAAATACCAGGGGCATAACCGCTGTTATCAATATATTCGAGTACGTTGGATAAGAAAAAATCATGGAGAACAACGACCCCTGGATGTCGTTCCAGCATGTCAAACATATGTTGATGCAGAGCTGAGTTTCCAAAGTGATACAGCACATGATCGTATTCATCGGCGTAAGCCTCGAACCACGTCAGGCTTCGAATAGTGAAATTCGCCTTTATCCAGGGAACGCTGACGACAGGCTGATCGACGATCAGCTCCACATCGTAATAGCGCGTCAGCTCGTGCAACAACTCAACGCTGTAATCGGCGATACCCGATTTCATTGGCGGGAGAGGTGATACCAGCGCCAGTTTGGCGCGGCGCTCAATCTTTTTCGTTGTCTGATGATCCGAAAAAGTCCTGACTATTGTCGCAAGGATCGTCTCGGCATCCTTATTGACAACAACATCCGCTATTTCTCCTTGAAAATGATGCCGCAGGCTGTCAGCTACCCATTCGGAGGTCGCAATAATTTTCGCTGCGCGCTGTAGATTAGTTTGATGACGGTAAAAAGCTTCATCGTGAAACGCGAGTTGTGGAATGATGGAATCGCCCACCATAAAAATCGTCAGATATTGTTCCAACTCAGGAACGATGGCACTGATTACATGGCGATCACTAGCTTCAAGCAAGTAAGGGGAAAAAACAATATCCGGATTGAGACTGGCGAGGAACCCCGCCCTGATATGTTCTGCCGCCCGCATAGTCCACTCATAAGAATCCATTTGTGGCGCAGTGATCTCGGGAATGTCAAATACGACGATGTGTTCTTCAGGTAAGTACTCCTTGAGCATCGAATGCAAAGGACTTATTGTTTGGCTAAAATGGTTATTTAAGGCAATCCACACATCGTGCGTGCCTGCCATTTTCATGGCCATTTTCGCTAATTCCAAGGTTTGGTTGATGTCAGCTGGTGTTTCACTTTGACAGGCCTGAAGGTCGATAACGATGCGCATAATTTTAATTTTTGGTGGTCGAGCGACTTATCAAATCACTTAAGGTTTTCCGTGCAGACATCGGCATGCTTTGCAAATCGGCTGAAGTGACAACATCATTATTTTGCGCCGCTGATATTTGCACTTGTTCTGATGTCTGTATTGGCCCCGCGACTAAAGTTGCGTCGCTTGCCCTGACAGTGGAAGTCGTTTGTGCTAATTTTCTTGACCGGAGTGATGCAATTTTTTTGACTAACCAGCGCAATGGACGTGTTATTTTCCAAGAACGGCTGGCATATACAACACTAAGCTCGCGCTGGAGTGCTTGTCGATGGTGTGAAATATCAGCGAGAGATGCATGAAGAGATGAAATGATATCGTTCAACCTTACTTCAAGCTGCATTTTTTGTGTTCGTGTATCTTGTAACTTTAGATCTAATGAATTGCTTAGTTCAACAGCTTTTTGTACCTGCTCATCTGCTTTTTGAATCCGTTCACTGGTTTCTTGTGTGACTTTCTTCAAACGCTCATGAGCATTCTCCGTGGCCTTCCAGGCTGCGTCCAGATGGGAAGAGATAAACTCATCGAACACGTTGGCTTGTACTGAAATCGTCTCGCGCAACTCAATTTGTTCGCCGGCTACATAGTAGCGATTCAAACCATCGAAATAAGCAAAATGATAGTTGTGACCGGTAATGAGATGTTCCCACGTTTCATGATTGGTGAGCCGACTATTTGGCATAGTTGCCTCGACTACCAATATCCACGGCCGCCATTTTGCAAGATCAATGCCACGCAATACGTCACCCTCAAACCCTTCAACATCAATTTTCAAAAAATGGATGTCGCCACTCACATGCTCTTCGCAAATAGCATTCAGTGTCCGTTGCGGCACCGTCAATTCAACTACTGCAAAACCTTCAGCACGGTGAGCTTCTGCGACGGTTTTGTCATTAGATGCCCAGCCATTCACTGCCGGTACATCAAATAAGCTTATTTCTGACTCGCTGGCACCCGCAGCAACTGCAAGATTAATGTCACGCGGTCGCTGCTCAATAAATGCCCGTTGAAATGAAGGAAGTGGTTCGATGTTAATGCCGTGCCAGCCACGTTCATAAAATGCGTTGGTGACGGAATGTTCGACCGGATCATTGGCGCCAACATCGATATAGAAACCATGTTTAATATGTCCGAGTGCGCGCCATAGCAAGACATCTTCAAAATTTTGAGAGTAGGAAATAAAGGTCATAGTCTTTGTCAGCTTAGATAGAAAAAACACACACAGACAAACAAGTGTGGTTTGGCGGCTACAGCACATGTCATCGCGGAGCTAATGTTAATGTTAATTTTAATTTTTTGAATTATTGGCTTCGGAGTAATGATGTTGAATATTTTTCAAAACTCACCTGTGGTTGGAGGTTGACGATTCCTGCCCACATGATAGCCTCAGGATTCGGCAGTACGACAAAGGCGCTCACTTCGTGTAGATGGGTAATAATCTCTTTGAACGCCCCTTCTCCATAGCCACCATTTGCCAAACCAATAGTAATCGTATATTCGTCCGGGAAAAGGCTAAGGGGAAATGAAAATTGTACTGACAACTTGCTTCCCTCTTCGACCGGACCAAGAGCTGTACGCATGCAATACGTATTTGTCTCGAAGAGTACAACGCCAAAGCGATTGCGGATTTTAAAACCCACATGTGGATCGTCCAACGCTTTTTTAATTCTGAAATCAATTGTTAAGTTTGCCAATTCATCAGCGACTAAACTGTAATATGGGCTGCCGTCATGCTGTACAAAATTGACCCCAATGCAGTCAGCACTCTCTGTTTTGATACTTCCTGTTTTACCCTCCAGAGCTGGTGCATTCAACATGTCCAGTTTACTTTGAGCAATTTGTTCTTCTTTATGACTAGCTTCGTCGTCAACCGAAATTTTTACTTGATGTGGTTTTTCGGATTGGTCTGACCGGCCTAACAGTTCAGCTTGATACAGGTCAATGGCCGCTTTGGGTTCGCCGTCGAAGGCTAAATTTCCATCACGGATAAACAGGCAACGCGTGCAAATATTCAATACCGTCCCGGTACTGTGTGACACGAATAACAGCGTCGTACCTGCTTTTGTGAACTGTGTAATACGTTGGAAACATTTTTGTTGAAAGAACACGTCACCCACCGCCAAGGCCTCATCGACGATGAGAATATCTGGCCTGACGCAGGTTGCCACACTAAACGCCAAGCGCATTTGCATACCGCTGGAATACACGCGTACAGGTGAATCAATGTACTCGCCAATTTCTGCAAAAGCTTCAATTTGTGGCATCAGGACTTGAATGTCTTCAGTGGATAAACCCATCAACTGTCCAGCCATGATAACGTTTTCGCGGCCAGTGACGTCAGGGTGAAATCCCATTCCTAATTCAAGTAAGGCCGCGACCCGGCCAGCAGTTTGAACGCCACCGGTACTCGCTTGAGTTGTCCCGGTGATGAGTTTGAGTAAAGTGCTTTTTCCAGCGCCGTTGACTCCGATGATGCCGACTGCTTCACCTGCTGCAATATTGAAATTGATATCATTAAGCACCCATTTCAGGCGGTGCCGTTGCCCTAAAAATGGCAAGACCCATTCGGCCAAACGAGACCAACGGGTGGCATATTGTTTATAGGCTTTGCCCAGATGATTGACGTGTATGCTGCCCATCAGAGTTCATCCACCATTTCGCCAGCGCGACGACGAAACAATTGCATGCCTATCAGGCAAAATAACACGCTTAACAGCAGAGACGGTAATAGACTCTGCCAATTTGGAAATTGGCCGTTTACTAGAATAGTTTGATATGCGCCAGTAATTTGGGCCATCGGGTTATAACGCAAGAATCCGCGCACCGATTCGGGCAAAATATTTGCTGGGTAAACGATGGGCGTCAGCCAAAACCAGAACTGGATAAAAATCCCAAAAAATTGCCCGACATCGCGAAAGAAGACATTTAAGATACCCAATATCATTGCCAGGCCGATGGCAAATATAACTTGCAATAACAAAACAGGAAATACAGCTAAAAATACCCAGCCAGGAAAATTTCCAGACAGAATCAGAAAAACCGTAAATAGTGCAAAAATAATTGCAAAGTTGACACATGCACTGACTACCACGATCAGTGGCAGGCAAATGCGCGGGAAGTTAATTTTTTTGATTAAATTGGCATTGTCCAAAAACATGGTTTGACCACGTGCGGTGATCTCTGCAAATAAGCCCCAGGTCAGGATACCTGCGCAGAGATAGATGCTATACCCGAACGCCGTATCTACGCCGGGTAAGCGACTGTGCATGACTTGGGAAAAAATGATGGTGTAGACCAAGATCATCGCCAGCGGATTGAGTATTGTCCAGGCAGCACCTAGAACGGCATTACCATATTTGGCTTGAAATTCTCGCTTAACGCTAGCAAATATAAAGCCGCGATAAGACCAAATGCCACGGAGCATCGCACTGGAAATCATGTGCCTGACCGTTCAAACGTCATCTGAAAAATAATTTGAAATTCCATATTAAAGCTTAGGCAAGAGTGTAGAAGTGATAAATTTTTCTGTTAAACAAAGAGAGCAAACCTGGGTTATTTACTGATTGTTTACTATGGATGTGATTGCGTTGATTAAGCATTATTATAAATGCAATTTATCGTCCATAAATATCATCGAAACGCACGATATCATCCTCGCCTAAATACGTGCCCGATTGCACCTCAATTAATTCAAGATCGACTATCCCATGATTTTCCAGGCGATGTTTGACACCCAGTGGAATATGGGTTGACTGATTTGCTGTCAAGGTCATGGTTTCCTCACCGCGAGTCACCAATGCTGTTCCGCTCACAACGATCCAATGTTCGGCCCGATGGTGATGCATTTGCATGGAAAGGCGACCACCCGGTATGACGACGATCCGTTTCACCTGAAAAAATTGGCCACTATCGATGGAATCATAATGTCCCCATGGTCGGTACACTTTACGATGATTGTCTGTCTGTGAATAATTTTCGGCTTTTAATCGATTGACGACGCGTTTGATATGTTGTGTGTTGTGTCTGTTGGTCACTAAAATGGCATCGGCTGTTTCGATGATGATGGCGTCGTCCATTCCAAGGCACGTCACCAGACGGCTATCGGAAATGACCAGGCAGTTACGTGAATCTTCGATCAGCACATCTCCCTGTATAGCGTTACCCTCTGCATCTTTTGGTAGCACTTGCCATACTGCATCCCACGCCCCGACATCAGACCATCCCGCATCGAAAGGCACCACACAAGCTGGTATGCCAAGTTCTGGAGTTTTCGGCAACTTTTCCATGACGGCGTAATCGATAGAATCTGAAGGGCACGAAAGAAAGCTTTCTTTATCCACGCGGACAAAATCAAGATCTCCTTTTGCCAGCGACATCGCTTCACTACAAGAGGCAAACATTGCAGGGTTAAAGTGAGCGATCGCTTTTAGCCAGGCACTCGCACGTACCATGAAGATGCCGCTATTCCAAAGGTAATTACCCTCTTCCAAATACTGCTGTGCCACTTCCACGACTGGTTTTTCAACAAAGGCACATAAAGTTCTGGCTGTGGAATTGTGCAGAGCATCGCCAACCTGGATATAGCCATAGCCGGTTTCAGGCCTATCGGGAACAATGCCAAAGGTCACCATTGATCCTGATATCGCCTGTGCCAGCCCGGTTTGTATGGTGCGATGAAAACCTTCAACATCGCTGATGACATGGTCTGCCGGTACGATCAGCAACACCGCATCCGCGCCATCACGGCTGGCCTGAATGGC
>CANIFC010000036.1 GCA_947466695.1 Oxalobacteraceae bacterium | reverse complement strand
CCGAAACGATGCACTGTACTGACGAAATAGTCTTCGTAGGATTGATAGATCGTTTGAACGATGGCGAGCTGCTGCTCGCGCGAATAGATTGCCTGCAGCAGTTGCATGTACCCGCCAACATCGCTTGCACTGGTTCGAATCGGCAGCTTGGCGACTGACAACCCGAGCGCATAGCCGGGAAAGAGCGAGGCTTCGCGGGCCTTGGCAGATTCAAACAAGCGGGCTACAAAACCGTCGAAGTGCGTGCCGCTTGGGTTAAAGTTTGCCAGCGTAGCGTGCCGGAATTCTTCGCGCAGCGAATTGGCAGCTGCATTCTGGGGCTGGTTGAGAAAAGCCTCGACCAGCTCGCGACCGTAGCTGACCAGCGGCTCTGGGTAACCGAGCCGCCAGTCAAGAGCACACAGTTTCCCGCTGCGCACCAAAGCCTCGAGACCGGCGGCCTCGGTTCGATGAAACAGACGCTGCGGCATAGCCGGATTCTTGGCCAGCTGATGCCGTGCTGAGCCGCTCAGCTGCATAAGCTCTTTCTGCACGAATTCATCGAGTTCCTGATTCATCATGATTCTCCTATAAGATCGGGGGGCTGGTTTTGGCATGAGCGCGAACAAAGACTAGTTGAAATGAATCAGCGCAACCAACGCATTGTCTATAGAGACACGATGAAAGCGCGCGTCGCCGGTGGTGTTGCTACGCGGGTCGCAATGGTCCACGATGGTAAAGTAGGCATCCTTCGCTGTCTGTCTGACTTCCGTTGGCGTCGGTCTCGATATAGCCAATTGTGTGGAAACGCACGTCTTTCAAGGTTTCTCCGCTCATCGATTTTCCTGGGACGAGCGTGTTGGACTAACCACCAGGTCATTATATGAGCTGACCCGACAAATAGTGTCGCAACTCGCCCATGCGCTCAGTCGCCGTCAATTCGAGCCGTCCACCCTCAAGTTCCAGCAGTCGCTGGTTTTTCGACAAGGCAGTCTCATACAAGTGTTCCCCGGAACGCTGCGTGAACACGGCATTGAGCGCGATTGGATCGCCGTTACGCATCCCTAAATTTTCCGATTCGATATAGTGGTTGAACTAGAATCCGGTCTTTTTCCTACTCGGCAGGTACTGCATCTCGGCCGCCTGCATACGGTGCATAGCGAGCATGCGGACGTCGTCGTAGCCGGCGAAAAGGCACACCAGGTAGATCAGTGGCCTGCGTTGGATGACCGCGAGCGGATGTACCGATTCGTAGACGAGGACGGTTTTCACGTCGCGCTTCTTGTAACTGAGCTTCAGTTGCCGGTCACGCATCAAGGCGTCGTAGACCTCGCGTTGACATTGCGCGTCAACCTGCGGAACGAGCAGTGCTTGCATCGGTGCGATGGTGCGCACCTTGCACAGCCAGATATTCGTTTGCGCACCGGTATCCATCTCACGCAGCGCCTGCCTCGCGGACTTGAACCAGAGCTGCAAAGCATCGAGTGTCGCCGGCGGAAAGGACTTGTCCAGATGCTGTTCCACGAGGGCAAAGGTCAGTGCCTCCGGCACCGACAGATCCGATAAGTCGAAATTGGGTGAGTCGTGATTCCAGCCCCAGCCGAAGGGCTTATCGCGATCGTCGACCACCAGAGGGAACACCTGCAACAACTCTTACAGGTCGCGCTGTACGGTGCGCTCGGTGACCGCAAACTCCTTGGTCGCGGATATTCTGCACCGTGATCTTGTACGGTGGGCGCGGAAGCATGTGCAACATATGCCCTTGCTGAAGGAGGGTATGCTGGTTTATCGCCATGGTTGTTATGCCAGAAATTTGATTGCCAAGCGACAATGTAGCAAAAAATTAACCCATTCGCTCGTCGTTCCGGATAAGCGTAGTGCAAGAGCAATGACTGGTACCAGTGCGACGTGTTCTGTCGTCAATGGCACTTACACTGCAAGGCAGTCAAATACGGGGAGAAAAACATGCTGATTACAATTTCACCGGAGCAGGTGCAGCGTCTGCGTGAGCTGGTTGAACCGATCAACCGGGCTCATTTCAACGAAGAATGCGAGCCGCCCGGCTATTCCATTTCGATCTCGTTTTACGGGCCATATGGCAACGATGCGGTGGGATGGTGCGGTAAGCAGAGCGTCAATCTCGGCGAAGTTCTGGTGCATCCCGCGCAGCATGCCTGGACCGTCACCGATGGTGCCAAGGAGCCCGCCGACGAGTGATTCTGACACTGCGCCATTGCGCCTCCATGTGTGCTTGAATAGGACGGCGAAGCAGTTGCGGCTGGTAACTGGGTACCCGTCCAACAGATCTAGCGAGCGCTGGCCAAGAATGGAAGCGTGCTGGTGGCATTGAAGCTCGGTGTGCTCCATGATGATCCGATAGCGCATGGGTTCGATTTGGCGCAAGCTTTTCGCCGTGACCGAAGCGCGCCAGCGCGGTAGAGTAATCTAACTTCGGGCTCATGGACGACTGAGGATTAGGTGAAAATAAAATCCTTCGTGCGCGGCGCAGTGGTTTGACTACTCCGCGTTGCAGGGAAATGCGACTGCGCAGAATATTATCATCGAACACGCCGGCATTCTACGATAGAAAGTTCGTCGCCTACCCAGTACTTGAATTAATGGATAGCTAAAAATAATTAGAAAAAAACTGCAAAAAAACATCTGATGGCAGACGAACTATCGAGGGAATCTCATAGACCATAACCGCGTTATCCGGCATGCCCTTATCGCCAGATATAACACTGTATTTCAACCAGAAACGCGTCGCAGCAAAGCCTTCGTTTCATCCCACGCGCTCTTTTCCAGTTCGCTCAGTACCGCTGCAGCGATAACGTAAATCGGGCGCTTTTCTTTGCTTAATTCCCGAAGTGATGTTAGCTCATCCTGTAGTTTTTTTAGCCGACGATTATGCTTGCGCGCTAATGATTTTTTCTCGGCTTCTTTAGCTGCATCTACAGCCGAGGTCTTAATTATCAGTATTCTCTTAACCATGATCAATAACACCTTTCGTCAAAAATTCATCAAAAAAACATCTTTGATCTATGATTAGCAGCGCAGTATTAACAATACAATAGTCGAACAGGCTGCCGTACATTCCAGATCAAGTATTGCACCCTACTCCGTCATACTGTGTCGCAAAAAGATAAATCGACATTACGGCAAAGTAATGCTAATAAGTCGCTATTTGCCAGCTAACATTATGTTTTGCAAGCACTATGCGACACATTTTGACGCAAGAATAGTGACAATGTCCAGGTCTCCACTACAGCGAGCCTCAATGACAAAATCACTCCCAGCCCCGCTTTCGATTGGCAATATTGATTACGATGCGCCTACCGTCAAAGCCTTGATCGCGTTTATTAAAATCGCACAAGAAATACCGGATTGTATTGACATCCACTGCCACGATGAAATTGGTCGATTTCTGCTTCCGTTGGCACAATTTATCACGACGAATATCGGCGAAAACAACACTGAAAGTTGGGGACAATGGAATGACAGATTGAAAAAATCGAATAATGGAGATCAAAAAAATCTGCATTCCTGGTTGGGTGCAAATCTTTCCATTCTTAATAAGGAAAATGCCCCTTTATATGCAGCGCTACTGCTTCAATTAGAAACGATACGTGATGAAGCTACGCTCGCAAATACGATGATCCTAGAACTAAAACGTGCATTCGACTTAAACGATCTTGAAATGCGTATTTTAGATCTGGCCGGAGCCATGTCATTCTCGCCATTTACGTGGGAGTACATCAGCATAGAGCGCCCGGCATACAAACGTTTTCGGGCTGTCGCAGCAGCGCTTGACGCCACACCACAAGAGATTATTGATGCACTAGAACCGACAGGAAAACTCATTCAAACGGGCATATTTAAAGTGAGTGCAAAAGTGCCTGCGTGTCTAGAACACTTAATGGGTTTATCGCGCTTTGGACGCCATCTATTTTCCCATCCAACACACAGTTGCATCGACTTCATCGAGGCAAACGTCGAATTATTCAATGCAGCGGAATCGTATTCTACGCAGCAACTACAAAAATTAACAACCGAACGGCGTATGGCGCTGGCTATTCTCAACACCGCATTAACGAGTAAAGAGAAAGGTATCAACATTTTACTTTGTGGGCCGGATAAAACAGGAAAGGCTCAATTTGTCGCTGAGTTATTACAAACGATTTCGTGCATCACCTACGAAGTGCCAATTAAGAATTCACTCCATGAAACCATCGCTGGTATCGATCGGTTGAAACGTCTTGATCTTGCACAACGTACGCTTGGCACAAGCACTGCTACGATATTTGTTGTGAAAGAGGCCGAAGATATGCTGCATACCGAGAATAAACAGCTAACCGTCGAAGCCCATCTGAGAGGATCAAAAGGAAATATTCTCTGGATACAAAATTTCCTCAAAATTAATACTCACCCAATTATTTGGTCATGTAACTTAGCCGATCAAATCATTCCTGCCGACTTACAAAGATTTACCATGTTGGTGCATTTTGATACGGAAGATGTCAACGTACGACGTGAGCAAACGCGCAGTCATCTTGCCCCGATTGGTATCAGCGAAAGCGTTATCAGTTCGATTGCGCAGCGCAAAGAATTCAATACCGAGCTACTAATGTCTAGCGCCAGAGCGGTGCAACTCACACAAGGAAATGCAGGCGCACTTGATGAGATCGTGATGTGCCATCTGAATAACCAGGCAAAAGCGATGCAGCTTCCAACGGTGGCGAATATCAGACCAATCAACACACGGTTTGATGTCGGTTACCTGCAAGTGCAAGGACGCTTTAGCGCCGATCAAGTCATGGCGGCGATCGTACGCAATCGCACTGGCACCTTGCTCATGGGCGGGCCACCAGGTACGGGGAAAACCCAACTGGCGCGTGTCATTGCAGAGCGCTTGGGCAGATCACTGATTTGCCTGTCGGCCTCGGATATCAACACAAAATGGTATGGTGAATCGGAAAAAAAAGTCGCCAGTATCTTTCAAGATTGTGATCCGCTTGAACAAGTCATCTTTCTAGACGAAGCAGAAACGGTGCTAGCGGCCAGAGACAAGGGTGAACATCGTGCCTCGCAATCGGTGACTGCGGAATTTCTGCGTCAACTAGATGCCTTCACTGGTGTTTTCATTTGCGCCACTAACCATGCGGCTACATTTGATCCAGCACTGATACGCCGCTTCACCTTTCGTCTGGAGTTTCAACCGCTCACACTCCCTCAGCGTGAAATGATCCTGATTGAGTTGACTACAGAGTTGACGGATATGGCGAACGGCGGAGAGTTGCCAGCAAATTGCAAGCAAAGTCTGGCACGCTTAGATGGATTAACCCCAGGTGACTTTGCCAATGTAAAACGACGTTTTGAATTACTCGATCATATGCCTAGCTTAAATGACTGGTTGTTGGAACTGCAGGAAGAGTGGAATGCAAAACCGGGGCATCACACTGGATTTGGCATGGGCTTCGCCTAATATTTTTTTACGTCCAACAGTTATTTTATGCGACACGTTATGTCGTCATTATCCGTATCATTTAACACATGGACTTTGAACATTAACTTTCAACCTTTTTGAGGATACTTTGATGAGTACGATTACTTTAAGAGACAGTCAGCAACGTGTTATCGGTTATATCGAGACTAATAGTAGCGGTGTTCAAGTTGGTAGAAATGCACAACAAAGCAGAGTCGGTACTTACGACCCACATACCGACAAAACCCACGATGCTATGTCGCGCCTGGTTTCACATGGCAATACACTTGCCGTGTTGATTCACAATGGTTAAGAAGGCAAACATCCGCTCACCAAGCTACCGCACTATTCCAGCCTTGTAGCAACTTGTGCAATTTGTACTGGTAATGGCAGTTACGCAGGCGCAGAGCCCGTATGCGGCTCTTGCTTTAACTGTGGAGCGTGTTTTCCCTTGCTTAAATACGGTAGATCCATGGGTACCATCGTGCGCGCGATTGTTGGTCTGATTTTCGGACACACACTGCATACAAGTGATTGCTTATCTTTATCTGGGTTTGCATAGTATAGAAGCGACACGATGGTATAAGCACAGTCTATTTTACGGATGGTTACGGAGAAGTTGATATTTGCCATATATCGCCAGCGGACTGAGACTTGATCTCTTGGCTCGTCAGGACCTAATCGATTAAGGAACAATGATGAACATTTTATTTAAATTAGCGCTAGGTGCGTTAACATTAGATATCTTGAAAAACGATATCGTAAAAGGCGTAGTGAGCGCCCAACGTCAGGAACAAAACAGGGCAGAACAGCACAAACAAATAGCCACCCTATCCAAAGTATGGATGGAGTTTTACGAAGCGCTGGTAATGGTCAATGCCACGTTAGGCACTCCAGAAATGATTATCCTGCCAGAGGAAGACCTGCAAGCAGCAAAAAACAATATCAAGGAACTACGACGAATAGGTAATGGTTTGGGCGGATTAGAAAAAGAAAGATTACTGGATTTAGCACAATTATTGCAGAAAGAATTGCTCGAGCATGAGCAATTCTTTCGTGGTGGTTTGAGGCAGAAATTTATGATTGGAGGGCGGGTACTTTAGCTGCGGCTTCTGAGACAAGTCGAATTGCAGGAATAAATCTCTCATTCAGCATGTTGTTAAAAGTACTCAAAGTATTA
The DNA here is from genome assembly GCA_947466695.1 of Oxalobacteraceae bacterium. Classification (GTDB taxonomy): domain Bacteria; phylum Pseudomonadota; class Gammaproteobacteria; order Burkholderiales; family Burkholderiaceae_D; genus Undibacterium. The sequence continues at coordinate 10,060 of CANIFC010000036.1, read as the reverse complement.
GAAAATTCACTCACATCGATCGGTCCCGATGTAATAATTTTTACTTCTTCCTTCGTGATACGATCATCAGTTGCACTAAACGTACCATTCTGTACTTTTAGATGTTCCCATAAATTTATACGCAATTTTTTGGCTTCCGGACCGTTGCGAGAGGGGAAGTAAAGTTTAAATTCTATCTTTGTTGGTTTATTTTCCCATTCTTTCTTATATTGAACATAAAAAATTAACCAACCACGTTGTAGATATTCATCCTGTAGCCAAATTTTGGGAATAAAGCTAATACTACAGAAACTTGACCTAAGAATTTCAAAACCTTCCCCATATTCATCTTTAACAACATGTATTGCATCCTTAATTAGTCGCATCCGACCTTCAATAGTGCTATCGACTTGAGCCAATAAAAATTCAAATGTACTTTGAAAGTTTTTAACACTCATCAATTCGTTTGGATCTAGCAACTTCTTTATTTCTTCTTCCAATTCCGCACACGATCTCTCCCAAGGAGTTTTCTTTGAACCAGACAGTTTTATAGTTCTTGAGCTACTTTCATAATGATCTTTCAAAGCTATTAAACTCAATTTGTAAGGTTCCTCATTCTCAATTAATTCGCTGACCTGTACTAAATATTCATCCCTCTTCGCCCTATCACTAATCGCATTCACTGGACCATTGTCTCTGAATTCCTTTGCCGATTTTTCATAAATAACATCAAGGTAGCTAAATAAGAATCTTTGTTCATAAGTAGCTGTTTCTGGCGTGATAAATTTATCTTGCTCCACAAGCGCCTCGACCAGAGATTCGGCGACTAAGTTTAGCCAACTAACAGCAATCCAATCCTTATACTTGTCTGAAGCCAATGTATCTTCCGATAATTGCTTGCCTGGCATCATCTTATCAACAGTCAAAAAGAGGAGTATTTTCTTTTTCGTTTTGCGAGTAGAGTCGTCCCAATTTGCGAAACGATTCTCAATTTCGTCGAAATAGTTACCAAGTTGATTTTTTCCTTCTTTACTATTTATTTTCGCCTCAATTGCGATAACCCAATCATTCCCTTCAAGCCAGATATCTAAGCGATTAGGGCCTCGACGATTATCATGATTATCTAAAAAAGCATCCTCGACGGTTATGCTCATACCTTTTGAAGAAAAGTCTGATTTGATGTTCCGATCCTGAGCGATCGTTCTCACTTTCTTTAGAAATTTTTCTAAAAAATTACTTTTCAAACCATGACTACCCTCATCGTCCAAAAGCCATGCCAACGCATTGGTATGTCTGATTTCATAGTCTTTCAACCTTAATGCGGCAAAAGGATTGAATTCACGCATTTTCTCCTCGTACTTTTTCAACTCATCAGTTTGTAAAATTTTACCGAGAATGGAAATGTCATTCGAAGTACCTAAATCATTTGTTGTATCTGTCATGAAATGCACTCCATATCAATTGTATGTTACCAAGAACTTCTGTTTTTTATTCGCACTTTAAAAACTATTAAGCTGTCTAAAAATGTACTGCACCGTTTAATGCAACCGCGTCGCCATACTTCCATTTGGATGCTAAGACTCAAATTTTCTGTACTGCCGCCTTTTTATCAATTGTGTCATTCATCGCTCCGTAAGCCGCGACAAGACATTGACCTTTTTCATTTGATCAGGGTTAGCAACTCTGGTCGTTGCTAGCGATGGATTCATCACGATAACCGCAAGGCTCTTCGCCCGCGACACCGCAACATTTAATCTTCGTTCATCAAAGAGGAAATCTAATCCACGTGCGGATTCGTTCGCGTCGCTGCTACACATCGATAAAAAGACGATGGCGGCTTCTTGTCCCTGAAATTTATCCACGCTGCCGACTTGTGCTGCTGCGCCGCCGGGCAATTGCGCGAGACGATTCTTGAGTTTATTGACTTGAAAGTTATACGGCGCGACATACAAGATGTCTTGCCAACCGACCTTTGTTTCCGCCCCCGTTTTGCTTATTTTTGTGCGGCCGATCAGTTCTTGGGTGAGTTTAGCGATCTGTTCTACCTCTTCATCACTGGCTTGGGTATTACCAGTATGATCAACTGGAACCACGACTACGCCTGCCTCCTGATCGAGCACGCCTGCGTAGCCATTCGGCACGCGAATGAGCTGATTCTCGTTTCCTGTAGCTGCGTGCAAGCGGCCTTCATAAATGGCATCGGAGATAAATTGGTTGACTTTAGGATGCATGCGCCAGGTGATTCCCAAGAAAATACCTTGATTGTCGGGAATGGTCGCTTGCTGCCCCATGTAGTAATCGAGTACAGATAAGCCGCTTTCACCAGGATGCGCTCCCTGTGTTGGTTGGCCCAGTTGCATTTGGTCGCCGATCAACACAATATTATGCGTCGCACGACTCATGCCGACCAGGTTTGCAACGCTCACTTGCCCCGCTTCATCGACAAATAAATAATCGAATTGTTTCTCTAGATCCTGACGACAAAACCCCCAAGCGGTCGTTCCGACAACGGTGGATGACGCCATATGTTCAATGAGCTTGCCGTTTGTGGTGATGCTGACGCCTAGATTTTCTAATTGTGCATCGGTATTTGAAGTGCATATAAATGCGGCTGCTATGCCTTCTTCTTTACAAACCTGTGCCGCGCCAATTAATAAATTGTTGATCGCCTTGTGACTATTACTTGTAATGCCGACTTTTTTTCCATCACGCATCAGTTGGGTAATGACATGGGATGCAGTATAAGTCTTGCCTGTGCCAGGAGGCCCTTGGATGGTGAGGCAGGTATTTTGCATACCGACGACCGCCGTAATGGTTGCAGCCAAACGATCTGTGCCTGGGGTATTTGAAATGATCTCCTGCCCCTGCACTATTCTGGCTATGCGCGGTGCTGCCCGTTGCAAAAAATCAACGATGGCGTCAATGCCGCCAGATGACTCCAGATAGCGCTGCGCAACCGCTTCGATGGCACTAGGAATGGGATCAGGGCGCACATATTCATCAGGAATAAGCGTGATCGCGAAAGGTGGTTCTTTGGAGGATTTGACGCACACAATCCCGTCAGCCGTATCGACACTGACGACTTCAAGCTTGCTGTTCTCTACATCACCATGAATATAAAAAGCGCCACTTTTCCCCTTGCATTCTTGGGATGGATCAAACCGATACTGATACGTTAGATTGCGATCGCGAGGATTTTGTTTATAGGGTGGATGCGCTGTGCGTTCGCAATTAGCGATACAGTCCAAATCATCAAATAATTCATCCTCACTTTGTGATTTTCGATCAAATAGTCGCCAAAATACTGGTTTGCTTTCGCGGCGATGAAATTCAAGCAGCCACGCCAGAGTTTCAGCTACATTGCCACTCCCCAATGCAGCCTCATTATCGATTTTAGCCTTGGTAAGCAACGCATTTCGTAACTCAATGAGATTCGTCAGTGCTTCTGACTCTGGTGCGACCACGACTTCTTGCTTGCCGGTGTAAGCAATTTGATGTTGAGCTTGCTGTTCGCGTAGCCATACAACAAGTTCCTGGGTTGAGTCACAATCATCTTTGTTGTAGTCGCGTATATCTGAAAGATCTTTGGAATTTTTCCATGCATCACGGTTCGCTATAAGACCAGGACGGGCACTACGAAACTCTGTTCGCCATCGCTCATACACCACCACTGAATCGCCACCGTTAGCGACATCGGTAGCGCGCTTAGGACGGTAAAGATGCTCTACATTCTTAATGGAGTAACGTGGCTCACCAAGCAGGAGTGCATTTTTAACCAGTTTATACAGGTCGATGAAGACTTCATTGCGCAAGAGTTGATCAACCTCCATTTCACACACACCATGACGTCCCATGAGCTTCAGGCAAGCTGTTATCTCGTAACTCGCATAGTGATAAATGTGCATGCTAGTGTCGGCAATCCAGCGTGCATAAGCCCAAGTAATGAAATCGACAAAGCATTGTTTTTCTTGGTCTGCATTGTGTGCCCAAAAATCAAGAAACTGTCGCTCGCCGTTGTCGAAGTAGGTACTGCCCCACAAATACTCCAGCCCACCTTTCTCAAGCGGAAAGCCCTCGATATCAAAAAAAATGTCTTTATCCGAAGGAGGAGGCAATAACGCAAGCCCTTGGTTAGGAGTGGCGGTGATAGTGAACAAGGGTCTTGACAATCCCCTGCTATTAAACTGAATCGCCGCCTGAGAACGTAGACGCGCCAACATGAGACTGTTAATTCTCTTTATTTGGGTATCTTCATTTAGTTCAGCTAACTGCTGCATACTTATAATACCAGCGGCATTTAAACGAGTAATTTGATTTCTTCGAATATTGGCAACTTGAATCAGATCGTCACGCTCTAAGAAAAGCTGGTTTGCGTAGCCGGACCAATTGCCCCAAGAATCCGATTGCCCAGGATCAGCCTGATCGAGCGCATTAAAATTGCGTTGAGCATCAAGAAATTCCATCTTGATCGCCTGATAGTACGACATGTAATCAAGCGTACGAAATGACTCATCGCTACCGTTCCCCAAGGCGATCGTTAAAGTTTCGGATAACACGCCCTGTATTTCATTGAGCATTTCCGCATAGCAACAAGTCTGAAGCAGGTAAGCGGGCTTAACTACGGATGAGAGCTTGGTATCCCAAACCACATAGTGCCAATCGCCTAACTCAGAGCTTCCTCGAACCTTCACCAAAAAATCAGCGACACCTGCAAATGGCGGCAACGTTAAATATGCCTGATAGATCACATCGGCACCGGATCGCAATGCCTCTTTGGTCGCTTCTAGTCGATCGTTTTTTGAACCAGTCGTCGGGATCTCAACAATTGAGAATCCTTCGCTTCTAAATTTCTCAAGCTGGGCTTTTTCATGTTCGATGCCACGCTCCGCGAGAAGGTTCATAAATCCATCTGGCTCATCACGTGCGATTGCGACATCCTTATTATCCAACACGAAACGCGTCATCCAGCTGGCAAACGGACTATCGACATAAGTCGTCAGGTCAGATGGCGAAAATACGAGTTCCTGTCCAATTTTTTGCATGGCACTGCCTTTATGTAAACTGATTTTGGGTAGAAATTAAATTGTATTAATGGTGAGCGTAAGGGCTGAGTAAAAAAATTGACACAGTGGCTATTGAGCAATAGTCTGAACAGCGCGTACCAAGCGGATCCTGCGCATCAACTACCAATATTAAATAACGATCGAAAACGCCTGCTGAAAAGCATACTCAGCATCGTGACCGTCCATTAAAAGATGTAGCATGTCGAGCTTATTTTCCTCTGAAGGCTTGGTAGAGTAACGCTGTGTATTTTCTTTCCAGTGACGATGCCTTTCTTTAAGGGCCTCATTTTCGGTCCGTTTCTTAAGCTTCACGGTCTTAGCCAATTCTTGTTTAATGACTGTTTCGAATTGAATCTGAATATTCGCCCAGTCGAAATTGGCAACTTTTTGCTTCTCGCTCTCCCATGTTGCAAGCTTGTTATAACTCTTTCCTGGAGTGCCACTTTGATTGACTACTAAGCAAGCGAGATCAGGCAAATCATTTTGAGTACAAAACCACACGACAACGTTAAGTTTTCTACCGATTGCGACCGCAATTGCATTCGTTACTGCGACGTTGTCAGGACAAGCATCTTTCGCACTACGTATCAACTGACCATAGGTGAGGACTTCTCCTTTCTTCTCTTTTGCATAATCCACTAAAGTTGACCAGTACACCCTGCCCAACTCTAAATCATTCTCTGTAAAAGCCATAAATCAACCGTATTCTATTTTTCAATTAACAAAGCACTTAAATTTTTTCTACAACACAACTTCGATTACAACTTCTCAAGCAAAATCACCGCTGGTACAGATTGTCTCTTTAGAAATATAGATTGATACCGCAAAGAGCCATATTTGCCAACTCGGTCTGTTGCCGTAAAAAAATTTATTGTATGCGAATAAATTACGAAGTCGACAATAATTTTTCATATTGAGTGAAGTAAATCAATTACGCTGAGATAAATACCATTTGAATAATCTCAGCCCATCTTTACCTGTTTTTGGTTGGGCGCCCTATTTTCTATTATGTCGCTTGTACCATTGACATCCGCACACAAACATAGCGTCGCTGGAATCACATCACTTACCTAATAGGAGGACAAATCAAAACGCAAGCTAGTTCGATCTTGAGCAAGCATATTAATAATGACCGGATGCATTATAGGTTTCTCCGTAATTTGTTAAATATTTGACTAGAAAATATCTTTTTAATTTAATAATTTTCTAATCAAAATATAGCTTTTTATAGCGTCAAACTATGTCGTAAAAAAATAAATACCGATAACTTAAAGAATGCACATTGCGGGTTATTGCTCGGCCACATTAATGTTTCAAATATTAAATATTTTCTTAACTGATCCATATGCGACACAAAATGGCGCTAATAGCAGCATAATTGCAGTTAAACAATTAATTTCTAGACTTGTTTCTTGCTTGCCTGACGTTTTCATCATTTGAATTTTAAAAAGGATCGCATGCGTTCGTTCTCTAAATCTAAGCTCGTCGCCTTACGCCAATGTCAAAAACGCTTTTGGCTAGAAGTGCATCAACCGCAATTACGCAAAGAATCTAAGTTGACTCTGGCTAGTTTCGAACAAGGCTATCAAGTTGGTAACATCGCCCAACGCATTTATGATCCGGCAGCCTGTGGCCATGTAATTGATGTACAGGCTGAAGGATTTGAACGTGCATTTGAACGCAGTGCCGAATTATTGCGTTCACCAGCGACAAAATCCGTGTTTGAAGCCGGCTTCTCTGCTGGTGGTGCGCTCGCATTCGCGGACGTTATGTTGCCAATACGAAAAAAAGGACGTCGAGTTTGGCGCATGGTAGAAGTAAAATCATCCTCCAGCGTTAAGGATTATCACCTTGATGACATCGCAATTCAGGCATACATTGCGCAGTCGTCTGGTATCGAGCTCGATTCAGTATCCCTAGCGCATATTGACAGTTCTTGGGTCTATCCCGGCAACGGCGATTATCATGGCCTATTGAAAGAAGTAGATCTCACCGAACATGCTTTTTCCCGAAAGGCGGAGGTGCAAGAATGGATAGCGCAGGCACAAAGCACGTTTAAGAAAAAAAAGGCGCCACAAGTCGCCATGGGATCGCATTGCACGACACCATTTGAATGCGGTTTTTCTGAATATTGTAGTCAAGATTTACCAAAACCTGAATTTCCAATCCGTTGGTTGCCTCGTATTTCCGCAGAAACAATACAAGAACTTGCGGCAGAGAAAATTGACGATATGCGCTATGTTTCTGAGGATCTGCTGAACGATGTACAGCAACGCGTAAAACATCACACACTGACTGACACCGTGTTTTTCGATGCACAAGGTGCAAAGGAAGATTTGGCTGAATATACATTTCCTGCCTATTTCCTTGATTTTGAGACAATACAGTTTGCAGTACCCATCTGGAAGGGCACCAGACCCTACCAACAAATGACGTTTCAATTTAGCTTACACATACTCAACAGAAATGGCGAGCTAAAGCACATGGAATTTCTTGATATTTCTGGTAAAAACCCCTCCAATGGATTTGCACAAGCCCTCATCGCTGCATGTAAAAAGCAAGGTCCGGTGTTTGTTTATAACGCAGGATTTGAGACCACGCGCATCAAGGAATTAGCCCTGCGCCACCCTGCTCTTAGCGAGCAATTGTTCGCCATCAATACCAGAGTAGTCGACCTGCTTCCCATCGCACGCACTCGGTATTATCATCCTACCCAACAAGGGAGCTGGAGCATCAAAAAAGTATTACCTGCGGTGGTGCCAGAACTAAGTTACAAAGAATTAGACGGTGTGCAAGATGGTGGCATGGCGATGAGTGCGTTTTTTGAAGCGATCAAGCAACACACCAGCACAACACGAAAAACACAAATCGAACAACAATTACTCGCTTACTGCAAGCTCGATACTTACGCCATGGTCAGACTGTGGCAGGTATTTTCTGGCCGTACCGACTTGAAACTCTGACTATTATGACTAAACGCCCCGACACCAAAGAAACCGTATTACTCGCCTTAGAGTTGCTGCGTCGCATTCCCCGTCAACGCAAAGTGTCGGCAAGAGAATTGTGTGAGCAATTGGCAGAAACAGCGGTCGCCAGAGATCTGCGCACGATACAACGTCAGCTCGAAATGCTGAGCGGACATTTTGATATTGAGCGCGATGATAGTAGCAAGCCTTTTGGATATCGCTGGAAAGAAAAGGCACAGGGATTAGCGCTACCCATGCTCTCTGATCAGGAATCGTTGCTGCTGACACTAGCCGAGCAACATTTGCGGGGGATTTTGCCTGCGAGTCTCATGAAGTCTATGGATGGATTCTTTACCCAGGCCAGAACAAATCTGGATCCGCACTCCAATACCAATGCCCGGCGTGAGCGCGAATGGTTATCCAAAGTACGGGTGATTAGTACCACTCAACCACTGCTGCCACCAAAAATTAAACCTGAAGTGTTTGAACAGGTCAGTAGTGCGCTCTTTGGAAATTTTTGGTTAGAGATGGAGTACAAAAATGCAGGAGGTAAAACCTCTCACGTGGAGGTAATGCCTTTAGGCCTGGCGCAACAAGGTCCAAGAATTTACCTGGTGTGCCGATACAAGGACTTCGAGAATGAACGTAGCCTTGCCTTACATAGAATAATCAGCGCACAAGCATCTACATTACAGTTTGAACGACCTAAAGAATTTGACCTGAAAAAGTATGATGACGATGGCCGTTTTGGCTTTGGCGATGGCAAACACATTAAACTTAGCTTTCATATCAGCAAGGGAGCTGGTTATCACCTGCTAGAGTCCCCCTTATCGGCAGACCAGTCCGCAAACGAGATTGATGACGGCTATGAGATCACCGCAACGGTGGTCGAAACATCGCAATTAAGCTGGTGGCTAAATGGTTTTGGAGGTGCGGTAACAAAGGTTAAAAAAGAGTATCTGGAATAGCTCGTTGCGACATGATTTGACACATACTCTTGGATGATGCTCTCCTGAAAAAAAGGAGAGCATCGTGACCATGTGCGGACGCTCAAGAAACAAAATTCAAACTGCGGACATGCACCCTATCGTGTATTTTTGGATAATGAAAATTCTGACTCACTGAGGTAATACCATGAATACATTAACCAAAATTGCTTTAGTAACGATGCGTTTGCAGAACTGCTGCGTTTAGGATAATGGGTAGATCCGACATCCAAAGATTTCAATTCCCAATTGCTACGCAGCTAACTTCGTCAATTGCATCAAGACGCCGAATTGAAGTTGACCGGTACGGTAGTTGTCAACAAAGATGTCGCGTCACTTCAAGCTGCTCGCTTGATTATTTCTGACATCGGATCGTAATTCACATCAAAAATGTCGTTTTCGTATTAAATCACTGGCATGATGGTAATTAACTACATTCATTCGAAATGCTATGGCTCTCCTCTTCCCCAGCGTATTACCAATTTTAAAACAAAACGGTGGCCGTTTCCGTGAGTTAGATGTAATTGACCGACTCCAGCAATCTTTGCCTGACAACTACGAAATTTTTCATGGCGTCCCGCTTCATAGTATTGGGTCAGATACAGACCATTTCGGTGAAATCGATGTCGTCGTCTTAGATCCGTTAGGGAAGATTTTATTAATGGAAGTTAAGGCGGGTTCTGTCGTGGTTCGTGATGGCAACATCTTCAAGTTGTACGCCAACAAGGAACACGATGTAGGCAGGCAGTGCAAGGTGCAATATGGCGCCATGCGTAACCGGCTTCTCGAAGCTGGCCTTCGCACAACCGTCAATATCTGCCTGGTGATCCCTGACTATTCGATTCAGGATGAACACATACTCTCCATCCCGAAAGAGCGGATTATCGATGCCGAAAAATATGCAAATTTGGCTACTTGGGTAAGGGAATTTCTCTTTGCCGGAACTGGCTGCGCTGACTTGCCAGCTCTGCGCCAGTTTCTTCGTAATGAATTTCGGGTAACGACTGATCTTGCCCTCATGCGTGACCAAGTTCAGCGCACGGTAAGACAACTATCTGATGGACTG
>CANIFC010000035.1 GCA_947466695.1 Oxalobacteraceae bacterium | reverse complement strand
ATAACTTTTCTTTCTGTGCCGTCGTGAGACCGGCAGTTTTTCCGTCGACACCGCGTAATTCACGGTCACATTTCCGCGCCCCCTGAATACTTCCTTGCGCCAGCGCATCTGCCATCGCATCGATCGCGGCAACAATCTGGACCAGGCTCAAACTGGAAACATGTTTTTCATTTCTGTCGCGCTTCTCGCGTGGTATAGCTGCCATCGCCGGGTCAAGCGGCAAACTGGTCGAAAGCGACGCATCCGTCATGTCGGCTGCAGTGACTGACTCGCCCGCTTCCTTTGCGGACTCCTTGGCCGGTTCGTCGCCTTCGGTCGCGGCGGTATCGACAACATTGGCAGCGACTTCAGCGTCATCAACAACAGCGGTTGGCGCGTGTGGCTTGTTACGCAACGCTAGCCGCTCTTGCTCCTGCTGGATTTTTTGTTCCCGCTTTTGCTGTTCCTGTTGAATCAATTTCCAGCGTTGTTGTTGCTGTTGCAGTTTTTTTGTTACCTCGGCGACGATAGCTTTAGGCAAAGACGTCGCCTCAGTCTGAGTGAGACAAAGATCCATCTCTTGCTGCCATGCCAGTAAATTTTCTTCAAAAGTCCCGTCAGGTTCAGCATCGGGTTCAGCTACTTGACTTTGCGCCACCTGATTAAGCCGGGCAAGAATATCAAGAACACGACGCTGCAAGGCAGTTTGCGCCAGCAATTTTTCTTCGATTGACAGACGCAATTGCTCAAACTGCGGGAGAAGTTTTTCCGGAAACGTAACCGCTGCGCGGCGCTTGTCCAGATCCGTCACCTGATTGGCCAGCACATGCGATTGGCTAGCCAGATGCTCGGCCTCTTCGATGCACAACCGGGCCAATTGCTCCTGCTTGCCTGCCTGAGCGATCACTTCGAGCCGGCCCTGCATGAGCTTGACCACACGCTTATCGACGTTGAGCATGGCGGCCCTGACTTTTTCCAAAGCAGCCAGGCTGTGAATCTGTTGTGCCGCCTTGAAACGGCCATCGGCGAAATCGCAGGCCAGCAACAAATCAACTAAAGCCGCTTCGTTTCCGGTAAGCGTTTCTATCTTCGCCAGCGTGGCGGCACGGGCCTGTTCAACCTGACTTTTTTTACTCTCAGCAAGCTGCAATGACGCAACTTCGGCTGCAGCCAGCGCAGCAGGCTTGGCAGGGGATTGACCATTTTTGGGACGGCGGAACAGGAACTTCGAGAAAAAATCGAACATGGCAGATGAGTGGATGATGAAAGAAAGTAAGCATCATATCAAGTCTTGGTCTCAATGACAGCATGAAAAATGCGCGTACCTCCTTTCAATGACAACAATGACCCGGAACATTGTTCTTGAAATACCTATCGCCGCGATCAACTCCTGACAAAACCGAATTCTGCGCATATTCATGTTGCGCTCCGCCAAATCCGCCTATACTTTGCATCTTTGCAATCTTCGCTCTCAAGCTACCATGACAAAAATCACCTGCCTTCATCCAAAATGGCTCATTCCGGTAGAGCCCCGCGCCACCGTTTTGCTGCAACATGCCCTCGTCATGACGGACGACTGCATCACCGCGCTGATGCCAAGCGCCCAGGCCTATCAGCAATTTGCCAGTGCCGAGCATATCGTCCTGGCACAGCATGCGCTGCTACCGGGCTTTGTCAACTTGCACGCGCATTCGGCCATGTGCCTGTTGCGTGGACTGGCCGATGATTTGTCGCTGATGGATTGGCTTAACCACCACATCTGGCCAGCCGAAAAACAGCATGTCTCTGAACAGTTTGTCTTCGATGGCAGCGTGCAGGCCATGGCCGAAATGATCCGTGGCGGGACCACGACCGTCAACGATATGTATTTTTATGATCAGGCCGTGGCGCGCGCCGGTGTCACATCAGGCATGCGTACCGTGGTTGGTTGCAGCATTCTTGATTTTCCGACGGGCTACGCCAACGATGCTGATGGCTACATGGCAAAAGCCGTTGCGGGGCACTCGGCCTTTGCCGGAGAAAGCGGGATCAGTTTCACCCTGGCGCCGCATGCCCCTTACACGGTCTGCGACGACAGCTTCAAAAAAATCATCGCGCTGGCAGATAAGCTCGACGTCAGGCTTCATTGCCATATCCATGAAACTCTCGATGAAGTGACGACCAGCCTGAAACAATACGGCCAGCGTCCGCTGGAGCGTTTGCATGGCCTGGGCCTGCTTTCGTCAAAATTGATTGCCGCCCACATGGTGCATGCCAGTGATACCGACCTGGCCTTACTGGCGGAAAACGGCGTACATATCGCGCACAATCCGGCCAGTAATCTAAAACTGGCCTCCGGCTTTGCCCGCATCAACGCCATGCTCGGCGCCGGCATCAATGTCGGCCTCGGCACCGACGGCAGCGCCAGCAACAACAAGCTCGATATGCTGGCAGACCTGCGCATGGCAGCCTTGCTGGCGAAAGCGGAATCAGCAAATCCAATTGCCTTGAATGCCGCCGCAGCGCTGGAAATGGCGACCTTGTCGGGTGCCCGCGCGCTCGGTATGGGTGAGCGTATCGGTAGCCTGATTGCTGGCAAGCAGGCCGATGTCGTTGCCATCGATTTATCCGCACTGGAAACCCAGCCGGTCTATGACCCGATTTCACAAGTGGTCTATGCCGCTGGCCGCGAGCAGGTCAGCCACGTCTGGGTCAATGGCCGTTGCCTGATGCGTGAGCGGCAGTTGCTGACACTCGACATGGGCAGCTTACTGGAAAAAGCCGCGTGGTGGCAAGAGCGTATCGCCACCTCGCGCTAAGCTAAAAATCAAGCGTATGACGGCCTTGGCAGCCGTCTCATCAACCATCCCCCTTTGGAGCAACAGCACACCATGAAGCCTTTCCTGATTTTGCTTGTCGCAAGCCATTTCGCCCTCTCCGGCGTTGCCCTTGCCGCGACTCCCCTGTCGACCGTTGCCGAGCAATCGGGTTTTCTAAAAACCGGCCGCTATGAGGAAGTACTCAGCTTGTGCAAGAAATTTCAGCGCGCCTATCCGGCGGCAGTACGCTGCACCACCTTTGGCACCACACCGGAAGGCCGGCCCATGCTGGCGCTCATCGCCTCACGAACCGGCGCCCTGACGGCAAAAGCGGCGGCGCAGGCCAAATTACCGGTGCTGCTGGTGCAGGGTGGCATCCATGCCGGCGAGATTGATGGCAAGGATGCCGGCTTTCTGGCACTGCGCGAGGTGCTGGACAATCAGCAAGCCATAGGCGCACTCGATAAGCAGGTACTGGTCTTTGTCCCTGTATTTAACGTTGACGGCCACGAACGCTTTGGCCGCTGGAACCGGCCTAACCAGCGCGGGCCGGAAGAAATGGGCTGGCGCACCACGGCACAAAACTACAATCTCAACCGCGACTACCTGAAGGCCGACGCACCAGAAATGCAGGCCATGCTCAGGCTCGTCAACGAATGGGATCCGGTGGCCACCATCGACCTGCACGTGACCGATGGCGCCAAGTTTGAGCATGACATCTCGATACAGGTCGAACCGGTACACTCTGGCGACCTGGCCTTGCAACAAGCCGGCATTGCGCTGCGCGACGGCGTCATTCGTGACCTGACCGCACAAGGCTCGCTACCGCTGCCGTTCTACATGTCCTTTGCCGAAGAGGACAACCCGATGTCGGGCTTTACCGATGGTGTTTCTCCGGCGCGTTTTTCAAGCGGTTATTTTCAGCTACGCAACCGCTTTGCCATGCTGGTCGAGACCCATTCATGGAAAGACTATCCGACCCGGGTGCATATCACGCGCAATACCGTCATCTCGGTATTGCAGCAGATCGCTGCACATGGCGCGCAATGGCGTAGCGCCGCCCTGGAGGCCGATGCGCGCGCGGCGCAGCTGGCAGGGAAACCCATCGCGCTGTCCTACAAGACGACCGAAAAAAGTCGTACCATTGATTTTCGCGGTTATGCCTACAACCGCACTCCCTCAGAAATTTCCGGCGCACTCATGACGCGTTACGACGAGACGACGCCACAGATCTGGCACGTCAGCTTGCGTGACGAGATCGTGCCTGACGCCATTGTTACCGCACCCAAAGCGGGCTACATCGTACCGGCCGCACAAGCGAGCGCAGTAGCGGAAAAATTACGCCAGCATGGCATTCAATTTCGCGTCATGGTTCAGGTCAGTACACCGCTGGAAGTGGAAAGCTACCGCGCCAGCAAACATTCCTTCATTGCACAATCACTGGAAGGCCATCAGATGCTCAAGCTTGAGGGTGCCTGGCAAGCGGACCGGCAAGAACTCGCGGCAGGTGCGCTGTTCATCCCGGTCGGCCAGGCCAAAGCGCGTCTGGTGGCGGCGATGTTTGAACCACAGTCTCCCGATGCGCTGGTCAACTGGGGCTGGTTCAATACGGCCTTTGAACGCAAGGAATACATGGAAGCCTATGTCGCAGAAGAGGTCGCCCGCGAACAACTGGCGGCAGATCCCGCCTTACGGGCCGAGTTTGAAAAAAAACTTCTTGCAGACACTACCTTTGCCGGCGATCCGGCAGCACGGCTGGATTTTTTTGCGCGCCGGCATAGCTCGTGGGATGTGCGCTACCAGCTCTATCCGGTCATGCGTACGGCCATCGTTCCGCGGTAATGCGGGTGGCATCAAGCATCACCGGTTGCACGCAGATTTTTTTGTACAGACTGATTTTTTTGCCGGGATAATCGATTGCCTCTCAAGGCATACGCCAGTAACAGCACCAGTAGCGCCGAGCCGAACGGCACACAGCCCCAGACACCAAATTGCAGCGTGATGAACACCGTACCCGACCAGGAAAAGCCACTGGTAAATTCCAGCGCACCGGCCAGAATACGCGTCTGGCCTCGTTTGTTAAACGCATTACGCGAGCCCGTTCCTGCATGCCAGAGATGGATCAGGCTGACACTGACCATCGCAGCGACGGCCGCCATGAGCGTCAAAACCGCAGTGAGGGGATCACGCAACAGAATATATCCCAGTACCGGCAGGATCAGCAAGAAGACCGGAAACATGGCGGCAAACAGCTTGGCATGACGTACCGTCCGTAGATTAACCGGGGATGATGCCAGCAAGTCAGGTGCATCCTCTGCCGAAATGATGATCCAGATCAGCGAACCGGTAAGGGATGCGGCCAAAAAAGTCATGCCGGCACCAACGCCCGGCAACATCACACTCTCTTTAAAAACAATAAAAAACAGCGGCAGCATATACAGCAGTTGCAGTCCGACCTGAGAAATCAATTGCGGATCACGCAGGATCAGGCGCCACTCTTTGAGCACAATATTACGCGCTACTCCGTTTGTAAACGCTGCTTTGCCTGTTGCCGTCTTCTTGCCGGCGACAGGTACCGAAGCAGTTTTGTGCAGCGTGACCGCACCGGTCTGCTGCACCACGCGAACAAAAAAATGCCGGGTAAATCGTACCGTCAGCCAGAAGCAGGCGACGCCTGTCGCGGCAAACACCAGCAACTCCCAGGGCGAGCCCAAGAGGGCCCTGGCCGGTAACCAGAACACACTTTTTTCATTGAATAACCCACCCTGCCCGATCAAGGATAAAACAAGCGTGTCGAGCCCGGTGCGAAAGCGCTCGCCCAGGTTGCCGAATAATTGCATCAGTAAAAAGAAGCCCGCACCGGTCAGGGCGCCCAGTAACTGGGCGGCAACCCGGGTCCGGCGGACACCAAGCAAACGCACCAGCGCCAGCGTGAGGGCTATGCCCAGCGACGAGGCAATCAGCGCCATGCTGAGGATTGTGGGATAGATGGCTAGCCAGCGGACTTGTCCCAATACCAGCCCGATATGGGCAAACGGACTCAGGACTACGATGAAAATTGCTGCCACGCCAAACACAATGACTGCAAGGCGCACACTAAAAACAGTCTGCGCCGGGAGTGGCGACGAGAGCAGCAGATCCATATCGCCGCGGACAAACAGGGCACTGACGCTGCGGTTCAATGCCAGCGAGAGCATCATGCTGAAGACCAACATCAAGGCAACACCGCTACCCATGATGAAACTTGCCGGTAGCTCGCCGCTGAGCGCCGGTAAATGGGACAGCACGGCCCAGGCGCCTGCGTGCATCGCCACCAGCACAATGGCGAAAATGGCGATGCGTTGATAAGACACACCACGACTTGCCGTGCCGCCAGCGCGGGACTGACCCATCTCATAAAAAAATAAGCGCCACTCGTGCGCCAGCAACCACATAACACTACCGGCGCGCCATGTCAGCCAGCCCTTCATTGGGCTAACCCGGTCAGTTGCAGGAACATGTCCTCCAGGCTGGCGGCGGCATTATTGGTCTGGCTGCGCAGTTGCTCCAGCGTCCCTTCAGCAATCAGCTTGCCATGTTGAATGATGCCAATACGTTCGGCCAGACGCTCTGCCACCTCAAGAATATGCGTGGTCAGGATCACGGTGCCACCTTGCCTGACGTGTTCCAGCAAGACGTCCTTGACTTGTCTTGCCGCTGCCGCGTCGAGACCGGTCAGCGGCTCATCGAGAATGATCAGCTCTGGCTGATGAATCAAGGCACCGGCTAGCGCCAGCTTTTGCTTCATTCCACGCGAATAGCCTTCAGTCAGCTCATCGAGATGTCCACTTAAATCGAGCCACGCCAATAGTTCACGCGCCCTCGGCTCTGCCTGTGCCGGTTCCATGCCCCAGAGACCGGCGACAAATTCCAGATATTCCATCGGCTTGAGCTTGTTATACAACATCGGATCATCGGGCAAATAGGCCAGCTTTTGCTTTGCCGCCGCAGCATCCTTTGCCAGGTCTAGACCGAGCACTTCTATCCTTCCTGCATCCGGTACCAGCAGGCCTGCAACCATGCGTAAAGTCGTCGTTTTGCCCGCGCCATTAGGCCCCAGCAAGGCATAGAGCTCACCCCGACGGACAGTAAGATCAAGTTGGTCCACCGCAGGCCGGCCAAAATTTTTAGTCAATTGCACCAGTCGCAGTGCCGGTTGATCAGTCATCATGTCAATGTATTTTTCTTAAGCGGGGTAAAGGAGCCACATAGATAATGGAAACTAATGGAAACTAATGGAGACGCTTGGCTGAAAGTGCGGGCGCGGCCTGCCCAGACACAAATAAGGGCATGACATTGGTCATCCTGAAATTATTCAAATAACAATTAACTCACGACACTATTGTACCGCTTAACATTGTCATATTAATTATTAATCATTTAGTAAAAAGTATTTTTATGCTGCACACATCATTCTTCTCTCCAAGCTCGGTCTTTCATTATTTTCATCAATTCGAGTATCGAAGGCCGCAACAGATCGCATCAGACAAAAGCGGAGAAGAAGAGCAAAAGATAAAAAGAAAGCCTGAAAAACTTGTCTTCAGGCTTGATGCGCGTAGGGCGCCAAAGTAATTGCACCTAGTGGCACTACATTGCTACTAAATTTCTTTAGTCAGTGCCAACGTACTCTATTTTTATATCACGAGAGAAATTGAGAAAGGGAATGCCGGTTTCTGACTGAAAGTAGACAGTTGGGCCTCTCAAAATAGATCATCAAAATCCAGGCAAGTGCGTGCTAGCGAGTCATCTCAAGCCACCGGTTAACGCACATGAATACGTACCTCAGCGAACACCTCAGCGCCGCCGGATGCCAGCGCTATAGCGATGGCTGCCCAGGCCAAACCGGCGCCCGTTTTACCCACCTTGGGTTCCTCGATATGCTGATCACAAACTTTTTCTTTTGGCAAGACGAAAAATGCCTTAATATTATCATTCACTATTTGGAGGTAGACCTATGTATCGTCCTGTTTTGACCCATGACCTCATCACCATTATCGGCACCCCGTTGATCGCGATGGCTGCTGCCAAACCGGTCGCACTGGCGCCGCTGATCGAGCGCGCCAAGTTTTTCGGCAACCCAACCAAGATCGCCGGGCGCATCAGCCCGGACGGCCAGTGGCTGTCGTGGATCGCGCCGAAAGACGGCGTACTCAACGTGTGGGTCGCCCCGGCCAGCGATCCGTCCAAGGCCAAGTCCCTGACCGACGAAAAGCAGCGCCCGATCCGCTCGCATTTCTGGTCGCCGGATTCGAAGTCGGTCCTGTTCATCAATGACAAAGGCGGTGACGAAAACTTCTTGCTGTACGGCGTGAACGTCGCGACGGGTGAGCAGACAGCGCTGACACCATTCGAAAAAACGCGCGTGGAGATGCTCGGCTACAGCAATGACGTCAAGGACCGCATCCTCATCGGCGTGAACAACCGCGATCCGCGCTGGCACGATGTCTACAGCCTCGATTTCGCCACCGGCAAGCTGACCATGGTCATGCAAAACGACGGCGACTACTCCGGCTTCACGTCCGACGAAAGCCTGAACCTTCGCCTGGCGAGCAAATCGCGTCCGGACGGCGGCACGGACTACTTCCGCATCACCGACGGCAAGGTCGAAACGATACCCATGTCGCAAGTGGGCTTGGACGACTCCCTGACCACCCGCCCGCTGGGCTTTACCCGCGACGGCAAGACACTGTACTGGGCCGATTCGCGCGGCCGCAACACCGCTGCCCTGATGGCGCAGGACGTTGCCACTGGCTCGGCTACCTTAGTGGCCCAGGATGCGCGCGCCGACATCGACGAGGCCCTGTCCGATCCAAAAACGGGCAAGGTGCAAGCGTATTCGGTCAATTACCTGACATCCGAATACGTGGCGCTCGATCCATCGATCAAGGGCGACCTGGCGTTCCTGAAGAAGGAAGCGAAGGGCCAGTTCTACGTCACCTCGCGCGACCATGCCGACACCAAGTGGCTCGTCACCATCGACCGCGTGACAGAAGCACCAGCGACCTGGCTGTACGAGCGTAAGACCAAGAAGCTGACCAAACTGTTTGTTGCACGTCCTGAACTCGAAGGAGCGAAACTGGCACCGATGCTGGCCAAGGAAATCAAGTCGCGCGACGGCAAGACCCTCGTATCCTACCTGACGCTGCCAACGAATGGTATCAAGGGCCGGCCCGCGCCGATGGTACTGCTGGTGCACGGCGGCCCATGGGGCCGTGATGGCTTTGGCTACAACTCTTTGCACCAGTGGCTGGGCAACCGCGGCTACGCCGTGCTGTCGGTGAACTTTCGCGGCTCGACCGGTTTCGGTAAGGATTTCATCTCCGCTGGCGACCTGCAGTGGGGCAAGAAAATGCATGACGACTTGATTGACGCGACTGACTGGGCCGTCAAGAATGGTGTGACGACGGCCGACAAGGTCGCCATCATGGGCGGGTCCTACGGCGGTTATGCAACTCTGGCCGGCCTGGCCTTCACGCCAACCAAGTTCGCCTGCGGCGTAGACATCGTCGGTCCATCCAACCTGTTCACCCTGCTAGAATCGATCCCGCCGTACTGGGAGTCGTTCAGGCAACAGTTCTACAAGCGCATGGGTGACCCGAACACCGAAGCGGGCAAGGCACTACTGAAGGAAATATCTCCGCTGAACTCGGCAGACAAGATCATCCGTCCGCTGCTGATCGGCCAAGGCGCGAACGACCCGCGCGTGAACGTGCGCGAGTCGGACCAGATCGTTGACGCGATGAATGCGAAAAGCATTCCTGTAACCTACGTCACGTTTCCGGATGAAGGCCACGGTTTTGCCCGTCCGGTCAACAACATCGCTTTCATGGCCGTAACGGAAAACTTCTTGGGCAAGTGCCTGGGCGGTCAGGCTGAAGCGATCGGCGAGTCCATCAAGGTATCATCGGCCCAGGTCAGGCACGGTGCGGAATTTGCACCAGGCCTGAAAGAGGCGATGGGCCCGCAGTAAGCTTCGTCATTAGCCAGCAAAGAAGGCCGGCTACGACAGGCCTTCTTTTGCGTCGCGACGACGCATACTGTGGCGGATGGCGTGCTACACGCTTATCCGCCTTAAGTCTATGGTGACCAACGTGTTAAGACGGAAATAACACAAACCTTTCTGTGGCCAGCAATGCCATAATATTATCTTTTTTTTATTTTCGTTCGCAATATCGACGTCGAACGTAGGCAGTATTTGCGCACTTTTTCGCTGCCAGTAACAACAGGAAAATCCAGAGTGGAACGAGTCAGTCGTGACCGGAAAATGGCGTGTTTTAACGTCCAAGTGACCGGCGCTGCGCAGATTTATCACACTGCGTCCGTATCGACTGCCGGGTTGGGCGTTCCCTCAAGAAACGGATTGATCATGAGAGTCGTTGGCATTACTCGCGCAACTGGGCGACGATGTGTTTCTGCATGATCGTGCGAATGGTCTCTTGCTCGACGCTGATGAGTAGGTGCCCTCCCCTCTCGAAACGAACCAGCCTCGCCCCCGGAATGGTGGACGCAGCGAAATTGGCATTGCGGTAAAGCTGCAGGGTGTCGTCTGCGGCGTGGAATATCAAGGTCGGGGCTCGAATCGCAGAAATTCGCTCGTTCGGCATCACAGCCTTGTTGTCGAAAGCAGCACCGGCGGATCGCAACGAAACCGGGTTCATGAAATCAATCATCTGGTCGACTAATTCTCGCTGCGCGGGCGTAAGACCGGTAATGACCGCGTCGTTTGCGCCCATCAGTTCCATCAACTGTCTCTTCAATAGCTTGGTGATGGCCCAGTAAAGTGGGTCATGCCTGAAAATCGTCATCAGCATGTCGCCTTTTTGGTTCGCCTGCACCTGGTTTGGTTCCGTTGATGAAGCGACACCTGCGGAGATGAGTGTAAGCGAGGAAACCCGTTCAGGATGCAATACGGCAAATAAAAGAGCTGAAGGTCCGCCGTGAGATAAGGTGACGATCGCAACCTTCTTGACGCCTAACCGGTCGAGCAGATACGCGTAGGCATGCGCCGGATCGTCAAATGTGGCGCCATCACGAAAGGTCGAGCGCAAGTACCCAAAGCGCGAAGGTGTAATCCAGTGAAATTGCTCACCCAGCACCGCCCGCACCATGAGTTCGCCCTGATCGTAGCCGCCGCCGCTCCCGTGAATCACCAGAACCGGCGGGCCTGATCCACCTTCGGTATATTCAATATTCCCATAGGGTGAAGCAATGACAGTGCCCTTTGCGCGGACTCGCTCATGCGCTAGATTCATTTCCCACATATATCCTGCTGAGACCAAAACCAGTACTGCAATTAACGCTAACGCGATCCACCTTAGCGTCCCTCTACACATCGTGATCTCTTTCTTAGAGTCGTCCAACTTTGTTATCGGGAAACAGGTTGACTGCAAAACGATGCCACCAGTCTGCATAACATGGCGCTGCATATTTCTCTAGATTGGCGCATCGCCCGGTTGTTCGGCTTGAATATCATTTCTTATCCAGTATGAATATTCCAGGAAAAGCAGCACAGTTCGGTTATCAAATTCTATCAACTAAATTAACAAAATAGAAATTTATTTTTACTGTCAACTTCGTCCCATTGCAGTCAGTCAGCCGTTTTGTGGATGAATCCATTTTGCGTTTTAGCAGCATAAATTGTGATTACAGAGGGAATGCACTTACTCAGATGCGCAAGAGATTCAGTTGCATCAAGTAGTGTGTGGCATCGTTGATTAATTCGGCACTAAGACATCTAAGTGATTGATTTAATGGCGGATCAGTTGAAATTACTTTGTCACCCTACGGTGCGGATCACGTACCAGCCGCGGGCGAATCGATGCATGCGTTGCATATGACTCATGACTGAAAGTTCGACAGCCAGCGATCACAAATTAAATCAGCGTGTGGACACCGCTGGCCTTTCATTTGTTCAGAAAGCAGATAATGCAGCCCGCTTTCTGAACAAATGATCTACTAACTTAAGGAATGATGCGTTGAGCGCGCAGCAAGGTGAATAGTTCTAGAAAAGATGCACGGCTGTCATAGTAGCCGGCAAAACCCAGGTCACGGCTCTTGGTCATATCGTTCAGGCATTCAATCTCGCGACCAAGATCGGCATCGGTATGCCACCACGACGCCAGTTTGCTCACATCGGCTTCTGCCAGATCATACTTGGCGGCGATTTTTGCCCACTGCGCTGGCGCTACGTCTTTCAGGCGCGCATCGAGCGGAGAGTGCTGCTCAGGATAAGGCGCTGCCTCAAGATCGAAGAACGCGGCGATTTCACGCCACATCCAGCGCCAGCGAAACACATCTCCATTAGCGGTATTAAAAGCCTGATTACGCGCAGCCGGCGCCAACGCCGCCCAAGCCATCTGGCGACCCAGCAAACTGGCTTCGGTAATATCGGTAAGACCGTCCCACTGTACGCGTGAGCCCGGAAAGACGAACGGTAGCGACAACTCCTTGCACAGCGTTGCGTACACGGCCAGAGTCACGCCCATGTTCATCGCATTGGTGCCACTGGCCTGCCCGATCATGGTGTGTGAACGGTGCACACTCCAGGTAAAGTTGCGCTTCGCTGCGGCATCAAACACGATGTCCTCCAGCGTGTAATAAAAATTGGCACCAGGCTGACGTGGTTCACTTTCACGGAACGGCGACTCGGCTTTGCCGCTGCCATAATTTTCAAACGATCCCAGATATTGCTTGGTGCCAGTGACCAGCGCAACGTGTTGCAGCGGTGCCCCGGCCAAGCCATCAAAGAGATTGTTCATCATGGCACCGTTGACCTCGACATTTTCTTTCTCGGTATCGCGACGGCTCCAGGTACAGAAAAATACATGGGTCACCGGCAGACCTTGCAAGGCTTGCCGGACAACAGCCGGGTCGAACAGGTCGGCAGCGACCGGAATCACACCTTCCTGCTTCCCTGGATTGCGAGCCAGACCATACACGGTCCAGCCTTCGGCGACCAGAACACGGGCCAGATTGTGACCGGAAATACCGGATACACCAACGATTAACGCAGTTCCTTTTTGCATGAAAAACCTTTCTTAAATTGGTATCGGGCACCGCGCGGTCGCGGACAAAATGCCGAATGCGCAGCCGGCATTTGCTTATCATTGCTTGTACCTGCGATGTGTGCTTGTTATGTGACCCTTACCTACAGGGTTAGCTTCCCTTTTACCTTAACACGGGACGCGAATGTTTGCTCGATTGCAATAAATACAAGTTGATAATCTCACTCTTGCACTGATACGCAAGAACCCCTGCAGCGCTGCAGATGACATCAAGAATCTAGCTATCCGAAGCCATTTTTTTACTCATTCCTCAGCAGCTATCCGTGATCCTTACAGATGCACCAAGCTCATGAATCGCACCTCTGCAGCGTAGTTGAGATTGCCCTTTTTAAGGCAACAAAATACCTGCACAGCTGCAAACGGGTAACATAACCGTATATTTTTGTGTATTCAGCACTTCCAGCTACGCTGCTAAAAATATAAAAAACCTCACAGAATCCGATGCATGGACTCTTGAGACAAAAGGCTAAAAACGGCTACATGAAGGTCAGTACGCTCCATTCAATCTAGTGAACTTTTCCTATTTTTAATCCTACAACAAGGTGTTTTCATGATCAAATTTTATTACCACCCCTCGCCCAATCCACTCAAGGTCGCTTTGTATCTGGAAGAAACCGGTGAGCCTTATGAAATGATCCCTGTCGATACCCGCAAGGGCGAGCAGCATGCTGCCGCTTTTTTAGCAATCAACCCCAATGCCAAGACGCCTGCCATGCAGGACGGTGAGGTTACCGTCTTTGACAGTAATGCCATGCTCCTTTATCTGGCTGAAAAAACCGGCAAGTTTGTTCCGGCAAATACGCCCGCAGCGCGCGCCGACATGTATTCATGGCTCATGTTCATCGCTTCCGGCATCGGCCCTTACTCCGGCCAAGCCGTTCATTTCAAGCATTTTGCCCCTGAGCCCAAAGAATATGCCGTCAACCGTTACGAGTTTGAAGCGTGGCGTCACTGGAACATCATCAACGACCGTCTGGGTGCGCAAAAATACATGGTTGGCGACACGTATACGCTGGTAGACATGGCCATCTGGGGCTGGGCCCGCGCAGTACCTTTTATTTTAGGTCCGGATGCCTGGGCAAAATTACCGCACGTCAAACGCTTGCTCGATGAAATCAACGCGCGTCCCGCCGCTGAGCGTGCCGAGGCACTCAAGACACAACACGCTTTCAAGGCAGAAATGGATGAGGACGCCAAAAAAGTACTTTTCCCACAAAACGCCCTTCTTTAAGCGATTTCTGGTGCAGTTGGCGCTATCACCGGATGATCTTATCCGGTGATAGCGCCAACTGCTGAAGCAGGTCTTTGGCTAGAAATCAGTCGCAGCCATGTCGCTGTGCCGAAGGCGCTACCACACCAGATAGATCAGTCCATGCAACGCCAGCAATGCACAATACGGGAATGCCACGGTCGGGCGTAGCGCATTGCGGGTGTATTCCAGCAGCAAGCCAGAAACTCCCGGACGGGTCCGGCGCCAGGCCGTATGCAACTGAAACGGCTGATAGACCGGCACATTTTGGTCACCGTCACTACCCGCATGCCCTGGTGCGAGGCTACACTCAAGCGCGACCAACCGCTCTGCCAGGCGTGCCTGCGAGGTCCTGAAAATACCTTCCTGAAGCCACAATACCGCGATCACGACGCTGGCGAGAATCAGATTAAGCGTCAGCATCAATCCCGCGGTAACCAGTACGATGCACACCAGTTTGATCAGCAAACTGCCGCTTTCATAGCGCTCGTGCTGCTCCTGCAGCGCCAGCCACTCCTGCGCCATCAGGTGACTAAATTGACTATTTTGACAAGGTTTATCCTGACTATTTTGTTGATTCTGCGGCAGCATTTTTATGTCATCCCAAACATTAATGAAAAAATAAATACGCAACGAAAATTGCCGTAATGATGCCGGCAAAATCAGCCAGCAAGCCCATCGAAATGGCATAGCGCGTCTTGCGAATTCCGACCGAGCCAAAATACAAGGCCACGATATACAAGGTGGTATCGGCCGATCCCTGGAAAACACAGGCCAGGCGACCGACGAAAGAATCAACGCCGTAGGTCGTCATGGCGTCGACCATCATCGCCTTCGATCCGCTGCCGCTCAGGGGCTTCATCAGTGCAGTCGGCAAGGCTGGCGTGAAGTCGGTATTGACACCAAGCTGGACAAAAAACCAGGTAAAACCAGAGACGATCAGGTCAAGCACACCGGAATTACGCAAGACGCCAATGGCCACCAGCATGCCGACCAGATAGGGAATAATCGTCAACGACGTCTGTATCCCGCCCTTGGCTCCCTCAATGAAAGCCTCGTAGACATTGACCTTCTTGTGCATGGCGCCGAGCATGAAGGTGACGATAATGGTTAGCAATAAAAGATTACTGCTGAGCTTGGAAAAGACCTCAATCTCGGCGCGATTCATGTAATGGCTCAGATACCAGACCAAGCCGATGATAAAGGCGCTAATCCCGCCGAGCCAGCCCAGCACAGCGCGATGAAACAGATTGATGCGCTGGCGAATCGCCATCGCAATGAGGCCCACCAGGGTCGCCACATAGGTAGCAATCATGCAAGGAATAAAAATATCGGAGGGATCTTTTGCCCCCAGCACGGCGCGTTGCGCCATGATCGCCAGCGGGATAAGCGTCAGTCCGGAGGTGTGCAATACTAAAAACATGATTTGGGCGTCGCTGGCAGTTTCCTTGTCCGGATTCAGGGTTTGCAAACTCTCCATGGCCTTGAGGCCAAATGGTGTAGCGGCGTTGTCGAGCCCTAGCAAATTGGCTGAAAAATTCATCACCATATGACCATTGGCGGGATGATTTGCCGGGACTCCCGGAAAAATATGCGCAAAGAAAGGGGCAATGATCCGGGCAATCGCAGCGATTGCACCCGCCTTCTCACCGATATTCATGATACCCAGCCAGAGCGTCATCACCCCGGCCAGAGGCAGGGCGATGTTCATGACGGCAAATTTTGCCGATTCAAACGTGCCGTCAATAATGCGTTTGAAGACCTCGACATCGCCGAGAAAAAGCCATTGCGCCAGCGCTGCGATAAAGCCGGTGAAAAAAAATCCGGTCCAGAGATAATTGAGTGCCATCGTTCCGCTGTAAAAGTGCGTTGTAAAAATGCGCCATCGAGATGTGTCGCATTGAAATAAAATTCTTGTAACACAAATGGCCCGAAATTCAGCCGGTTTTCATCTGCTCAGCCAGCATTTTTCAAATTGAAGACAAGGAGTCGTTGAAAGCAAGAATAGGAATGAAATTCGCTAAAATATCAGCCGCAGCGCACAGATTATCCGAGCGTAGTATATAGTAATAAATGTTTTATTCCTTAACAACAATGTCATGTTAAATCAACCAAATTTTATTGTAATATAATGACATCGGAGCCAATGAAATGAGCCATCCGCGCAACTTTTTACCGCTGCATAAAATCAAGACAGGGATGGTGCTTTCTGATGATCTTCTGGATAAATTAGGCCACATATTATTACCTGCAGGTACGATCCTGACCGGCTCCATGATCAACTCCATGCCTCACCATGACATTCATCATTTATCCATATTACTCAAGAACGCTGCTGTGTCAGAAGAGGATATTTTGATAGCACAGCAAAAAAAACTGGTGCGACTGAAGCACATATTCAGGCAGGCACCAAACGAACCACACGTCAGCACTTTATTGGCCTATGTCGAAAAATACCGTTCGGATCCTGAACCATGACGCTATCCTCGTCGAATTTTCTCGATAAGCACATCATGCTTGATGATGTCATTCGGCAGATTCGCGATTTACCGACCTTACCGGAGGTGGCACGCGAAATGCTAAATAACATCAATGATGAAAACCTCAGTCTTGACGCCATCTGCGAGAAAGTGTCACAGGATCAGTCGCTGGTGGCAAAAATGATCCGGCTGGCAAATTCGTCAATCTACGGTTCTAATT
>CANIFC010000034.1 GCA_947466695.1 Oxalobacteraceae bacterium | reverse complement strand
GCCGCTTGCCGCTTGCCGCACGAAAGCGTATGCCGATCTTTTGCGTCGCCTCGATGCTGTTGCCGGGCTTGCCGCCATTGGAATAGATGTACAGATGGTCGCTGCCCGTGGTGCAAACGGAGAGCATCAGTTCTGCCATCGCGGTCTGGGTCGAGACGTGGACCATCTCCGCAGTCAGGTTGGCTCGGTTCTGATATGGATTGTTCAGCCAGTTGAACAATTCGCCCTTTTTGCGCAGCGGGAATGACCTGCGCCAGGCTCCGGTACATGTGGTGGTGGGTGTTGATCAGGCCTGCCTGTTCGGTTACATTGCCGCAAATGAGGAGGGCAGCGTCGCTAATTTTGCGACGACTGGCATCTGGGGTGGGCATCTGGGATGATAGGGGGGCAGGTGTGTGACTACCTCATTGAGTGAGCGACATGACAGGCATACGCTTAGCCGGTCCGGCCATTAGCGGCGAGCCCGGAAACAGGTACATGGCATTTTTTCCTTTTACTGTTTTGGTTGAAAGTGCCTTAAAAAATAGAGCAAGATCTGTGCCGATACTTCTGCATCATCAGCGCTCATGGTCTCCAGCGGATTATGGCTGATGCCGCCATTACCGCAGCGCGTGAACAGCATGGCGACGTCGGTGATCTTTGCCATCGCCATGGCATCGTGTCCGGCACCGGAAGCCATCGCGAACGCGGGTAATCCCATGCTTTCCGTTGCCGCACCGAGCTGGTGCATCAGCCACGGCGCGCAGGGCGCAGCGGGCGCGGACATGATCCGGGTCACGGTCAGCGCGATCTGGCGGCGCTGGCAGATCGCGTTAATCTGTGCCAATACATCGGCGACGGCCGCATCGCGCAGGGCATCGTCCGCCGCGCGGATATCCAGCGAGAGCTGGCAAGCGCCGGGGATCACGTTCACTGAGCCGTTGGGTACCATTAACTGGCCCACGGTGCCGACCAGTGACTCTGCCTGGCTACAGCGCTGCTCTATAAAAAGGACGATTTCGGCGGCCGCTGCAGCGGCGTCCTTGCGCATCGCCATCGGTGTGGTGCCGGCATGGCTGGCAACGCCTTTCAGGTCCAGCAGATAGCGGCAGCTGCCAGCAATCGAGGTCACAATGCCCGCTGGCAGGTCACGTCCCAGCAGCACTGGCCCCTGTTCAATATGGACTTCAACAAAACCGAGTAACTGCGCCGGATCGCGTGCAAGCGCCGGTATGCGCGTCACGTCGTGGCCCGCCTGCGTTAGCGCCTCGCGCATGGTGACGCCAGCCTCATCGCGCTGGTCCAGCATGGCCAGGTCAAATTGCCCGATAATCGCCTTGCTGCCAAGGAAGGTACTTTTGAAACGCACGCCTTCCTCTTCGGAAAAAGCCACCACTTCTAGGTGAAAGGGCAGCTTTTCGCCGCGCTCATGCAGATACCTGACGATCGCGATCGGCAGCAAGATGCCTTCGCGGCCATCGTATTTTCCGCCATTGCACACGGTGTCGTAATGCGAACCGGTCATCAGGGTTTTTGCCTGTAGCGCCCCGGACAGGTAACGTCCCACAACATTGCCAACGGCGTCAATCTCGACCTGCATGCCGGCTTGCCGCATCCATGTCGCCAGTTGCTGCGCTGTTTTCTGGTGCGCCGCAGTCATATAGGCGCAGGTCAGGTCGGTGTCGTTGTCGCTCCATGCCGAGAGTGTTTCAGACCAGTCCATGACCGTCTGGCCAAATTGCAGTGTCACTCCCAGCAGGTCATTGAGGCGCAATTCGGCAATACGGCCGATCTGGCGCAGGCTTTCGGCCAGTTCGTCAGCAGGCTGATGCTGGTAGCGGCGTGCGAACGTGTTAATCACGCTCTGGCGACTAAAGCCCTTGCCGTCCGGACCCTTGACGGCAACGATGAAGGGAAAACCAAACTTGAGCTTGTAATCGTGGTTGAGCTGGTGCAGCAGGGCAAACTCTTCCGGGCTGCAATGCAAGAGGCCAGCCTTGGCCTGTTCCCCGGTCGACTCCCTGGTCAGGCTGCCGTCGATCGCCGCTTTGCCGGCCAGTTCAGGATGGGCACGGATCAAACCGAGCTGTTCGTCTGGTGTCGCACTCGTCACGACCTGCTGCAATGCCAGTTTCAGTGCCGCCAGCGAAGCGAACGGGCGCAGCGGTGCCGCTCTTTGCGGAATCCAGGGAGAGTGTTCGTAAATGCCGTCGAGAAGGGTCGTGAATTCACTGACCGGTACCTGGTTCAGGTGGTGCAGGTTTAGTGGTGTATCAGCTCTGGTCATGGTCATGGTCATGGTCGTGGTCTCCGTAATCGTAGTCATCAGCGCGCCGGGTGGAGGTCATCCACCGGTCTCATTGCGTGAAGGGATGGGTGCTGCGCCAGTGATTGGCAATGTCGATCCTGCGCGTGATCCAGACCTTGTCATGCGCTTGTACATAGTCGAGAAAACGCGCCAGAGCGGCAATGCGCCCTGGCTTTCCGGCCAGACGGCAATGCAGCCCGACCGAGAGCATCTTGGGTTGATTGAGACCGGCCGGATCGCCTTCGGCATACAGGACGTCGAAGGCATCTTTGAGGTAATCAAAAAACTGCGTGCCGGAATTAAAGCCCTGCATCGCGGCAAAGCGCATGTCGTTGGTGTCGAGTGTGTAAGGCACCACCAGATGCGCTTGCGTCGCCGGCTTGCCCGAGGGATCGGTGATCGCCACTTTTTGCCAGAATGGCAGATCGTCGCCGTAATGGTCCGAGTCGTAACTGAAGCCGCCATGCTCGACCACCAGTTTGCGTGTGTTGGGTGAATCGCGTCCGGTGTACCAGCCGGCAGGTGCGGCACCGGTCATCTCTTTGATGATCTGTACGGCTTCGGCCATCTGCGCACGCTCAGTCGCTTCGTCCATGTGCTGATAGCTGATCCAGCGCAAAGCGTGGCAGGCAATTTCGTGGCCAAGCTGGCTAAAGGCCGCGACCGCTTCCGGATTGCGCTTGAGCGCCATCGAGACGCCAAACACCGTAATGGGTAGCTGCCGCTGCTCAAACAGGCGCAGCAAGCGCCATAAACCGGCCCGTGAGCCATATTCGTAGAGCGATTCCATGCTCATGTGGCGCATCTCAAAGGCTTGCGCGCCGATGATTTCAGAGAGAAAAGTTTCGGAAGAACGGTCGCCATGCAGCACGCAATTTTCGCTGCCCTCTTCGTAATTGAGGACGAACTGGAGGGCGATACGGGCACCGCCTGGCCAGTGCG
This sequence comes from Oxalobacteraceae bacterium, assembly GCA_947466695.1. GTDB lineage: Bacteria > Pseudomonadota > Gammaproteobacteria > Burkholderiales > Burkholderiaceae_D > Undibacterium. The sequence goes on along the minus strand of CANIFC010000034.1, from coordinate 13,793 downwards.
GATGCGGCGGCGTGGCACCGTAGCCGATCAGGTCGCGCGGATAATTGTGGTAGGTATCTTGATGGCTGTTGACTTGGCCAGCGTTATTGGTTTCGTTGATTTTGTTCATGCAGCACCTCCGTGATGGGGTAGTGGCGTTCAGCGTGTATTGATCTTGCCGCACAAAGTGCCGCGGCGATCCCTTGCTTTGGCATGGTGGGTATATGTCCGATCATATATTGCTACACGACTTGCGGTATATGATTTGGCTGATAGATATTTTCACCAGTGCGATATAGAGCGAATGACAGCGCAACTGACAGAGCAACAGAAAGCGCAACAGACAGAGCAACAGAGCAACAGAGCAAAAAACCAAAAGACGAAGAAATCAGGGAGAACACAATGGGAAAACTCAGTACTCACGTATTGGATATCACGACGGGCAAGCCGGGCGCGGGCGTCAGGCTGGAACTGTACCGGGTGAGTTCAGGCGAAAAAATCTTGCTCAAGACGGAAGTGACAAATCAGGATGGGCGCTGCACTGCACCCTTGCTGGAAGGGGCCGACCTGATCGCGGGAATGTATGAGCTGGTCTTTGCCGCCGGTGATTATTTTGATGCGCAAGGCGTCGATTTGCCGGAGCCGAAATTTATCGATTACGTCACGCTGGCGTTCGGTATTGCCGACACGAGCCAGAATTACCACGTGCCATTACTTATCTCGCCGTGGGCGTATTCGACTTACCGCGGTAGCTGAAGCGAGTCAGGTCTGGCAGTCTCTGCGGATAGTTCGTGGATAATTAGCGGACAGTCAGCGCACCGTGAGCGTCTTGGCGGCAATGGTGATCTGGTCACGCAGCCATTTGTGTTCCGGTGAATGATGCACCCGGTCATGCCAGAGCTGGTAGAAGCGGAACGGCGGAAATTTGATCGGTACCGTAAAGGTTTTCAGCTGCAGTGCCTTTTCATAATAACGCAAATAATGCTTACCGATGGTAAGAACCAGATCCGTGTGCGTCAGCATGTGCGGCATCAGGCCAAAGTAGGCCGATTCCACCACCACATTGCGGTGCAGGTTCTGCCGTTCCAGATGCGTGTCAATGACGCCGTGATAGCCCGACATTTGCTTCGAAGGCGCCACGTGCGGCAAGCTCAGGTAGTCGGCCAGCGTCATGTCATCGGTGCCGGTCCGTTTGGCATACGCACTGTCGGCCCGCATGGCACAGATGATCGGGTCTTCAAATAGTTTGGATAAATGCAGGTGCTGTGGTGGTTCGTCCCAGTTGGCAATAACCAGGTCAAGATCGCCATCGGACAACTGACGGATGTAATCGACTTCCGCGCCCAGGCCATGAATCACGATACGGCTCTTGGGTGATTCGCGGCGAAAACCTTCCACCACGTTAGGCAGAAACTGAATGTCCAGCGAATCGGGGGCTGCGATATGAAACGTGCGGCTTTCTTGTTGCGAGGCGAACGGTAACTTGCGTTCAAACAGCAACTCGGTCTCATCGAGGATGCGCTTGGCTGGCAGCATCAGGCTTTCGCCATGCGGCGTAGGAACCATGCCACGGCCGCCGCGCACCAGCAACTGGTCACCGGTGAGTTCACGCAGTTTGCGTAGCGAGGCCGAGATCGAGGGTTGCGGCTGGTTGAGCTTGAGCGCGACACGCGAGACATTTTTTTCGCTCAGCAAGAGATACAGGATGCGTATCAGGTGCAGGTCGAGGTGGTTGGGTAAATTTGCCATAGGTCTCGTTGTGTCGGTTGTGTCGGTTGTATATTGAAATATATATTTTCAATATACGACTTATACTATGAAAAAAGCGATGAAAGCCTTTATCTTGCAAAAGGATGTGGCAAATTTGCCTGCACACGAGCAAACGCCCTTGTTGCAGCAAGCCGGTAACAAGGGCGGGCTGCAAATCTGCTTTGGTGGTGCTTTGGTGGTGCTTTGAAGGTGCTTTAATGTCGATGTTGGCTGCGTGAATCGTGTGTTCACTGGTGTTGTCAGGCTGGGTTCAGGTAGTTTCAATGATCGTTTTCAAAGCCGTTTGCAAGACCATTCGTCAAATTAACAGTGATCTATCCGGGGAAATATTTTCCTCCCATCTGCCGCGCAAGGGCTGGTAGCAGAGCTTCACACAGGAAAGAAACATGGACGCTTTTTTACCGACATTTATCCTTGCCTACGGCACCGAGTGGCTCAATTTGCTGGTGCGTTGGCTGCACCTGATTACCGGCATTGCCTGGATCGGCGCCTCGTTTTATTTTGCCTGGCTCGATAACTCCATCCGCCCGCCCAAGCCCGGTTCCGAGCTGGCCAACAAGGGTGTCTCCGGTGAATTGTGGGCAGTGCATGGCGGCGGTTTTTACAATCCGCAAAAATACCTGGTCGCGCCCAAGGAATTGCCACAAGAGCTGCACTGGTTCAAGTGGGAAGCCTACTGGACCTGGATGTCCGGTTTTGCCCTGCTGTCAATTGTCTACTACTTTAACGCCTCCGCCATGATGATCGATAAGTCGGTCGCAGATCTATCAAACTGGCAAGCGATCGGTGTCGGTATCGGGACCTTGCTGCTGGGCTGGATCGTCTACGATTCCCTGTGCCGTTCACCGCTGGCCAAACGCGATGGCTGGTTGGGCATTGTCATGTTCGTGTTCATCGTGGCAGTGGCGTTTGTCCTCTCCAAATTGCTTAGCGGACGCGCCGCTTACATCCATGTCGGCGCCATGATCGGTACCATGATGGTTGGTAATGTCCTGATGCTCATTATTCCCGGACAGCGCAAATTGGTCGAGGCGATGCAGGCAGGAAAATCGCCTGATCCTATCCACGGCCAGAAAGCCAAGCAACGCAGCGTGCACAATAATTATTTCACCTTGCCGGTGCTGTTCATCATGATCAGTAACCATTATGCGATGACCTACAGCCATTCCTATAATTGGCTGGTGCTGGCCGGCATGATTGCCGCTGGCGTCCTGATCCGCCATTTTTTCAACCTGCGGCATAAAGGCATCACCAACTGGGCTTATCCGGTAGCGGGCGTCGTGTTGCTGATGATTGTGGCAGTGGCAATTGCGCCCCGTCCTGTGGTCAGGGCGGCACAGGCCGATGGTGGCGCGACGCTCGCTGCGCCAGATTTTGCCCGGGTACAGGCGGTGATTAACCAGCGTTGTGTCAGTTGTCACGCAGCGGTGCCGACACAGGCGGGCTTTATTGCGGCACCGGCTGGCATCATGCTGCAGTCGGCTGAACTGATTCGTCAGAATGGTGCCAAGGTGTATCAACAGGCAGTCGTGCTCAAGGCCATGCCGCTGGCCAACCTGACCCAGATTACCGAGGCTGAACGCGCGCTGATCGGGGCCTGGTATGAGGCCGGTGCCAAATAAACCGCAGCGAACAATCACGAATAAAGAATGGAGACATACGACGATGAATAGCTACCAACAACTCGACGCCTGGATTGATACGCACTTTGACGAGCAAGTACGATTTCTGCAGGAACTGATCCGCGTCCCGACGGATACGCCGCCTGGTAACAATGCCCCGCATGCCGAGCGTACGGCTGAACTCTTGCAAGGTTTCGGGCTGGAGGTTGAAAAGTATGCGGTGCCGCAGGCCGAGGTCAGGGCGGCCGGGCTGGAAACGATTACCAACCTCGTGGTGCGCCGCGTGTATGGGCCCGGTAAAACGATACTCCTCAATGCGCATGGTGATGTGGTGCCACCTGGTGACGGCTGGAGCAAGCAACCCTATGGTGGCGAGATCGAAGACGGCCAGATTTATGGACGTGCCTCGGCCGTCAGCAAGTGCGATTTCTCCACCTATACCTTTGCCTTGCGCGCGCTGGAAGCGGTGGCAAAACCGGCCGCGGGCAGTGTGGAATTACTGTTCACCTACGATGAGGAGTTTGGTGGTGAAGTCGGGCCGGGCTGGCTGCTCAAGCACAAGATCATCAAGCCGGACCTGATGATTGCCGCCGGATTTTCCTATCAGGTCATCACTGCCCACAATGGGTGTCTGCAGATGGAAGTGACAGTGCACGGCAAGATGGCGCACGCGGCAATTCCCGATTCCGGTGTCGATGCGTTGCAAGGCGCGGTGCGCGTGCTCAACGCGCTGTATGCACAAAATACCCTGTACCAAAAGGTCAGCTCGCAGGTCGAGGGGATTACCCATCCCTATCTCAATGTCGGGATGATAGAAGGTGGAACGAACACCAATGTGGTGCCTGGCCGCATCACCTTGAAACTTGACCGGCGCATGATTCCGGAAGAAGATCCGGCTGCAGTGGAAGCAAATCTGCGCGAAGTAATCAGCGCGGCCGCTGGCGGCATGCCGGGTATTAGCGTCGAGATCAAGCGTATTCTGCTGGCAAAAGCGCTGCAAGCATTGCCCGGTAACGCACCGCTGGTGGCAGCAATACAGAAACATGGTGAGCAAATTTTCGGAGAAAAAATTCCTGCGCTTGGCACACCTTTATATACCGACGTGCGGCTATTTTGCGAGGCGGGAATCCCGGGTGTCGTGTATGGCGCCGGTCCGCGCACCGTGCTCGAATCGCATGCCAAGCGCGCTGATGAACGCTTGAATCTGGAAGATTTGCGGCGTGCCACCAAAGTGATCGCCCGCAGCCTGAGTGATTTGCTGGCGTAGCGCGGAGACGGTGTCAACGTGGTGCTGCGCGGTCGTGGCTGCCAGTCTGGTGCTGCATATCCGGTGCCGTTCAGGTGGCTGTTCTGGCCGGATATATCGCTCGTTTTATTGATCTGTGCCGCAAACGGAAAGCGCATTTGTTTTTGCTGGGTTATCATTGATGTACGCGTATTTTTTACTCGGCTAGTCCAGGTAAAAATAGAGGTATCCACTACGCACTATTTACTACTCACCATTGACAAGAGGTAACTCATGAGCACAAAAAAAACAGCAAACGTCACGATCGATTTTGGTATCAGCGATAAGGACCGTGCCAAGGTCGTCGACGGCTTGTCACATTTACTGGCCGACACTTACACCTTATATTTGAAAACCCACAATTTTCACTGGAATGTCACCGGGCCAATGTTCCAGACCCTGCACCTGATGTTCATGGGTTTATACAACGAACAATGGCTGGCCGTTGACTTGCTGGCCGAGCGTATTCGCTCGCTTGGTGAGTCTGCTCCGGGTACCTACGAGCAGTTTGCCACCCTGACTGCCATCAAGCCCAGCAATGGTTTGCCAAAGGCCAATGGCATGATACGCGAATTGCTTGAGGGTCAGGAAACTGTCGCCCGCACCGCGCGCGCCCTGTTCCCGATTGCGGAAAAAGCCAATGACCAGCCTACATGTGACCTGCTGACACAGCGTATGCAGATCCATGAAAAAAATGCCTGGATGTTGCGTAGCCTGCTGGAAGATTAAGTCATTTAGCGGCGCTGAAAAATTCTTCTCACTCAATGCAGGGTGTCAATGCAGGGTGTCGATTAATCCGGAGTCCGTTATTTTTCACAAAACCGTGTTCAGGCACGGTTTTTTTATGGGCTGGCGTATTGTTGCGCTGCGACCGGGAGACCAATTTTTTCAGTGGCAGCGTGAATGTCGATGAGCCCGAACATGAGCAGCGAGTCCCTGAAAGAGTCAAAATATTTTATAATGGCATGGTTGCCAGCTACCAACGGATGTTCACGGCAAGATCAATTATCCTGGCTGGCGATGGCCATCGTCGTGCAATCAATGTGCCATGCAGAAAATAAAACTTACCGGTCTTGCGGCACCATTTGCATGGCATCGCAAGACGCTGGCGGTAAAGAGCTCACCGGATTTATAGTCGATTTAGCCTGTTTTCGACCACCGCCTTTCGCTTCAGGCAGTCCGTCTTGACGGTAGAGTCGAAAAATACCGGCACAAGTTCGTCAGGATTATCGCTATAGGGTCAATCGGTTTATGTAAACCGGTCTGTCCGTACCAACGCACAGCAAAAAATTTCTTGATAGGGAAAATAATTTAATGGAAATGAACTCGATACAAATCATCGGGGCGGGTATCTTTGGCATCGCTCTGCTGCATACCTTTACTGCCAAGTATTTTGAAGTGCTGGGCCACCGCTATCCAAAGCATGCCGGACTGTTTCATTTGCTTGGTGAGGTCGAGGTCGTTTTTGGCTTGTGGGCATTTGTCCTGATTGTCGCCATGGCTTTTATGGTCAGTGGTCAGGAGGCACTCGATTATGTCGAATCGCGCCATTACACCGAACCACTCTTTGTCTTTGTCGTGATGGTTGTGGCTGCCTCGCGGCCAGTGCTGGAAGCTGCCGGCAGCATGCTGACCGCACTGGCCCGCCTGGTGCCGGTACGCACGCCGGTTGCGATGGCCTGGCTTGGTCTGGCCGTGGTACCTGTCATGGGTTCGCTCATCACAGAACCCGCCGCGATGACGCTCGCCGCCCTGATGCTGGCGCCGCAAATTTTTCGCCAGGGTATTCCGGAACGGCTGAAATATGCCGCGTTAGGCGTGCTATTCGTGAATGTCTCCATCGGTGGTACGCTCACTTCCTACGCCGCGCCGCCGGTACTTATGGTCGCCTCTGCGTGGCAATGGGATACTGCCTTCATGGCCTCTACCTTTGGCTGGAGAGCGTGTATTGCTGTGCTGATCAACGCCACGGCAATCACCTTCCTGTTACGTTCCCATCTGAGCGAACCCGATGCGGTATCCAATAAAGGCAAGGCCGTCGCTGTACCGCTGGCTGTCAGCCTGATTCATCTGGCCTTTCTGGCCGGGATTGTTGGCTTTGCCCATCACCCGGTGGTATTTCTGGGATTGTTTCTTTTTTTCCTTGGCTATACCCAGGCCTATGAACGCTACCAGAGTCCGCTGATTCTCAAGCAGGGTTTGCTGGTCGGCTTTTTTCTGGCCGGTCTGGTCGTGCTGGGTGGTATGCAACAATGGTGGTTGCAGCCTATCGTCTCAGCGCTGGAACCGACGGCCTTGTTCTTTGGCGCGCTTGGTCTGACCGCAATTACCGACAACGCGGCACTGACCTACCTGGGTTCGCTGATTTCCGGCATGACCGATGAAGCCAAGTATATGCTGGTGGCCGGTGCGGTGGCCGGCGGTGGACTGACCGTGATTGCCAATGCACCGAATCCGGCTGGCGTGGCACTGCTCAAGCGCGGTTTTGACGATGAATCCATCGGCGCGCTCGGCTTATTGTTTGGCGCATTACCACCTACTGCGGTGGCAGCTGCGCTGTTTCTGCTGTAATTTTTAGATGGTCTCGGTCTGGTCTGACCTGGCCTGTCTGCGAAGATATCTTCCGCGCTGCAGTCAGTCCAGCTTCATCGGGCGCAAGAGGACAGGCCGGGCGCTGGCCTCAGTCAGGTAATGAATTAGGGCTGCAGGGTCAGTAAAAAAAGCTAGCAAAGCGATTTTTCGCCTTGCTAGCTTTTTTATTGGCCGTTTGATTTTACCTGCCACACACTACTCGCTGGCAGCGGTATGCTCGTCAGCCGTACCAGCCGTGTTATCCATATTCGACAAGGCTGGTACAGCGTACCGGTTATTTGCTGACAGGAGCTGCAGCGTTGTCCTGCTCGTCAAATTTACAAATCTCGCCTGATTTGAGCCGTGAAAAGTAGGAGTTGACCTCCCGCTTGACGATTGGCAGCAGCAGATAAAGCGCGGTGATATTGACCACCGCCATGGCAAAGATCATAGCATCCGAAAAATCGATCACGGCACCGAGTTGTGCGGCGGCGCCAATGACGATAAACAGGCAGTAGACCAGCTTAAAAGCGAGTTCGCGCTTCTTTCCTTCGCCAACCAGATAGGTCCATGCCTTGAGGCCGTAGTATGACCAGGAGATCATGGTGGAGAACGCAAACAGCAAGACGGCGATGGCCAATACATACGGAAACCAGCTGATGCCCTGGGCAAATGCAATGGAGGTCAGTTCAACACCACTGGCGCCGCCTGTCGTCGCAATCTGACCTGCGTTGAGCACGTACAGGCCGGTCGCAGGATCAATCAGCAAGACGCCGGAAATGATGATCACCAGTGCGGTCATGGTACAGATGACGACGGTGTCGATGAATGGTTCAAGCAGCGCAACGACACCCTCGGTGACAGGTTCGTTAGTCCGTACTGCCGAATGGGCGATGGCGGATGATCCGACGCCGGCTTCGTTGGAAAAAGCGGCTCTGCGGAAACCCTGGATCAGCGCGCCAACCAGACCACCTGCAACGCCAAGGCCAGTGAACGCGCCGTCATAGATCTGGCCAAAAGCCCAGAAAATCTTGTCGTAGTTGACCACGATGACGACCAGGGCGGCACCGACATAGATCAAGCCCATGACGGGGACAATTTTTGCTGTCACATTGGCGATCGACTTGATACCACCGACGATGACGGCAAAAACGACTGCAGCGAGAATCAGGCCGGTGATCCAGCCGTTACCGGACAGAAAACTGCTGGCGCCGCCGCTGATGTTGACCATTTGCGCATGCGCCTGGTTGGCCTGAAACATGTTGCCGCCACCAAGGCTGCCGCCGATACAGAAAATCGAGAACAGCACTGCCATGATCTTGCCACCGGGCAGTCCGCGTTCAGCCATCCCCTTGGTCATGTAATACATCGGTCCGCCGGAGACAGAACCGTCCGGGTTCTCATTACGGTATTTCACGCCCAGGGTACATTCGGTAAATTTCGATGCCATGCCAAGCAGTCCGGCGACGATCATCCAGAAAGTGGCGCCAGCACCACCGATGCTGACCGCGACGGCGACGCCGGCAATATTACCTAATCCCACCGTACCCGAAAGCGCGGTGGCCAGTGCCTGGAAGTGGCTCACTTCACCCGGATGGTCAGGATCGGAATACTCGCCCCTGACCAAAGAAATGGCATGACCAAAGGCGCGGAACTGAACGAATTTAAAGTAGACGGTAAAGATCGTGGCGGCAACCACGAGCCACAAGACGATCCAGGGAAAGTCGGTGCCGGGTAGCGGAGAAAAAATCAGCTTGACGAACCAACTCGTCGAATTGGCGAAAAGTGTATTCACCTGGGCGTCAAAGCCGGGGGTTGCCGGAGCCTGTTGCGCCAGGGCAGAGCCGGAGATCATGGCCAGCGCTAAAATGCGCCAGATGATTTTCAGATAATGCATCGTTGTTCTCCTCTACGGTCAGCATGCATGAAGCCTCTGACCGGTATTTTTTTACTAGATGAATTTATCACCTGAAAAGTCGGGGATAAATATTGCTTCAGAGTAATTGATAATCAATTACAAACTTATATAAAAATTGTACTTGAGCGTACTGATATTTCCTAGTGAAAACTTGATTAAGTACCGTAGCTTCGGTTTGAGCTGCTGGCTTGCCCTTGACTCGTCCTCGCTCAGATACGCTGATCTTTTCCTTGAGAAGCGGACTCATTCGCCACTGTTGGCGTGATGCTGGCAGCGCTTATTTTCTGACGGGTGAGCTGCTCAGCGTCACTATAAAAGCTTGACGGCACCTTGAGGATTGATTCGCAGAGGTCTATTTTTTTGCTGAGTTTGATGGTCAGGTCATTGCTGTTTTCACAGGCTAGTGCAGAGGGAGCTTGAGGTGTCACGCTGACGGCGCTGGAACTGGCATTAATGTAGTGTCAAAAGTAGTGTCAAAAGTAGTGTCAAAAACCTTGCGTTAGGAAAACTGTTAAAATCGAAAAAATACTTTATTTATTTAATAAATTAATGATAAAAATTTTACTGATAGTAAAAAACTAATTCGAATTGTGCCAAATAGCACTTGCCACTACCTACAGCACAGGCAAGCAGCCGACATGGCGTTTCGGATTTTATCGCAATTAAAATATTAATTAAACAATCATCGCAGCAGAAGTATGCGACATCCAACAGGGAATGAAAATGGCAATCAAGTTCAATATGAATGGTAAGGATATCTCGGTCGACATCGAAGCCGATACACCTTTGTTGTGGGTGATCCGTGATGAAATCGGCTTGACCGGTACCAAATTCGGCTGTGGCGCTGCACTGTGCGGTGCTTGTACCGTACACCTTGATGGCTCGCCTATCCGTTCGTGCGTGACGCCCGTTTCAGTGGTCGCGGGTAAAAAAGTGGCGACCATCGAATCGCTTTCCAAGGACAATTCCCATCCTTTGCAAAAAGCCTGGATCGCCCATGACGTACCGCAATGCGGCTATTGCCAGTCAGGCCAGTTGATGAGCGCTGCGGCCCTGCTGGAAACCAATAAAAATCCAACGGATAGCGACATTGAAAACGCGATGAGCGGCAATATCTGCCGTTGCGGCACTTACAGCCGCATCAACGCCGCCATCAAGACTGCCGCTGCTGAAATGCGTAAAAAAGCATAAGGGAAAAATGATGACTACCAAGACTACTATGATTAATTCACGCCGTGACTTTCTGAAAACTTCCGCGATTGCCACTGGCGGCCTGATGCTCGGCGTCTTCCTGCCAGGTGTCCTGTCGCAAGCGCAAGCGGCCGGTACGCTGTACACGCCCAATGCCTGGGTCCATATCTCTGACGACAACATTGTCACGCTCATTTCTGCACGCTCCGAAATGGGACAGGGCGTCTACACGTCGATGCCCATGCTCATTGCCGAAGAGCTGCATGTTGACCTGCGCAAGATCACGGTCGCCATTGCGCCGCCTGACGCGGTGTACGTCAATACCCTGCTCGGTGCCCAGATCACCGGTGGTTCTACCTCGGTGCGTGACGGCTGGGAAAAACTGCGTATAGGCGGAGCCCAGGTACGCATGATGCTGATCAGCGCCGCTGCCAACAAATGGAAAGTCGATCCGGTCAAGTGCCATGCAGAAAATGGTATGGTGTTCGGACCTGCTGGTAAAAAAGCGAGCTACGGTGAGCTGGCCCAGGCCGCTGCCAAATTGCCGGTACCAAAAGACGTGGTATTAAAAGATCCGAAAGACTTCAAGATTGTCGGCAAGGCGACCAAGCGTCTGGACACGCCAATGAAAGTCAACGGTACTGCCGAGTTCGGTATTGATGTCAAATTGCCAGGCATGGTCTACGCCTCGCTCGAGCAATGCCCGGTCATCGGCGGCAAAGTGAAAAGTTTTGACGCCACCAAGGCGCGTGCCATGCCCGGTGTACTTGATGTCGTACAAATTGACGATGGTGTCGCGGTTGTCGCCAACAGTTACTGGCGTGCCAAAAAAGCGCGTGATGTGCTCACTGTAGAGTGGGATGAAGGCGCAGTGGCCAAGATCAGCAATGCCTCAATGATCGATGGCATGCGCAAGGCGGCGGCAACGGCAAAAATCCTGAGCATCAACAAGACAGGTGATACGGCAGCTGCGATGAAAACATCGGCCAAGACCATGACGGCGGAATACCTGGCACCCTTAAACGCCCATGCCACCATGGAGCCGCAAAACTTCACGGCAGACTTTAAAAACGGCAAATGCCTGTTGATCGGCCCGACGCAGTTTCAGCAAGGTGGACAAGGCTCGGTGGCTGCAGCGCTGGGTATCAAGCCCGAAGACGTCACGCTCAAGACAACTTTCCTCGGTGGCGGTTTCGGTCGCCGTCTGGAAGTCGATTTCATTGTTCAGGCAGCGCAAATTTCCAAGGCAGTCGGTAAGCCAGTCAAGCTGTTATGGAGCCGTGAAGACGACACCAAGCATGACTTTTATCGTCCGATGATGCTGCACCGCATGAGCGCCGGTCTTGACGCCAGCGGCAAAGCCGTTGCCTACACCATGCAGGCCACTTCGCAGTCCATTACGCAACGCGCCTTTGGCTTGCCGAAAGATACGATAGACCCGTTCATGGTCGAAGCGGCAGTTGTGTTGTACGACATCCCTAATATGACGCAAGATCTGGTGATTCATGATACCGGTTTGCGTGCCGGTTACTGGCGTTCGGTCAGCCACGCGCCAAACGCTTTTGCCAATGAGAGTTTCATCGATGAAATGGCGGCAGCCGCCAAGCAGGATCCGATGACTTTCCGCATGAACATGCTCAGCAAGCAGCCGCGCTTTGCCAATGTCCTCAAAATCGCTGCCGACAAGGCTGGTTGGGGCAAGCCGCTCGCGGCCGGACGCACTCATGGTCTGGCCCTGATGGAAGGCTACGGTACGTTCATGGCGCAGATTGCCGAGATCTCGATCACCGACAATGCCATCAAGGTACACCGGGTAGTGGCAGTGTCTGACACTGGCTACATGGTCAATCCGGATACGGTTCAGGCGCAGATTGAATCAGGTATCATTTTTGGCCTGTCGGCGGTACTGGGCCCTGAAATTACCCTGGTAGCCGGACGCGTGCAGCAAGGTAACTTCAATGACTATCCGGTATTGCGGATGAATGAGATCCCGAAAATTGAGGTGATCCTGGTGCAAAGCACGGAAGCGCCAGGCGGTATCGGTGAGCCGGCTACGGCACTGATCGGCCCTGCGGTCGCCAATGCCTTGTTCACGGCAACCGGCAAGCGCCTGCGCAAATTGCCACTGTCAGCGGAAAATATCGCCAGCGCGTAAAAAAGCCAGAACGGCAGGCCTGAAAGACAGGCTTGAGCGTTTCGGTGTTTTAGCCTGATATAAAAAAAGCGGAAAAGGCGAGTCCTTTTCCGCTTTTTTACGTCTGTAGCGACGCCTTGTTTTCGGTAGATAGTGCAGGCCTGCCATCGGGTAGAAAAACTCGATCAGGCCTGACGCAGATGCACCCGTTTTCCGGCGGCATAGGTCGCGGCGACAGTACGGTCGTCGCCCAGCAGGGCCAGCGCAAACAGCAGTTCTTCCATGCTATTGGTGCGCGAGGTACGGCGTGCCAGCAGAGGCGTGGCTTGTGGATCGAGCACAATAAAATCGGCTTCGGCACCGGCGACAAAATTACCGATTGTGCCTTCCAGTTGCATGCTGCGTGCACCACCTAGTGTCGCCAGGTAAAACATGCGCAGGGCAGGCAGGTAAGTGCCGCCCATGCGGGCAACTTTATAGGCTTCATTCATGGTTTGCAGCATCGAGAACGAGGTGCCGCCACCGACATCGGTCGCCAGCGACAAGGCGACTTGATGCGCATCGGCGCGTTCAAAATCAAACAGGCCGCTGCCGAGAAATAAATTCGAGGTCGGGCAGATAGCGATAGCCGATTGCGTTTCGGCCATGCGCGCCCGGTCGCCGTCATCAAGCCAGAGGCAGTGGGCGTACATGGAACGCGGGCGCAACATGCCGTAGTGGTCGTACACATCGAGATAACTGCGCGCAGTCGGGAACAGCTCTCTGACCCACGCCACTTCATCGGTGTTTTCAGCGACATGGGTTTGCAGATAAGTGTCCGGATAGGAGCGTGCCAATTCACCGGCCAGCTGCATCTGCGCCTCGCTGGAGGTCGGGGCAAAGCGCGGTGTGATGGCATACAACTGACGCCCGCGACCATGCCATTTTTTAATCAGGTCTTCACTGTCACGCGCACCGCGTTCCGGATCGTCGCGTAAAAACGGCGGACAATTGCGGTCCATCATGACCTTGCCCGCAACCATGCGCAGGTTACGCGTTTCGCTTTCGGAAAAAAAGGCTTCGACCGATTCCGGATGGACGGTGCAATACACCATGGCGGTGGTGGTGCCGCAGCGCAGTAACTCGTCAAGAAAAAAACTGGCCACTTCGCGTGCGTGCTCCGGATCCGAAAACTTGCGCTCGGTGGGAAAGGTATAGGTTTCCAGCCATGGCAACAGACCCACTGCGGGCGAGGCGATCATGTCGGTTTGCGGGTAATGAATGTGGGTGTCGATGAAGCCGGGCATGATGAGTTTGCCACGATAATCTTCAATATGCATCCCT
>CANIFC010000033.1 GCA_947466695.1 Oxalobacteraceae bacterium | reverse complement strand
GCAATGAAATTATGTTTATTGCACTATACTTAATATACCGGCAACGACAGAAAAAGGCCAACCACAGCCAGTCACCGGTACCAAAAATTGTCGACAAGCGGGTGACCAAGCGCGCCAGCTCATTGTCGCGTCAGATTTATTTTCACAATACAAGGAGCGTCATGCTATGGGTAATTGGAAAAATTGGATCCGGGGAGTGGCGTTGACACTTCCTTTGGCAGCACAGGCGCAGGTCGATCTGACGGCGCTCGACCGGGACATGGTCGGGCCACGATCGCAGATACTGGTGCTGGGTACCACACACCTGCGCAACATGCCGGCAAGCTTTAATCCCGCAGCGCTCGATGGCGTGCTCGATAGACTGGCGACATTCAGGCCCGACATCATCACCATAGAGACCGAGTCCGGTGAAGAATGTGATCTCGCTGCCCGCCATCCTGCAAAGTACGGCGCCGATTACTGCGCACCGACTGACGCGGCCAGGCAGGCCACCGGGCTGGACATTCCCGCCGCCATGGCCGAAGTGGACAAGACCTTGAAGGCATGGCCTGCGCAACCGACGCCGGTGCAGCGGCGCCACCTGGCCGCACTGTTTCTGGCGGCGAGCGACCGCGCTTCGGCCTATGTGCAGTGGCTGCAACTGCCCGAGGCCGAGCGCCGCGCCGGCGACAGCTTGAGCGCCGCATTGGTAGAGATGCTCGGTCAGATCGGCAAGCGCAACGATGAGTCCTTCCAGTTGGCCGCGCGCCTGGCTGCGCAACTGAGCCTGCCGCGCGTCCACGCCATCGACAACCACACTGGCGACAAGATCGATGTGCCAGACATCAAGGCGTTTATCCGCTCGATCGAAGCGGCCTGGGGCGCGGGCGGTACTGTGTTTAAAGAGTTTGCGGAACGCCAAAAGGTCTCGTCGCGGGCGCCCGACCTGCTACCGCTGTACCGCTACATCAACGAACCGGAACATCTGCGGGCATTAGCCGAGGCTAACGTCATCCCGGCCATGGGCGCAAAGTCGCCGCAAGGCTACCCGCAGATGTGGGTAGCCGGTTGGGAAATCCGTAATATGCGCATGGTGGCCAACATCCGAGAAACCTTCCGCGAACGCCCTGGGGCGCGCGTTCTTTCGATTGTCGGCGCCTCGCACAAGCCGTGGTTTGACGCCTGGCTAGGCCAACTGCAAGGTGTGGATATCGTCGATGCAGAAGGCCTGCTGAAATGACGCAATAACCGGCGCGCTTGAATACAGCTTGAATGCAGCTTGAATGCAGCTTGCATACCCAATCATCCCTGGTTTGAGATAGGCGCCGGTCGCAGCGTGTCTGGTCGAAACAGCCGCTGCATGCTGACCTGATTGCATAAAGTTAGAGAGAATAAATGCTGGGGTAATTAAAGAGAAGGCAGGCAAGTGACAAAGCGCGCATTGGAAATGAGCACCGGCATCAACGCTTGCCTCACTTTCACCAAAGCAATTAGAATACCTTGTTGCTTGCGACGCCCAAACGCTCCTCTGAACCTACTGGGGACAACCGCCAGATCGAACAAGCGGATTGATTCATGCATTTCTAAAGGACTCATGTGGCACATTCTGACTTTGCGTTTTTTCATTCCTTGCGCGTGCGCTGGGCCGAGGTTGACATACAGGCCATTGTGTTCAATGGCAACTACATGCTGTATTTTGACGTCGCCTTTACCGAATATTGGCGTGCTACCGGGTTGCCAAACGCGCTCGCTCAGGCAAAAGACGGCAAGGAATTATTTGCCCGGAAAGCGAGTATCGAATACATGGCGCCAGCACGGTTTGATGAGGTGCTCGACATTGGTGTGCGCTGTGTCAATTTCGGGAATTCGTCCTTGCAGTTCGCGATAGAAATTTATCTTGGCGAGCAACACCTCGTTACCGGCGAATTGTTTTACGTGTATGCAGATACCAGCCTGCGCAAGGGGGTTACCGTACCAGCGACATGGCGCGAGGTGATCAAGAGTATGGAAAAAATCACACCAAGCGAATTGATGAAGAAAACAGATCATGAATGATAAAAATATTGTATTAGGCGACTGGACTTCCCTGCAAAAAGATGCCCAAACCGTGCGTTACGCGGTGTTTGTCATTGAGCAGAAAATTCCCGCCGATCTGGAGTGGGATGCGATGGATGCCGTCTGTTTACACGCGGTTGCCTACGACGACAATCAGCAGCCGACAGGCACAGGAAGATTGCTGCCGGATGGTCATATCGGCCGCATGGCGGTGATGCAATCTGCACGTGGAACTGGCATCGGCGCGGCAATTTTGCGTCAGCTGATGGAACAAGCCAAATTACGCGGGCAGCACGCGGTGCAACTTAATGCCCAGATCACCGCCGAGTCATTTTACCTGCGCGAAGGATTTTCCAGAGAAGGCGCGTTGTTTGAAGAGGCCGGTATTGCCCATGTTCACATGACACATCATTTCTAAGTTTAATTCCAGCTAAGTCTCATTACCCCGAGAACCGCCTGCACTTCCGTATTCCACCAATAACGCCATCAATGAGGTGGTGCACGCTGGTCATCAAGGCGTGCTCTGCCCGACCAGATTGATGCGACGGCGCAGGCGTTGCACTTCGGCCAGATCACCAGATTTTTCCGCCCGCATGGCGTTGACACCCAGCCATGCCAGCAAGGGACGGCGCCAGCCCTGAGCCGACGCCGTATCGATAGCCAGCGTAATCAGCGCCGGATCGGCGCGACCCGTACGCAGCGCTACGCCGGCCGCCACCAGCCTGGAGAAAGGATCGCTGATACCAGCGATGGCAGTCGCAACAGCATCGGCCCCAGAGGACGCAACAGCAGCTTGTTGCGCCGGTAGCAGCGCGATCTCTTGCGGTTCAATACGGCCGGCCAGATAGTCGGCATAGGCGCGTTCGGCAGCACTGGCATCTTGCCGGAGCGCTTCAAATTGGGGGCAGTCGTCCAGTACCAGACTGGCGACGCGACTGGCACACCGGACCAGCTCTGCCCGCGCCACCAGTGCCAGCTGCCCAGTACTGGCCAACTCGCTGCGTGCATTGGCAAATTCTGCACTCTCGACCCGATCATTACCCGCCAGGTAAGCTGAAATAGAGAGCTCAATGCCGCTCTTGGCATTCATCTGCCATTGGGGAGCCGGCGGGCCGCTGGCGCAGCCACTGAGCATCAGGCTAGCCATCACGCCAAGTACCAGAGTGAATACAGCAGAACCGGCAAGTGGGATTAGCCTCATGGTAGTGTGATCTCCGTTGCGCGTTTGAATGGCCATTTTCGATTGATTTCAGTGACCAGTTGCTCGATCTTGCGCAGATTGCTTTCTACCTCGGCACGCAAGGGCCCCAGGTCCGCAGTCGCTACCTTGAGATTAGCGCCGACCGCCTGCGCTTCATTGAGTACCGCATCTATTTTTTTCATGCTGGCACTGGCATCAGTAAGTAAGACGCTCAGTTTCGATAGCGCGATTTTGGCTTCAGGAATAGCACCATTTTCGCCAAACACCTGACTATCGGCTTTTTGAGCCAGCACATCGACACTGGCCAGCAACTTGCTGGCGCGCTCGACTAGCAGGGCTATTTTTCTGGCATTCTCATCGCTGCCGGCGATCAGGCCCAGGGCGCCCTCTTTGCCAGCCAGTTTATCAGTGGCGGACTTGATATTGCGCAAGCTCACATCCAGCGCTGAATCCGCTGCCGTCAGCTGATTGAGGTTCTGCACCAGCTCTGTGGTTGCGGCCAGCAACATTGGAATTCCGGCGGAGACATCGCCGACCAGGACGCTGCGCACTGCACCATCTTCCAGCGGTGGATCACTCAAGATGCCACTGAAAGCGCGCAGGCGGGTTGCCCCGACAATGCCGCGTTCCATGGTAAAAATACTGGAGCTGCGCAACCAGTGTGCGTCTTTTTGTGCGACGTCGATCATCAGTTTTGCCTTGCCTTCCTCGTTGAGCTCAATGCTTCTGAGGCGCCCGATCGGAAACCCGGCAAACGTCACATCCATACCGATCACCACGCCTTCCGCATCGTCCGCCAGCAGTATCAGTCGCTGGGTCGACTCAAATGCCCCGCGTGCGTACATCAGGTAGGTCACCGTCGCCGCAATCAACAGCACCATCAGGGCGACGAGTAAGCCCGCCTTGAACTGGAGGTTGTCAATCTGAGGTGTGGCCGAGGTGGCTAGAGTGGCAGAGGTATCGTTTTCTTTATTTGTCATGACTTTGCGTTCTTGACTGCGGCGTTCTTGACTACGGCAATCATCGTAAAAAATACGACCTTCATCGAATAAGTGTTAATAATAATTCCCCATCAGCGAGGTCACTTCAATCAATAGCACGACGGCAAACAGGCGCACCAGCGCAGCGAGCCCGGTGGCAGGATTAGGCTTTTTTAAGCGTAAGGGATTAAAGCCATTGCCATAAGTTGACGCCATCGGGATAAACGACACAGCGAGGCTGAAAAAGACGATTTTAAGCACCAGAATCAGCGTGACAGCAGGATTAAAGACATGACCCACCACCCGCGTATACCCGGGCAAAGCCCAGGGCGTCAAGCCATAAATAACCAGATAAGCCAGCAGCAATGTCATGATGCAGCTCACTGCGGCCAGCATCCACACAGAAAATACTCCCGCCAGAACGCGCGGAATGAACTCTTGCCGTAAAGGGTCTGCACCTTGCCGCAGCATGGACTCAAAGCTCCCCTCCAGACGCATCTGCTCGAGTTCAGCGCTGTCGGGCAGCGTGCAGCGCATTGCCACGAACAAGGCGGCCGTAAGGGGAATGAGTTCGAGCACAAGCACCCGCACAACCATCTCAATGGCAAACCTGGACAAGCCGTAGCTCAGCGCCGTGACGACCACGATGCGGATCAGCACCACGCTGACCAGTGCCGACAGAACGGTGAACCACAGCAGGTTCGTGGTCGTGCCAAGCACGATCTGGCGCGCGATAGCGTTTCGCCCGTTGCGCTTAAAGCTCGATGGCAGCGCAGTCAATACCACGACGCCAAACAGCACGATATTCCACCAGCTGCCAAACCAGCTCAGTACTGCGCTAACCAGACGCCGGCGCGTGGATGTGAAGGATGGCTGAGTCATTATCCTGAGAATGAGAATTTAATTTCCGTGGTTGATTGTGCTGCGCTCCAGATGCAGTCCCGATTGCGCCTCGCATGACGATCAGATACCTGTGACCGGGATTGTTGGAGTCATGCCGTTTAGCGGGAAACGCCTGCCTTGCCAACCTTATCGCGTGATTAATTGTAGACGCAAACCACCAACAAAAACAACAGGCGTTTTTTGATGACGCGCTTGCCGGTGTGTTCGATGAGGAGTTTGATGATCCGTTCGCTGACCCGTTTCCGGACCTGGGTGCACTTTATTTGAGCAAGCCAAAAACCTTGCCGATGATTTGACTGCCGGTGCCGATAGGATCCCGGCGTATGGCTTTTTCTTCCTCTGCAATCATGTAAAACAGGCCGTCCAGAGTGCGCTGGGTCACATAATTTTCGACCGTTGCCTGTTCGGGCGGCACTGCAGCGAGCTGACCGACCCGGCCAACGGCCGCATTATACTTGTTGGCCAGCCCTGAACGGTCAGTGACTGTTTTTACTTTCGGCAAAAATGCCGAAGTTAGCTGCGCCGAAGTTTTGTCCTTGAAAAAAGTAGTTACCGAGGTCTCACCACCGGTCAGGATATTCTTGGCATCGGTCAGCGTCATGAACCTGATGGCCTGCATCAGCAAAGGTTTCGCCAGGGGGACAGCCGCTTCGGCCGCTTGATTCATGGCCAGTACCAGATCATCAAGCTGCTGACCGTAGCCCGTCATTTTCAGGATCGGCCTGGCTTGCTCGAGTATGTTGGGTAGCCTGATTTTCACTTTGTCGTTGTTCAGAAAGCCGCCACCGCTACCAAGTTTGGAGACGGCCGAGCCGGCACCGAGCTCCAGCGCCGCTTTCAGGCCACTATTGGCATCCTTGTCGCTCAGTTGATCAAGCGACTGCGTCTGCGGCGCCGAAGAAGCACCAGCCAAGGGAAGTTTTTTGAAGAAGTCCAGCGTCTGCGCAGCGGCAATCTGGGTCGAGCCCAAAAAAACTGTCAGCAATGTGATTTTTTTAAATAGGTGCGTCATGGGAATCCTTTTTTTTCGACAAATATACAAGGGAGATTGGCGCTAAAAATGCTGTCTGGTACCTGCCCATCTTCTCTTATTGGCGAACCTGGTGACGGAAGTAATAAGGGACGCAATAAGGGACGCAACAGGAGAGTAAATAACGGACCAGGATCAGTTCACAAGAACTGTACTGCAGAATGAAAAAACCTTCAATGCCGTAGCCGCAAGTAAGGCATTGTTAACTTGAGAAATCTCGCTCCAGATGCATCGAACTCTACATACTTCACCGCACTATTTTTTCTTGTCTGGCACGCAATCAGGCAATGATCGATTACCTGCCACTACGAGCTCGGCAGCTTGTTTCAGGGATAGAAAAAAGCCGGCACCCTTCAATTAAAAATCTTGAATGATGCCGGCTTTTTTGGTGTTTGACGCTGCGATTTTTCTATATCAGGGCAAGGGTCAGCGCATAGCTAGTCCAAAGGTTTAAAACAGCACCCGGGTGCGGATCGTATCCTCGATCTCACGCAATTTAATCAGCGCAACATGGGAGCAAGCCGCATCGACGTCCATCACCAGATACCCGATATCGGCATTGGTCATGAGACTTTGTGCCGAAACATTGATCCCGTTTTCAGCAAAAAGCCGGTTGATCGCCGACAGCACGCCAGGCACGTTATTGTGGATATGCAGCAGGCGATGTTTTTTACCAAAGAATGGCATGGCTACTTCAGGGAAATTCACTGCTGAAAGCGTCTAACCGGTATCGGAATAGCGCACGAATTTCTCGGCAACTTCAAGCCCGATATTGGCCTGTGCTTCCAGCGTTGAACCGCCGATGTGTGGCGTCAGGATAACGTTATCAAAACGGCGCAGCGGTGACAAAAATTCTTCACTATTGGAACCGGGCTCTTTAGGGAAGACGTCAATGGCGGCACCGGCTAGATGCTTGCTCTCAAGCGCCGCAGCGAGCGCATCAATCACGACGCAAGTGCCGCGGGCGGCATTGATGAAGATACTGCCAGGTACCATACGGGCGAATTGTTCTGCGCCCATCATGTCTTTGGTCGACTCATTTTCCGGCACATGCAAGGTCACGACATCGGCGTGCGCGAGCAGCTCGTCGAGGGTGTCAATCTGGCGCGCATTTCCCAATGGCAGCTTGGTGACGGTATCGAAATAAATGACCTTCATGCCCAAGCCTTCGGCCAACACCGAAAGCTGACTGCCGATGCTGCCATATCCGATGATACCCAGTGTCTTGCCGCGCGTCTCGAACGATCCGATAGCCGATTTCGTCCAGCCGCCGCGGTGAACCAGGGCATTTTTTTCCGGAATGCCACGGAGCAGCAAAATCGTTTCTGCCAGCACCAGTTCGGCCACCGAGCGGGTGTTGGAAAAAGGTGCGTTGAAGACCGGTATCCCGCGCTTCATTGCCGCATCGAGAGCAACCTGATTGGTGCCGATGCAAAAACAGCCAATGGCAATGAGCTTGTCGGCGACTTCCAGCACTTGTTCGGTGATCTGGGTACGGGAACGAATGCCGATGAAATGGGCATTTCTGATTTTTTCAATCAACGCAACGTCATCGAGTGCGCCAGTTACCGTTTCGACATTCGTGTAACCGTTGCGACTCAATACGTCGAGCGCATTTTGGTGTACTCCCTCCAGCAGCAGAAAGTGAATCTTGTCTTTATCGAGTGATAATTGGCTAAGGGGTTTATCCAGCGGTTGTTGGCTCATGCGAATTCCAATAGTAAGTGAAGGGGATCAATGCGGCGCACTTCAGCTTGACGTTGACATGCACCACTGCGTTTGAATAGGGTGAAGATTGTTTGTTCAGTTTGTGTCAGTTCGCGGACGGTCACAAAGAGGGCATATGGAGCGCAAAGGCAGCGTTGACCAGCGCCTCATCGGGCGCGGCAAAGACGGTATTATGGTGATCGGTCAACGGCCCCCAGCCGGGTAACAATGCACCGCCAGCATCATAGCCAAGCGCCTTGAATTTCCACTGGCCGTTACTCAACTGCAGGTTACCCACGTGTTCCCCGCTGGCAGTGAGGACGCGATACACCTTCTGGCTGAGCAAGGAGAGCGTCAACCCATCCGGCAAGGCAATGTCGGCAGCCGCCGACGCTGCGGCGCCCTGAGCATCCTGAACCCTTTGCGGCAATGACATCACCATTTTTCTTCCTTTTTTTGGCTCATCAATAATACCCGACTATTTTACTCGGGAATTGAGCTTATAATATTCAGCGACGCTAGTCAAGCCAGTTGTCACAGTGATTACCGGGTGCAAAAACGCACTCCAGTCAGCAAAAATGACATGGGCAATATGAAAAAAAGCATCCTTTGCATCACGATGACGGGCCCTTTTAAGCTTATAGATAAACCGGCCTGTCCAGAATAGTCGGACATCTGGTCTTGCGAGCGTCAGATATCAAGGCAAGAACAAAATGGTAGTATTGAATCCCGAACCGCAATCGGCTAACAACAAGGAAATAACGGATGTTGAACCAAGCCATCATCGAAAAACTGCAAGCCATCGTTGGAGACACCCGCGTCAAGACCGACCCTGAAAGTCTGAAAATATGGGGTTGCGACTGGACTAAACACTACACCCCTGATGCCAGTGCCATCGTCTTTCCCGCCAGTACAGAAGAAGTTCAAGCCATCGTCAAGCTGGCCAACGCAGAAAAAATTGCCCTGGTGCCCTCAGGAGGTCGTACCGGCTTGTCGGCCGGTGCCGTCGCCGCCAACGGCGAAGTGGTGATCAGTTTTGACCGCATGAATCAAGTACTCGGCTTCTTGCCCGCAGACCGCCTGGTTCATGTGCAAGCCGGGGTAGTGACCGGACAATTGCAGCAGTTTGCGCAAGAACAGGGATTGTATTACCCGGTCGATTTTGCCTCGGCCGGCTCCAGCCAGATCGGCGGTAATATCGCCACCAACGCCGGCGGCATCAAGGTAATCAAGTATGGCATGACCCGTGCTTGGGTGCTGGGCCTGACGGTCGTCACGGGTAAAGGGGAAATTTTGCACCTCAACAAGGGCATGATGAAAAATGCTACCGGATATGACTTGCGCCATGTGTTTATCGGATCCGAAGGCACGCTGGGTTTTATCACTTCAGCGCAAATCCGGCTGGAACGCCAACCGCGTGACTTACGCACCCTGGTGCTGGGAACTACCGATTTCAATGCAGTGATGCATGTCCTGACGGCCTTTCAAGCCAAACTGGACCTGACCGCCTTCGAATTTTTCTCGGAACTGGCGCTGCAATGCGTCACTGCCAGCGGTGATCTGGCGCGTCCCTTCGCGGACGTAACGCCGTTTTATGTCTTGCTCGAATTTGAAGCGGCATCGTCCGCCACCGAAGAACAGGCGATGGAAATATTTGAGGCCTGCATGGAAGCTGGCTGGGTGCTCAATGGCGTCATGAGCCAGAATGAAACGCAGGCACGCAATCTATGGCGCCTACGCGAAAATATTTCTGAAACCATCGCCAAATTCACGCCCTACAAGAATGATATTTCGGTACTGATCACCCATGTGCCGGCGTTTATTGCCGACATTGATGCCATCGTCCAGGAGCGATATCCCGATTTTGATATCGTCTGGTTTGGCCACATCGGCGACGGCAACCTGCACCTGAACATACTCAAACCGGCAGATATGGACAAGGACGCCTTTTTTGCCAAATGTCAGACAGTTAATCAGTCGGTGTTTGAAACCGTGCAAAAATATGACGGATCAATTTCAGCCGAACACGGTGTCGGTATGACCAAAAAACCCTATTTACATTACAGCCGGTCAGCAGAAGAAATTGCCTACATGCGCGCGCTCAAGCAAGTGTTTGATCCGAACAACATCATCAATCCAGGCAAGATTTTTGATCAGGAATAAATGAATTTTAGGCGTTGATTGCCAGGAGCCATACCAAGCTACCCAGAAAACTACGTCAGCTTGTGCAACAAATAAGTTATATTTTTTGAGCTATTGGATGGGTACAGAGAGCCAAATATCATTTAAATTTACAGCTTAAATAACGTTGTGACTTTCTCGAAAATTCAGACATCAAATACCGGCGGTAGATTGAAGGCGACCGGTTGCGACTGACGTTTTTTAAGTAAAGATCACTGGTCTGTGCGGTTTTTTGCGAAGATCAGCTTGGTTGACAACTTAAACACGTCGCTCGCACAACCACTCAAAAGACCGCCCAAGCGGAAGATTCTTTGCAACGGCTGCTCCGGCATTATTGATTTTCATCAACCACCATCAACTAGCATCTTGGCGCGTTTCTGTCCGTCTGCCGCCATATTTGTAAGCAAAGTTGGCTGGGCTTTCCAATTAACAACGAGCAATTCGGCCTTTTCAAGTTCTTCCGGTGACATCGTTTTCTTAAGCTGATTCAAGGCACTTTGCGCATTGCTGTTGATGCTTCCCCTTGAGGATAATTGGGCAAGTTTAAAGTAGGAATAAGCACGCATGCTATCAGCGGGAACACTCTTCCCATCTTTGAAGAGGACGGACAGATTGTAAAGTGACATGGGATCGCCTTGGCTGCCCGCAGCCTGCCACCAACGAATTGCTTTCTCGGGCTCCTTATGTTGAAAATAAATAATCGCGACATCATGCTGAGCCAGCGCATAGCCCGCCTCTGCAGCGATCAACTTAAATTTGAGAGCCTTTTCCAGGTTAATTGGAATGACCCCAAATTGCCCCGCCAAGTAACAACCCACTTTGTATGCTGCCAAGGGATCTCCCGCATCCGCAGATTTTTCAAACCATTCGTAGGCTTCTCTTGGGTTCTTGGTCACCCCGATGCCATTGTTCAACATCATCCCAAGATGGTATTGCGCCTCGGAATTTCCACGCTGGGCAATTTCTTCCATCTTTCCGTACAACACATTGGACGCATCGTCAGCGTACGCGCTGATGCTTACCGCCAATAGCAGTCCTGCTAGAAACACTTTTATACATTTCATTGCGAAGCTTTCGAATAACTTTATTTTTGATAGACAGGTTTGCTGTGCATAAATAGGCGCTCCCTAAAAAATGAGGAAAGATCCAGGATTGTCTAAAAGCTTGAATTTTTTGATCCTGATCGCGATCGTCAGCTTTTCGTAATCTATGAAATATCTATGAAAAGCAACACCATATTAATTTTCATTTTACCAACTAAAGAAGCAAATTTGGAAATTGTTTCGAATATCAACATTCCTTCCATTACATCCAGTCGGAAAAGTTAACGTCAGTTCTAGAGGATACTCGAGCAACTCAGTACTCAAAGGCACATCATTGGCTATCAATAAAAGCATCACTTCTTTGAGACGTCTCATGTTGTAAAGGCCTCAATGGGAGCGGCGCGCCCAATCTTTGACAAATGCCTTGGTGCAATCTGAAATTCGAGGCAGTGGCGTACATTGACTTGCAGCTGTTTTTTTTCAACCGATGAGGCCGTCAGCAAGCTGTTTTATCTGGCACTGAACAACATCAGCAAGAAATGGACGATGCCACTGCGGGACTGGAAAGGTGCACTTAACCGCTTCACGATCCAGTTTAAAGAACGGATGTTGCCGGTTTAATTGAAATTCCGTACACCCCCTCAGATCTTGAAACCTCCGTCCTAAATGTTTTAATTTAAGGATATATCAGCCGTAACTACCGCTGTTCCTGCCGCCCCAAAAAAACCCAAGCAGCCTGCGCGTCGATCCCGAACATACAGACGCGCCCGGATCTGCACTTATTTTGCAGGTTGCCTCGACAGGTAATTTTGGTGCTGCATCATGTGATCCATCATTTGCTGTTGCATGCCCATGTATTGATCCGACATGTACTGCCGCTGTTTGAGCTGTTCCGGTGTCAGTTTGGAATAATAGGGATGCATTTCACCCCATCCATGACCCGAGCCCCTCATCGGACCGCCCATCACGGCGCCACCATGGCCGCCGTAGCCATGCCCGCCCATCATTCCCGGACCCCACATACCGCGCATCATCCCCATGCCCTCCTGCATGGTCTCCCAATGGTCCTGAAGTAATTTTTGACGTTCCTGCGGATCCTGAGTTTTACTGATTTTGTCCATCTGCTCATGCATTTTTTTGATGTGCTCCTGCACTTGCGCCGATTGCTGATCAAATTGAGCCAGCGGAGGTGTTTTCTGTTTGACGGCAGTGCTCTTGGAAGTAGTGGCGGGTTGCTGCGCACTAGCTGGTGACATGGCAAGCAAAGCCGCAATCAGGGTGGCAAGCAATGCGTTAACAAAAATTGGCTGATTCATTGTCGATCTCCTCAAAATTTTCTTTCAAGGTATCACTGGCCATTCTGCCCTGATTGTGTAATGTCAAACGGGGTGAGCAGCATTCATCAGAAAAGAGCCAATAGTGAAAACAGTACACGCGACCGATGTTGCAGACTGCAAAAAGAAACGGCTAGAAATTGCTGTTGCGGATCAGCACATACACGCAGGTACCCACGACGATGCTCAACAGGGCATTCTTGCTGCGCCATTGTAATAGCGCGACCAGCGTAACAGCCAGCAGTTCGGGCCAGGGGCCTGAGGCATGTTCACGGGCAGATCCGGCTGCCGAATGCACCAGCAGGAGCGTCATGATCGCCAGCGGTAAAAAGTCACCGAGTCGCTGTACTGCAGGATGTTTCTTCAGCCATTGGGCGGCGACGAAAGGAAGCGCCCGCAAGGCAAATGTGACCAGTCCCATGGCGGCAATCACCCCCACCACATAGCTGCCATCAATCATTGCCGGCCTCCTTGGTATTGTTATCGGTGTTCACTGGTCTGGCCTGCCAGAACATGCCCGCCACAATACTTAGTGCGATCGATATCACCAGTGCATGTTTGGCCGCCAGCAAATAGGCGGCGGTATAAGCGGCCAGCGCCACCCAGAGCGGAGCGGGACTTTTTTTGGTACGCCACTGTTCTACCGTGAGTACGGCAAACAGCGCAGCGAGCACGAAGTCGAGACCCGATAGGGTGATTTGCGCGCGGACACCGATGAGTGCGCCGGTCAGGGTACCCAGCACCCACCAGAAATGATTGAGCAAGGCCAGTAAGGCCATCTGTTTGTCGCTGGTCGCTGCCGGCATGGTCGTGAGCACTGAATAGGTCTCGTCGGTCAGCGCGAAAATCATGTACCAGCGGTATAATTTTTTTTGCGGCAGCTTGTTGAGCAGGGACAAGCCATAAAAAATATGCCGCAGATTAACAATCAGCGTAGCGAGCGCAATCGTCCCGGCAGATAAGCCGGCAGCGACCATTGGTATCATCATGTACTGCGCAGCGCCGGCAAACACAAACAGGCTCGCCAGCACAGGCAGCCACCATTGTGCTCCGGCCTGGACAAACAAAAATCCAAACACCATACCGAGCGGAATATAGCCCATGGCGACAGGGGCGGTCAGTGCCAGCACGGACAAGCCATTTGTACCGGGGTTTGGTGTGGCGAACTGGTGATGCGTCATGGGAAAGCCGTCTGAAAAATCAACGGCCGATTGTAACAGAGCGCTCTGGTACAAAGCGCTATCCGGCCGGAAAAGCCGTTCCTGAGTTCGTCAAAAAAAGGCGATCAGTGACAGTGTTAGTGTCAGTTTTAGTGTCAGTTTTAGTTTCAGTGATCGCCCTAAATAAAAATTTACAGCGTGCGCCAGATATCGTCGTTTAGCGATCCGGCAATGAAGTAATCGCTTCCTTTGGACAGCATTTCCATGTATTTCGGATCTGCCAGCAAGCGTGACTGAAATTCATCCATGGCGCCGAGACTGGAGAATTCGGAACGCCATGCAATACGGTGCGGATTACCACCGACCGGTAGCATGACTTGCATCTTGACATCAAATTGTTTGGCGATGTATTCGGTTATTTGTTTAGCGAAGGTGATTGCGCTCCCTAGCTTGCCAGGTGCGACGCTGGACGTACGGACGAAACGGATCATTTTTAATTCTCCCTGTTGTAGTGAGGTGTTTGTTGAAGGGCCATCAGGCGACCCGACTTCTACCCTACCCCGGCCGAAAATCGAACCTTTGAGAATACTCAACGCGCGGTGTTGACGATATATCTGGCCGTAAGATGACAAAATAATTTCAACCGACCCGCCATTAAATCAATCACTTAGATGCCTTGATGCCGAATTCATCAACGATGCAATACACTACTTTATGCAAAAAACTTCATGTGCGTCTAAGTAAGTGCATTCCTCTGCAATCACAATTTATCCTGCTAAAACGCAAAATGGATGCATCAGTGATACAGCTCGAGCGACTGCAATCGGGCGGAAGTTGTCATTCGCTAATATTTACATTTTTTCAATGGACGACCAATTTTTGTCGTTCGCCGTCGATGAATGTATGTCCGCTTCGTCGGCCTTAACGGACGGTCATAGAGATATTTTTAACGCCTGGATTAAGCCGAGCCATGAAGCGGCTTCGGCCTGAATGAATTGTTAGGTGTTACTTGCGATGCTGCTCAAATAACCAATCTCGCCACCAGTACCCTGGATAAATATCTTGCGGAATTTGGTGATCTAACCCTTGGTATTCTCTAAGTTGAATCTTCTTTCCACCAACGCGATTGACTTCACGGGAAAATCTGAGATCGGCTGTTACTGGATTCTCAGTGTCTGAGTTTCCATGAATTACTAGTGTTGGCAAACTCTTAAAAATTGGGGCGAACGAATTTGCCGGTGCGATTCCCGAAATCGGAACTGCCGCTGCAAATAGGGTTGGCCTGAGGGTTGGCGAAAGCCATGCTGCAGATCCGCCCATTGAGAAGCCGACTGCATAGATTCTAGATGTGTCAACGGAGTGGTTTAGTGCGAACTCTTCTACAAGTTCAAGTGCAGCATTTAATGCTTCGGAGTGCTCCGCATGTTGATCTACGACAGGCGGCCCATAGTTTGCGCTTCTGACTGGGAACTGAGGGATCAGGATGTAGGTTTGATAGCGCTCGCGTACATCTTGCATTGCCCAAGTTTTTGCAAGGCGGTCAATTTGCTTTAGATTATCTGTACCGATACCCCCAGAGCCGTGTAGTTGGAACACCAGTGGGTAACGCTTTCCTTGGACATAGCGCGACGGAACTAGGAACCGGTATTGCAGCACCGTACCGTTTGACGCTTTAAATTCAGCGGTGTCAAATTCTATCGGTTCGATAGAGGCAACCACATCCTTTGCAAGAGGTGTATGGTTCTTGACGATCTCGTGTCTAAGAGCTCCAGATACACAGCCTGTTGCCAAAGCGCACAATAGAAGGGGCAACGCAGACAGCCAAAGCTTTTGCATGAGTTCCTCTATGGTTGGAGTAACACCTAACGTTTGAGCTAAGCTGAGCGAGGGGTTAGGCCCCAATGAAATACCTTATGACAAGCCCGGCTACTAGCATTCCGGCTGCGAGGAATGTGAGCAAGATTCGCAAGGGTTGCGGCCCAATTGCTGAGCCAGAGCTTTGAGAAAATATTTTTGAAATATTTCGGCTGGGTATTAATGGCTGCAGGAACCAAACAAAACCCATTGTAATCATTCCGAAACCTTGGAGTGTCGCTCCAATTCCAGCTGATTGAAGGCCAACTAACAACGACTGTACTCCGACTAGTCCTCCAAAGGCGAGCCAGAAGAATCTGTAACCGCGATATGTGATTGTGGTATTCATGTTTCCCCTGATTTATATCTTGTATCGGCCGTGGAGCTTCGTTCTGATTCAATTCCTTTCACCACATCAAGAAAGGTTCGGTTTGCTCATGCTGCTTTTACAGAGAAGGCAGTAGGGGGCAGTTCGTCTTTGGGGCCCAACATCAAATAGGCTAAAAAAAATTCCGCCTAACCTGGCGTCCCGTCCGCCTATCCTGGCCAGACAGTTCCTTTGTAACGGTTGCCCTGCAATGCTTTCCTGCATATACAGTATTTATATTCAGTACTAAATAACCAGGAAAGGCAGACAGCTTCCATGGACATCCTACAAGTCACTTCCGGATCCAGCTCCAAACAACCAAAGTTACTCAGCTGTGTTAAAAATTGCATTCATGATAAGCACTGTAGCTTACGCACAGAAGAGGCTTATGTCTACTGGATTCGATGGCACATCCGTTTTCATGGTCTGAGGCTCCCCCCCTAGAGATGGGCGCGGCTGAGGTCAAGGCTTTCCCACCTGACCAATGAACGTAGTGTGCGCATCTCAACACATAAGCAGGCATTGTGCGCGTTGCTGTTCTTATATAAAAAATTATTTAACAAGACACCCACATTATTTAACAAGACACCCATTATTTAACAAGACATCCATATCAAAGTTATTTAACAAAAGTTATTTAACAAGACACCCATATCAAAATCTTGAAATAGTTATTTAACAAGACACCCATATCAAAATCTTGAATTTGCAAAATTTTTACCTATGCTGGTCATACTTCACGTTCAATAGGGAGATGGTGATGCCAACCGCACGTAAAAATCATGAGTTATTTAATTTAACAAGACACCCATATCAAAATCTTGAAATTGTAAAATTTTTACCTATGCTGGTCATACTTCACGTTCAATAGGGAGATGGTGATGCCAACCGCACGTAAAAATCATGTGTCTTTAGACGCCACGCCGTATTACCACTGCATCGGCCGCTGTGTCCGGCGCGCCTTCTTGTGGGGTCAGGATCAGGTCACGGGGCAAGATTTCTCGCATCGTAAAGTCTGGGTGACGCAGCGTTTGGCGGAGTTGTCTCAGGCCTTTGCGATCAATATTTGCGCCTATGCCGTGATGTCCAACCATTACCATCTGGTGCTGCATATTGATGTCGCCCGCGCCCGTGCGTGGTCGGATGCCGAAGTGGCACGTCGTTGGGGAATGCTGTTTGCGCTGCCCCTGCTGGTGACAGAGCATCTCAACGGTAAGCTCAAAACCAAGGCCGACACCGATGTCGCGCTTGAAATTTTGGCCGGGCTACGGCGTCGGCTCTGTAATCTGTCCTGGTATATGCGCTGTTTAAATGAAACAATTGCCCGCCGTGCGAATCAAGAGGATCACTGTACCGGCCGATTCTGGGAAGGGCGTTTTAAAAGCCAGCCGATTTTAGATGAGGCTGGCTTGTTGGCATGCTGTGTGTATGTGGATCTAAACCCAGTGCGCGCCGGTATCGCTGCGACACCAGAAGCGTCTGATTTCACGGCGATACAACAGCGCCTGCAAACCTTCGCGGCGCAACGCGCAAGTGCTGACTCCAAGCCAGCGCAAGCGCTGAAAATAGTGCCGCCACTCCACCCGTTTGCCAATCACCTCAATGCCGATCCTACACAAGGTATGCCCTATACCTTGCTCGATTATGTCGAGTTGGTCGATTGGACTGCCCGTATTGTCCGCGCAGAT
>CANIFC010000032.1 GCA_947466695.1 Oxalobacteraceae bacterium | reverse complement strand
GGCTTTGATGCCGCTCAATTAAAAAACAGCGCCCTCACCACTATTGCAGCCAGATCAACTACTCGGATCAACTTCAGTTGCATTAAAATGAATTACATGGATCGCATGCACTATGGTGCGGAATAAAATTCACCCAATTTCCCAAGGTAATCATGATGACGCAGAAAAAATTCTCGACGACTCAGCTCATCCACAGCAGCTATCAGGCACCGGATGGTTTCAGTGCCTTTCCCACTGCCATCCACCACGCCTCCACCGTTTTATTCAAAGACGTTGCCGCGATGCGGGCGCGTAGCTGGCAGGATAAATCGGCCTATACCTACGGTTTGCACGGTACGCCGACCAGTTTTACGCTCGAGGCGAGACTGGCGGAAATTGAGCAGGGTAACTATTGTTTGCTGGCACCCAGCGGACTGGCCGCCATCACCCTGGTCAATATGGCCTTGTTGCAAAGTGGTGACGACGTGTTGCTACCCGACAATGTCTACAATCCCAGCCGTGACCAGGCCGACTGGCTCGCAAGCAGCTTTGGCGTCAGCGTGCGCTATTACGATCCGCTGGCTGGCGCGGCGATCGCTGATTTGATACAGCCCAACACCCGGCTGATCTGGACCGAAGCGCCGGGTTCAGTGTCGATGGAAGTGTCGGATAT
This sequence comes from Oxalobacteraceae bacterium, assembly GCA_947466695.1. GTDB lineage: Bacteria > Pseudomonadota > Gammaproteobacteria > Burkholderiales > Burkholderiaceae_D > Undibacterium. The sequence goes on along the minus strand of CANIFC010000032.1, from coordinate 17,024 downwards.
TCCGGCAATATGCGCTGCCGCCCATGCCCGCGGTGTACTCGTCGCCATGGATAACACCTGGTCAGGCGGTATCGCCTTTGCGGCGTTCGAGCACGGTGTCGATATCAGCATGCAGGCACTGACCAAATATCAAAGTGGTGGCTCGGACGTACTGATGGGCGCTGTCATCACGCGCGACAAGGATCTCAATAATCGTTTGCAGGCCGCGCACATGCGTCTGGGTTTTGGCGTCGGAATGGATGACGCTTATCTGGTCCTGCGCAGCTTAAGTACGCTCAAGTTGCGTTTTGACGCTCATGACGCCAGTGCGCGCAAGATTGCCAGCTGGCTCAAGACGCGCCCTGAAATGAGCAAGGTGCTGCATCCGGCGCTGGAGGATTGTCCTGGCCATGCGATCTGGAAACGCGATTTTACCGGCGCCGGCGGCTTGTTTTCCGTCTTGTTCGACGAACGTTACAGTGAGGCGCAAACCGACCAGTTCGTCAATACGCTGGAACTCTTCAAGATTGGTTTTAGCTGGGGCGGCGCGCATAGCTTGTGTGTTCCCTACCGGATCCGTCAAATGCGGGCAACGTGGCCACATCAGGGTGTGCTGGTGCGCTTTAATATCGGGCTCGAAGACGCCGATGACCTGATCGCTGACATCGGGCAGGCACTTGACCGGATGTAAAATTCTGGAGTAGTTAGCAACATCGTATTATGTTGAAAGACTTTTTTAAGGAAACCATGAAGTACACGCTGAATTTAACCGATGTTGCCCTTGATACGGTGCGCGAGTCTATCCTTGTCCCTTTGCGCACCTATAACGACAGCAAGGCAGGGCCGAGCGGAGGTCGGCCCTTAGTCGTGACGCTTTGCGATGCCGAAGGCACGATCATTGGCGGGCTGTGGGGTAGTACCGGATATGGCTGGTTATATACGCAACTGCTTGCAGTGCCGGATTCATTACGAGGCCAAAGAGTTGGTTCGCAGTTGTTGGCAATGGCGGAAGCCGAGGCAATCGCCCGCGGTTGCCATAGCTCCTGGCTGGACACTTTCGAATTTCAGGCACGAGGATTTTATGAAAAGCTCGGGTATACCTGCTTTGGCGAGTTACCAGACTACCCAGTGGGTTTTAAGCGTATTTTTCTGCAAAAAAAGCTGCTAGCGACATCATAGAGCCATAGCAATCCGCTGGTACTGCTATCTGGGGCACCCACAGAATTCGGAAAAAATAATACGCTAAGGTTTGTTCGCTGATCAATCACAAGTTTTTTGTGTCACGCAGCGGCCGGAATTGCCCCTTATCGATTTTTTGTTCTGACGCCGCCCGGCTACCCCAGGCCGCTCCAGCGGCAGCGCGCTGTGGCAGCGCATGCACTGCCGTGGCAAAGGATGATCGACTATCTCGGTCGGTTTGGCAACGCGTTAACGCGTCGTGCCCTTGTGGCTGGCCTGGCCACCGGGCTGCTTCCCCGACGGCTCGCGCAACGAACTCAACTTCTTGGCCAGTCCATCGAACGAAGGCGGCTTGCGAGAATTCTGGCTGGTCTTATTCACCTTCGACTCCAGCGCGTCCAGCCGCGCAAACAGCAAAAGAATTCCCCATCAGGCGTCGACGAATATAACCTTCCCGGTGATGAAGCCATCAACCGACCGCTCGAAGGCCTTTCCTACCAGCGTGCTAGGGACAGGCTGGAAACCTGGCATCATTTCCCCATATACCTCCCACGCCTCTTCCAGAACTGTGGGGTTGACCACGTTGATGCGAATCTGGCGTGGAAGCTCATGCGCCACGCACTGCACGAAGGTGTCGATGGCTCCGCTGGTGGTGGCATCCGCAATTGCCATGGGAATGGGTTTGGTATTGAGAATACCTGAAATGAGCGTAAACGAACCGCCATCGTTGATGTGGTTTAGACCCACATTTACCAAATTGATCTGGCCGACCATCTTGCTTTGGATTGTCGTGTCCCACTGCTCATCGGTCATTTCGCTGAAGTTAGCGTATTCGCAGCAGCCGACTGTATTAACAACAGCATCGAACGGCCCCACTTTTTCAAACAGCGCCTTGATCGACGCCCTGCTGGTGATATCGACTGTGTGGTCGCATCCTGTACCGGAGCGGCTGGCGGTGATGACATTGTGCTTCTTAAGGCCGGACATAGCGGCTTGGCCCATGTGCCCTTGGGCGCCAATCAAAATTACGGTTTTCATATCATCGTTTCATAAAATGTTAGGGAGGTGATACTTTAAGTGCCTACTGATACACTTACAATCACGACTACTATGTATGAGATACAACTCCAATGATTGAGAAAATCGATGTCAGGCACATGCGGGTTTTTCTGAGTCTCGTGCGCGAGAAAAACGTTTCTCGCGTTGCCGAGCGGCTTGAGATATCGCAGCAGGCAGTTAGCAACTACCTCAAGCGCATGCGTGAAGTGTTTCCCTATGAGCTGTTCCTGCGCCAGAGCGCAGGATTGCAGCCAACCGACTATGCATACGACCTGGCGGCGAAATTCGAGAAAATAATTGAAGAGGTCGACGCCATTTTCAATTCATTCCCATTCGATCCGGCAACGAGTGAGTACGTGTTCAGGGTCATCGCAAATGAATATGCGCAACTGTCCATCATTCCGTCGCTTTCGTTGCTCATGCGCGAACGCGCACCCGGGGTAAAACTTGAAGTCATTGACTTCAATCCCGGTCAGCATGCCAAGACGCTGGCGCAAGGAGAGGCTGACCTGGTAATTGGTTTTTCTGACTACGTCGATCCAGGACTGGTACGGAAGACACTGAGACGCGACCACTACTGCTGCGTTGCTAGGCAAGGTTCGCCACTGCCTCGGCAGATACAGACGCTTGGTGATGTGTCTTCCCATCCTCATGTGGATTTTGCCAGCGGCGTAGGCAATTTGGGGAGCCGGATAGATGATTTCCTTAGCACCCAGAAGGTGAGTCGCTCCGTGATTGCCACTTTGCCGTGCTACACGTCTCTGCAAGCGTTTATGCACGTGAATGACACGGTGGCCTTCGTACCCTCTGCCATTGCCGCCGCCGGGGGGTTCCAAGTGATCGATATAGACATGTCCTCCCTAAATTTCAATGTTGTTGTGGGATGGCATAGGAGGGCTTCGGGTAGTGCATCGAGAGATTGGCTTGCTCAGGTCATTGCGGAATTATTCGTGTCGCGTTAGACGTCAGTTGACGTATCAGCGTAGCCACAATAGGACTGCAGCAACGGTCAGTCGTTGCTGCGTCACGCCCGGAGCGATGCGGCCGGCCGGCCTGGAACGATGGCTCATTGCTTTTCGGGTCCAGCGGCGGCTGGCCGCCTGCCAGCGAGGCGAGCGTTATTTCGATGGCAGCGTCCTTGAAGGTGTAGCACGGCGCGGCCAGTTCTTTCAGCCAGAAGCCGGTTTTGCGGCAGGTATTGCCGAGGGTGCCGTGCGAGGTCAAAACCATCGGTACTTTGTCGTGTTGTTTCTCTAGAAAGATTGGTTAGACCAGTCGTCTAATAATCTTGGACATTTTTTTGCAGCCCCGCTCCGGACGCCTCACGCCGTGAGCGTGCCATCGATGACGGTAATGGATTGCCCGCCAATCCAAGGCGTGCCATCGTCGAACGTGACGCTGACGCGGCCATCGCGGCCCAGCACCGTGCCTTGGCGCGCGCGGTAGGATTGCTGCTGCTGTTGCAGGCGGGCGATGCAGGCGTTGGCGCTGCCGGTGACAGGGTCTTCCAGCAGGGTGCCGTGTTCCAGCATGAAGGCGCGTACTTCGTAATCGGCCACGCCGCCAGCAGGATGGGGGCCGTAGATGGCCAAGCCATTGCTGGCGGTGTGTTGCATCAGTTCGTCGAGGGCCGCGCCGTTGGGCTTTACTGCCAGGCAATCTGCGGCCGCGATGAGCCGCACGATGAGCCAGCGGATGCCCATGTCGGCCACAACAGGTAAATATGCAGCATCCAGGGCCGCCGTCCCCAGTGTTGCCTGCAGGAGCGGCAACAGCGCCGCGTCCATCGGCTCGAACAGTGCTGGCGGTGCGCGAAAGGCGAGCGCGCCGTCGGCAGCGATGCGCACCGCGACCAGGCCGACGCCACACTCCTGGACCAGCACGCCCGGAGTTTTTGGTTGCAAGCCCGCCTCGAGCAGCGCATGCGCCGTGCCCAGCGTGGGATGGCCGGCAAATGGAAATTCGTCCTGGGTCGTGAAGATGCGCACGCGGTAGTCGGCCGCGGGGTCCAGTGCTGGCAGCACGAACGTGGTTTCCGACAGGTTGGTCCAGCGGGCAATCGCTTGCATCTGCGCGCCGGTGAGGCCGTCCCCATCGAGGATGACAGCCAATGGATTGCCCTGGAACGGGATGGAGGAGAAGGCATCGATTTGTTTGAACGGGCGGCGCATGGAATTCCTAGGTGATGGGTATGGCCGAACTGTAGCAAAATTGCTGCGGTCCGCGCAACCGATGCCACACTCACGCCGTCCGCTTCGTCCTCACGTACGGACGCCTGCGGTGGGCGCTAACGCATAAATCGCCCAAGGTCCGCAACGGGTCGTAAATCGGCCGTTAGATGGGCTGGCCAGGCGCGCCTTAGCGTACGATTTCTCCCGAATTCTGTGTTCTCCCCTATCTCAGTGCCAACCGTATCAGCGGTGTTCTTTGAATAAATATAAAGGACCTTGCCCGGCAGGAATCGATACCTTCTTACTGAGGATTAAGGGTCTTGCGCAACCAGTTTCCGACGTCTTCAATCTCTTCGGCGCAGACCGAATGTTGCATCATGTATTCATGCCATTCTATCTGGTAGCCAAGATCGGTTAACAGATCACGCGACTGCACGGCGCGCTGCAAGGGAATGACCGGATCTGCCACGCCATGGGCCTGAAAGACCGGCGTAGCCTGATTGGCCGGGCTACGCTCTGTTGCCAGTTCTTCGCGTAACGGGACATAGCCTGACAGGCACAGCAAACCTGCCATTGGTTCCGGATAGCGCAAACCTACTTGAAGTGCCATGGCGCAGCCTTGTGAAAACCCCGCCAGGATAATATGGTCGGCAGCAATACCGCGTGCGTTTTCACGGCGGATCAGTTGCTCTATACGTGCCTGCGACAGGCGTAAGCCAGCTTCATCTTCCCGTTTGGCGATATCGGTGCCGAGAATGTCATACCAGGCGCGCATCACGTAGCCACCGTTGACGGTGACCGGAATGGTGGCGGCGTGCGGAAAGACAAAACGGATGCCGGGACAGCCGCGTAAATCAAGTTCTTTGACGATGGGGACAAAGTCATTGCCATCCGCACCCAGGCCATGCATCCAGATCACTGCAACGCTGGGGTTGGGGGCGCTTTCGATTTCTATGCTGTCAAGTAGGGCTGAAGTCATGATTTTTTAGCTATTGGGTTTGTTGCGGAGCGCCGATTTTGGACGAAATACCCGGCATACGGCATCGTGTGTTTCTACATAAGGCCCGCCGATCAGGTCGATGCAATAGGGCACCGCAGAAAAAATACCGGCAACGAGTTGCTTGCCATCGGCGTCTCTCAGGCCCTCCAGCGTTTCCCTGATCGACTTTGGCTGACCGGGCAAATTCATGATCAGGGCAGCATGGTCGCCCGATTCACGGATGACCGCAACTTGCCGCGACAAGATCGCGGTAGGGACAAACTTGAGACTGATCTGGCGCATCTGCTCCCCAAAGCCTGGCATCTCTTTGGTCGCCACTGCCAGTGTCGCTTCAGGCGTGACATCGCGCCGAGCAGGACCCGTACCGCCGGTCGTAATCACCAGATCACACCGGGCATGGTCGACCAGATCGATCAAGGCCTGCTCAATGGAGGCCCGCTCATCAGGAATCAGGCGGGTTTCTATGATCCAGGGTGTGCTTAAGGCAGCACCGAACCATTCCTGCAAGGCCGGCAGGCCCTGATCCTGATAGATTCCTGCCGAGGCACGGTCTGACACCGACACCAGACCGACACGCAAGGCGCGGTCCTTATCGCTCACGTCAATGAGGACGGTGAGGTCAGTCATTTTCCTCGTCCTCAGCATCGTCGTCAGCATCGTCGGAAGTGCCGCCCGATTTTGCCTTGGCCAATTCCTTGAGCAACTGGAATATTTCTCGATAGGCTTTAGGTGGCTTGTTCTCGGCCTGTTCCTTGCGCGCATTACGGATCATGGTGCGCAACTGCTGCGCATCGATCTGCGGAAACTCGGCCATCAGTTCAGTGACTGCAGTATCGTTGGCCAGCAATTTATCACGCCGGCGTTCCATCGCATGCATGGTGGCAGTTTCCGATTTGGAAGCACCTTTCCAGCTGTCGATGGTTTTTTGAATCAGCGCGATTTCGGCTTCATCCAGCGTACGCATTTTCTTGCCGACAAATTGCAGCTGACGGCGGCGACCTTCATGGTCTTTAATTTTCTGACATTCGAGAATGGCATCGCGCACGTCTTCGGGCATCGGAACCCGCTTGACACGGTCGCGCGCCTGATCGATCAGTTCCTGACCTAATTTTTGCAGACCCGTCATTTCACGTTTTAGTTGTGATTTTGAAGGGCGTTCGTATTCTTGTTCGAACTCGTTGGATTTAAAACCACAAGCACCGCGATTTGGATTTGGCATAATTGACTCGCCTTAATTGTATAAACTTATTGAAACGGCTGCTATGATACCCTCTTTATCTAAGCAACCAGAGAAAACCGCCCATGAGCAAACCAGTTTTTACCCACACTCAGGATCAGTTAAGGCAAATTGCACAAGATATGTTGCGTTTTGCGCGTGAAAAGGGCGCATCCGACGCTGCTGTCGAGATCAGCGAAGGCGGCGGATTGTCGGTCAGCGTGCGTAAAGGTAAAGTAGAGACGATAGAGCAAAATCGTGATAAGGGTATCGGCATCACGGTCTATATCGGTCAAAAGCGCGGTAATGCCAGCACTTCCGATTTTTCGAACAAGTCTCTGCTCGACACCGTTGAAGCGGCGTACAACATTGCACGTTTTACTGCCGAAGACAATTGTGCCGACCTGCCGGACACCGATTTACTCGAGATGCATCCGCAGGACCTGAAATTATTCTATCCCTGGCTAGTCACCGCCGAAGAGGCCATTGAGCTCGCTCGCCGCACCGAAGCTGCCGCCTTTGCGGTGGATAAACGCATTACCAACTGTGAAGGCGCCGGCGTCCACGCGCAGCAATCCCATTTCGTTGCCGCTAATTCACGTGGCTTCGTGGGTGGCTACCCTTTTTCCCGCCATACCATTTCGGTCTCCCCCATCGCAGGCAAGGGTGGCAACATGCAGCGCGATGACTGGTACACGTCGCAGCGCAATGCCAAAAAACTCGCTCAGCCTGAAGCGGTAGGCCGCTATGCGGCGGAGCGTGCATTGGCGCGCTTGCATTCGCGCAAAATTGACACCCGCAAATGTCCGGTCTTGTTCGAGGCGCCGCTGGCAGCCGGTCTACTCGGTTCGTTCGTGCAGGCCGTGTCTGGTGGTGCGCTGTACCGCAAGTCAAGCTTTCTGCTCGATTCGCTGGGCACCCAGGTGTTTCCAAAGCACATACAGATACTTGAGGATCCGCATGTTATCGGTGGCGTCGGCTCGTCTCCCTTTGATGATGAAGGCGTCAAGACTTCGCGCCGTGATGTCGTCAAGGATGGCGTCGTACAGGGCTATTTCCTGTCCTGTTATTCAGCCCGTAAGCTCGGTATGGAAACGACGGGTAACGCAGGAGGATCGCATAATCTGACCCTCAGTTCTTCGCTGACCAAAAAATCCGATAATTTTGCCGCCATGCTGAAAAAAATGGGGACCGGCTTACTTGTGACAGAATTAATGGGGCAGGGCGTGAACTATGTCACGGGAGATTATTCCCGCGGCGCCTCCGGTTACTGGGTTGAGAACGGTGTCATCCAATATCCGGTCGAAGAAATTACCATCGCCGGCGACATGCGCGAGATGTTCAAGCAAATTGTGGCAATTGGCTCTGACACCTTGATTCGCGGCACCAAACAGACCGGCTCTATCCTCATTGAGAATATGACGGTAGCCGGTAGTTAATCAGGCATTAATCAGGCATTAATCAGGCGTCAAGCACGGTGCAAGCCGTGTTTGCAACGTGAATAGATTGATCGTTCCTTTTCAGTATTTTTGCAGCACATAAAAAATCCCTGTCTTGATTTACAAGCAGGGATTTTTTGTTTTTGGATGTTAGTTTCTGTTAAGCATCTTTCAAACATTTCTCAAGCATTGACGACCTGACCGGCTCAAGCGCCCAGATAGGCTTCGATGACTTTGGGATTGTGCAGCAGATTCTCGCCACTGTCAGCGAGTACAATTTTTCCATTTTCCAGCACATAACCATGCCGGGCAATTTTCAGGGCCTGACGGACGTTTTGCTCAACGAGCAGGATGGTCAGCCCGGTCTGGTTGATTTCTTTCAGGACGCGAAAAATTTCCTTGACCATCAGCGGCGCCAGGCCCATTGAGGGTTCATCGAGCAATAAGACGCGCGGCTTGGCCATCAAGGCCCTGGCAATGGCCAGCATCTGTTGTTCGCCGCCCGATAAATTTCCCGCCAGGCCGGATGCGCGCGTCTCAAGCACCGGAAACAGTGCAAATACCCACGCAAGATCTTTGACTATTTGCGGTTTATCCTTACGGGTATAGGCGCCCAGTTCCAGGTTTTCACGTACGGTGAGGGTCGTCAGGATAGCCCGGCCTTCGGCTACTTGCACAACGCCGCTTTGCACAATTTTGTGTGCGGCTAGTTTGGTGAGGTCTTTATTGTCCAGTATGACTTGTCCGCTAACCGGCTTTAACAAGCCAGAGATTGCCAGCAAGGAAGTGCTCTTGCCAGCGCCGTTGGCGCCGACCAAAGCCGTGATTTCGCCTTCCTGTAAGTCAAGGCTGATGCCTTTAACCGCTTCGATATGGCCGTAAGAGACGACCAGGTCATGGATGCGCAAAATGCTGCTCATTCTTCATCCTCCTTGCCCAGATACGCTTCGATGACTTCAGGATTACTACGGATTTCAGATGGATTTCCCTCTGCGATGATCTTGCCAAAATTGAGTACGGCAATTTTTTCACAGAGTTCCATGACAAAACGCATGTCGTGCTCAATGAGGAAAATGGTGAAACCCCTTTCCTTGATATTGACGATTTCTTTCATTAATTCGGTTTTTTCGGCCGGATTCATGCCGGCAACCGGTTCGTCCAGCAATAGCAGACGTGGTTCGGTCGCCAGGGCGCGGGCAAATTCGAGTTTTCTCTGTTCACCGTAAGACAAATTATCCGCCAGCATCTGCGCCTTGTGGTCCAGCCTGACCCAGGACAAGAGTTCCATGGCCCGGTCGCGCGCCTTGGTTTCAGCTTGCTTGAAAGAGGCCGAATTGAACAGGATACCGGCGACGCCATAGCTTAGATGATCATGCATGCCGACCACCACATTTTCCAGCAGGGTCATTTCTTTAAAGATGCGGATATTTTGAAATGTCCGCGCAATGCCCAGTTTCGTGATCTGGTGTGGTTGTACCGCCGTCAGGTCCTTGCCGTTAAAGAGGATATCGCCGCCAGAAGGGCGCAAGAGACCGGTAATGAGGTTGATGATCGTGGTTTTTCCTGCACCATTGGGGCCGATCAAGCCAAAAATGCTGCCTTGGGTGACGTTGAAACTCACATCTTGCAAGACATGCAAACCGCCGAAATTTTTACTGATGGCTTTAAGTTGCAGCATTAGCCCGTTTCTCCCATCTTGCTTTTAGTCGTGCGTTTTGTTTGATGGCGTTGCCAGAAGGCCCTGAGTCGTGCCGGATCCCAGATGCCTTTTGGCAGGTAGAGCACAACTAGGATCAGGATCAATCCATTGGCGGCAAGGCGAAAATCTTTGAGCGAGCGCATCAGTTCTGGCAGTATCGTCAGGGTCGTGCTACCGATAATCGGGCCAATGAGGTTGCTGGTGCCGCCAAATACTGCCATCGTTAAAATATCAACCGCATTTTCAAAGGCATAATTTCCCGGGCCGATCGTGAACGTAAAATGGGCGTTTAAGCCTCCGGCAATACCGGCAATGAAGGCGCCAAGCACAAAGGCCAGTAATTTATAGGCCGAAACATTGACGCCCATCAGGCGTGCGGCAGTTTCATCCTGCTTGATCGCTTCAAAGGCCCGGCCTACCTTGGAGCGGCGCAGACGGGCGAGGGTGTAGAGCATCACCGCCAGCAACAGGATGATATGCCACCATTGCGTCTTGAGCGGTATGCCATTCAAGCCCATTGGGCCGCCGGTGATGTCCATATTAAGAATAATGACCCTGACCACTTCGCCAAAGCCCAGCGTGGCCATGGCCAGATAGACGCCGGAGAGGCGCAGCGTGGGAATGCCGATAATCACCGCCACCAGCGCCGGCACTACCGCTGCGGCGAGCAACGCAACGGGGAAGGGTAGCGCGGTTTGCATGCTGATGATGGCTGCAGCGTAGGCACCCAAGCCCATGAAGGCCGCATTTGCCAGCGACAGCAAGCCACAGGACAGGGTTAGATAAATCGACAGCGCCAGCATCGCATTGATGCCGATGCTAAAGATAACCGTACTATAAATTGACCAAAAATTAATCCACCATTCAAGCATGACGTTAAGCCTTTCTTTCCAAAATCTTGCCAAACATGCCCGCAGGACGTACCAGCAAGATTAAAAATAACAATCCGAAGGCGATGGCATCACGGAAATCACTGGAAAAGTAAGCGACGCTCATGACCTCGGCAAAGCCAAGGAACAAGCCACCGATCATGGCGCCGCGAATATCGCCCATGCCACCGAGAATAATCACTGCAATACCCTTATGCAGCATCGGTTGCCCCATGAAAGGAGAAATGGCATTGAACGACAATCCCACCAGGACACCGGCGGCTCCGCCAAGGGCTGCAGCGGCAAACGAGGTCAGAAAAAACAAGCCCTCAACATTAATTCCAAGTAAATAGGCTGCCTTGGGTGATTCGGCGATGGCTCGCAGTGCTCGCCCTAACTGGGTGCGGCGCATGACAACCAGTAAAATCATCATGAGTGCAAACGAGATCAGGACAATGGCAATTTGCACCGCGGTGAGGTGTAGATTACCGACCGTAAAGCTGTCTTCCGGAATGGTACCAAAGGGAAAGCGCTTGTTTTCCGCCCCGAATATTCCCTGCGCCAGGCTGGTGAGCATGATCGCGACACCAATAGTGGCAATCATGGGGGTGAGATGTGGTGCATTACGCTTGCGCAAGGGGCGTAATACCAGAAAATCAACCAGCAGGCCTATTGTGCCGGTAACCAGCATCGCTAACAGCATTGCCAGCCACAAAGACATTGAAAAGGTATTGACCAGTATCAAGGCGACATAGCTGCCCAGCATGAAAATAGCGCCATGCGAGAGATTGATTACCCCGAGCACGCCAAATACCAGGGTAAAACCAAGTGCAAACAGGGCATACACACTGCCCAGCGTAAGGGCATTGATTAATTGTTGTTCTAACATGGCGCCTGAAAATAAAAGAGGGACAAAAACTGTGCTCAGTGACTGAGCGCAGGGAAGCGAAAAAAGGTTTTCCGCACGATTTTCACCATATCGGCATCGGATAATTCGATGGCGTGAGCAAATTAAGGAGAATGAATCCGCTCAGGAACGTGCACTGTGTATGACTGAACTGAGGAAAATGATCACTATCCTTATACCTATTTATCTTTTTCAGATAGTGACCGGCATCTTTTTATTTCAACAGGATGAACTTGCCGCCTTTGGCGATATTGACGATGGCGTCTTGTTGTGCGTCATAACCCACTTCCTTGCCTGGTTGTGCAGCGGCACGACGGAAAGAAAATTTGCCGGTAGCACCTTCAAATTTTACCGCTGGCAATGCATCACGCACGGCTAAGCGGTCTTTTTCCAGGTTACCGCTCAAGCTCACTTTTTTCATTGCTTCGGCAAAAATGTACATCGCGTCATAGGCCTGAGCCGCAAACTGGTCGGGATCGGCGCTAAATTTGGTTTTGTAATCGGCGATGAATTTTTTGTTGGCAGCAGCCGGATTTTCCGCTGACCACGGACTTCCCATCAGGGTGTTGTCAGCCGCATCTTTGGCGATTTCAAACAGTTTTGGCGAATTGAAGCCATTGCCGCCGATAAACGGCTGTTTCATTCCGAGGGAACGGGTTTGCAAGATAATATTGGCTGCCTCTTCTGCCAGGCAAGAGCACACTATAGCGTCCGGATTGGCTGCCTTGATCTTGGTTAATTGCGCCTTGAAATCGACATCGCCCTTGGCATAGGTTTCGGTATCGGTCACGGCAATTTTTTCTGCTGCCAAGGCACTTTTGAATACATCATAGCCACTCTTGGTGAAGGCATCGTCATTGCCATACAGGATTGCCACTTTCTTGATCGCGAATTGCTTGATGGCGGCACGGGTAGTGACTGGCAGGACGTCGGCTTCCATGACGGAATTGCGGAAGGTGAACGGACCCATATTGGTAATGCCGTCTGCGGTATTGCTGGTACCGAAAACAACCGTTTTAGTCGCATTGGCGATAGGATCGGCAGCAAAGGCGGAATTGGAGAGGGTAGGGCCAAAAACAATCAGCACCTTATCCTGAAAAATCAACTTCTTGAAAACGTTGATCGCTTCTTCTTTTTTGCCTTGTTCGTCTTCAACCACCAGAACAATTTTATTGCCATTGATCCCGCCTTTGGCATTCAAGTCGTCAACGGCGAGGATAAAACCATTTTTAATGGCAACGCCGTATTTGGCGGCCGGACCAGACAAAGCTTCTGCAACACCGACTTTAATATCCGCCGCTAGGGTGGCGCCAGACCAGGCAAGAAAGATACTCGCGGCTAGAAATTTGATCTTGTAGGACATTTTTTTCTCCTGTTATCAGTTCTATGAACTTGTTTTTATATATTTTTTGGTATTTGCAATGAATGAAGCAAACAGCCTGTAGAGCAATGATCAATAAATCATGAGCAATAAATCATGAGCAATAAATCATGAGCAATAAATCATGAGCAATAAATCATGAGCAATAAATCATGAGCAATACAGTTTAACTGAGATGGTCACTGCAGGCGACAATTCTTGATGTCGGGTTCGCACCCATCACTATTATTTGACGTACAGTGATTTTAGTGCTGCGGCAAGACCAACACAGTATTGATGCATCAGTTACGCGCAAATTACATGCAACCTACGAACCAGTGAGGCACCATTCACAGCGCATTTTCCTACTAGCGGGGCAATTGTTTAAACTAGCTTGCCAATCAAGATAGCACATTGTATTGCCCTATTGACGCGTTAATAGGGCAATACACTGTGTCATTAACAGGACGTAAAAGTGACGGGAAAGTGACGGGAAAGTGATGTAATAGTGCAACGTTGCCTATGCCTAGGCGGTCTCAAGTACCAAGTGCAACACGGGGTTAATGAATCGAATCGGGTTGCGATTGTAGCCTGATCATGTGTTCTGTATAAACGGCCAGCGGCGTTTTCCATCCCAGTGTTTCCCTGGGGCGGGTATTGAGTGACAGTGCGATGGCGTCGAGTTCCTCTTGCGAGTAAATCGACAGGTCGGAGCCTTTGGGCATGTACTGGCGTAGCAAACCGTTGGTGTTTTCGTTGGAGCCGCGCTGCCAGGGGCTGTGCGGGTCGGCGAAATAGATCTGTACACCGGTGCGCTCGGTCAGAATTTTATGGCCATGCATCTCGCGGCCCTGATCGTAAGTCATGGATTTACGCAAGGCCTGGGGTTCACGATTGAGCACGGCGGAAAAGCTGTCGACAACGGACTTGGTGCCAGCATTATCCATCTTGGCCAGGACCACGAAACGGGTGGTGCGCTCGACCAGCGTACCGACCGATGAGCGGTTACCTTCACCCTTGATCAGGTCGCCCTCCCAGTGACCGGGAATGACGCGATCCTCAATCTCTGGCGGGCGTATGTGGATGCTTTGCATGTCCTTGATCTGGCCGCGGCGGTCGGTGCCGCGACTACGCGGTTTGCGTAGCTGATTATGGTGGCGCAGGCAGGCGATCAGTTCGCGCTTAAGTGCGCCACGCGGATGCAAATAGATCGCGTTGTAGATGGTCTCGTGCGAGACGGTTTTGTCGGATTCGGTAGGCCACATGCCCTTAAGTATGTGCGAAATTTGCTGGGGTGACCAGAGCAAATTGAGATATTGGCGCACCACCTGGAACAATACGCTGCCAGCTTCCAGTTTGGGCCTGCGGCGTGGCATCAACCGACGCGCCTCACTTTGCAGGTGGGCCAGGTTGGCATCGTAGACCTGGGTGTCTGAGGGCGTACGCTGCAGTTCGCGGCTGATGGAACTGGGAGCACGGCAAAGGCGCTTGGCAATGGAGCGGATACTACACTGGTCGTCGCGCATGGTCATGACGACGGCACGTTCCTGTATCGTCAGGTGAGTATAAATTTTTGGCATGGCAGCACTTTACAGCAAAGGGTGTTGCACTTGGTTTTAGAGGCTGCCGCTTTATTGTTCCTCTATTTTTGTGAATCCAGGCAGGGAGAAAAGCGCGCTGTTGATGGCCGCTTACCTGCCAGTATTTTCGCCGGACAAGGTCGGCAGGCTCACCAGGTTCACCAGGTTCACCAGGTTCACCAACATCACGAGTTACTTAATCCCTGGAAACAGCCAACAGCGGAGCAGATGTCATGAAATTGTATGGATATTTTAGAAGTTCAGCCTCCTACCGGGTACGTATTGCATTGAACCTGAAGGGGCTGGAATACGATAGCGTCGCGGTGCATCTGGTGAAAAATGGTGGCGAGCAGTTGTCTGAACATTTTCGTGCGCTCAATCCAGAGGCACTCGTTCCGGTACTGCTTGATAGCGAGGACGCTGAAACACCTATCGCGCACGAACCTGGACAAAATAATGCCGCTTCCGGTAAGGTCAACGAGTTTGCCTTAAGCCAGTCTTTAGCCATCATCGAATATCTGGAAGAAAAATATCCTCAGTCGCCGCTGCTTCCGGCCAAATTGGCAGACCGGGCCCATGTCCGGACTTTGGCTTTGTCGATTGCCTGTGAAATTCATCCGCTCAGTAATTTACGCGTACTGAAGTATCTGACCGGCATAGTGGGAATCAGTGAAGAGCAAAAAAATACCTGGTATCAGCATTGGTGCGTGTCAGGTCTGGCGGCCCTGGAAAATAAATTAGCGAACGATACACGTACCGGGAAATTTTGTTTTGGGGATACCCCGACACTGGCCGATTGTTGTCTGGTACCGCAAATTTATAATGCACAGAGATTCCATTGCGATCTAAGCGCCATGCCACATCTTTTGCGTATCAATGACAACTGCCTGTCAATGCAGGCCTTCCTGCAAGCTACACCAGCTAATCAGCACGACGCACAATGAACTAGGCCTGTCTGGTTGTGCTCAGGTACTTATGCCGGTGCAGCATTCAGGTCGTGCGAATCTTATGAGCTAACTCGCTCACTTGACCATAAAAAAGGGATGCCGCCCTGAGCCGCATCCCTGCCATTTTTTTACCCATCTTTATCAGCAAGAACGTCGCGGTGCAGTCCTAATTGCACAGGCCCTGCTCCGACCTCGGTGCGGCCAGACTATCGCTTAATACCGAAATGAGGAGTGAACGTGTCAATTTCGATTTCGTGGTGTAGCCATCAATCGCAAACTCCCTGCTGACGAGTTGTTCCGGGGCATAGCCTGGCTGACCTGTGCGCAAAATGATACGCAGGTCATTGCGCTCGAGTTCATTGCGGATGACGCCCACCAGTTTAAGCCCGGCGTCAACCGTTTCCATTACAACGTCGAGTAAAACCAGCGACATGTCAGGATTTTGCTGTATGACCTGACGCGCCTCTTCGGCAGAATAAGCGTGTGAAAATTCCAGTGGCCGGTCATGAATCTGGACGCCAGCCAGTGCCAGCAGTGTTGTATCGTGGACACTGATGTCATCATCTGCGATCAGGATCTTCCATGGTTGTCTGGTTTTGAGATGGTTCACTGGCTCCAGTTCTTCGTCCATGAAATCAATGACATCATCCTCTTCACGGACATTCTGAAAACTGATCCTGACTTCACTGACCAAGTCACAAAAAGCACCATGATTTTGTTGCGCAGCATGGGTGGCAACGCCTGCCGGGACAAACGCCTGCATTTTTTTCATCCCCAACAAACCGGACATACTACTGTTGTGTTGTTGCGTCATCAGCGTCTCCCGTTTTAAATAGCCTTGAGGTAGTACTTTTTATCTTATGTGAAGCGCGCGAGATAAGCAAGCTCATGCCGATTGCCCAGCTCGGTCGTATCCCGATTGCCAGGTCGGCCGGTGCATTGTATAAACTTATACTAACGCTTGTAAGCATAAGCATATTACAATATTTCAGGTTCGCCTTACTAGCAAGATCAAATAAGATCAGATGGCGATAGCTTGGTATTTATCCGGGATGTGCATGCTTTTTTTTTCCTTAGAGACTGTCGTTGTCATGTCATTGCCCATCTCGGTCATGATGGGGGTAGCTGCCTTATATTTACGCCATCGTAAATGGTGCGTACCGGCGTCGGGTTTCCTGCTGGCGGCCTTCACCTGTCTGGGTATTTATGATGCTTCCAGTTTGGTCGGTGGTGTTTTTCACCCGGTCCTTGGTCTGGAAGCCAACTTTTTCTATCTCGGTTTTGCCATCTTCGCCTGGCGCTGTGTCCGCTCACTGAACTCGACCGCCGGGCCGGTCCCGAGTCCCGCTTTAATAGCTCTCCTGGCAACGTCTCTGGTAGCGCTAGCTTTGCTGGTGTGGACCTTGTCGCAGTATTTTGGCCAGGCGAACTTTTTACGTTTTTCCGTACCCGTGCCTGGCATTGTGTACGTGGCTACCATGACTCTTTTTTTGATGATGGCAGGCCGATGCCTGCGAGCCTGCCGCCGCAGCAAAAATGCACTGTATGCGGTACTGGCCGGCGTTCTTGCGCTAAAGACCGTCGAGATGAGTGTTTTTTTATCCGTCAGGGAAATGGAG
>CANIFC010000031.1 GCA_947466695.1 Oxalobacteraceae bacterium | reverse complement strand
TGGATGTGGTCTATAACCATACCGACTCGACCGGGCAAAAAGAAAAGTCGGTGCTTGACCGTATTGTGCCTGGTTACTACCATCGCTTGAACGCCAGCGGCCAGATCGAGCAAACGACCTGCACACCTTGTGGTAATACCGCGACCGAAAACACGATGATGGGCAAGTTGATGATCGACTCGGTCGTGCAGTGGGCACGTGAGTACAAGATCGACTCGTTCCGTTTTGATCTGATGGGGCATCAGCCACGGTCTGTGATGGAAGAGCTGCAAGCAGCCCTGAAGGCGGCGACCGGACGTGAAATCGCGCTGATCGGTGAAGGCTGGAATTTCGGTGAAGTTGCCAATGGTGCGCGTTTCGTCCAGGCCTCGCAACTGTCCTTGAACGGTAGCGGGATCGGTACTTTCAGTGACCGGGCGCGCGATGCCATCCGCGGTGGCGGCGATCTAGCCGCTGAGATAGTACGCCGCAAAGGATATATCAACGGTCTGGCAGATTTGTCATCCGGGAAAACCGGTGTGCCGGATTCCTCTGTCGATTTGCTCAAGGCTGCCGATATGGTGCGTGTCGGCCTGGCCGGATCCTTGCGTGATTATGCGATGACGACTTACGATGGCAGCGAAAAAAAGTTAAGCCAGATTGACTATGCCGGGCAGCCTGCCGGCTATGTCAGTACGCCTGCCGAGGTCGTCAATTATGTCGAGAATCATGACAACCAGACGCTGTTTGATATCAACGTCTATAAGTTGGCGCCTGATACTCTCCGCGCCGACCGCGTGCGGGTACAGATGCTGGGCGTAGCGACGACCATGTTCAGTCAGGGCGTGGCCTACTTCCACGCTGGAGTCGACATTTTGCGCTCCAAGTCGATGGACCGTAACAGCTACAATTCGGGCGACTGGTTTAACCGGCTGGACTGGACGTATCAGGACAATTATTTCGCCACCGGATTGCCGCCCGAAGCCGATAACGGCGCGGCGTATCCGGTCATACAGCCGCTGTTGGCCAATTCCCTGATCAAGCCCGGACCTGAGGAGATTGCGCTGGCACGCGACATGTTTCTCGACCTGTTGGCCATCCGTTCCAGTTCCAGCCTGTTTCACCTGCGTAGCGCTGCCGAGGTGCAGCAGCGATTACATTTTGAAAATGTCGGGCCACAGCAAAATGGCGCCGTGATTGCCGCACAACTGGATGGAAGCAATTATCCTGACGCGCGTTTCACGTCACTGATGTATTTCATCAACGTCGCCAGTGAGGCGCAAACACTGGATATCGCCAGCACCAGGGGACAGGATTATCGCCTGCATCCGGTACATCTCAGCGCCACGGCGGCCGATCAACGGATCGCTGCCGAAGCGCGTTATGAACCTGCGCAAGGAAAATTTACCTTGCCGGCGCGCAGTGCCGTCGTGTTTGTCAGGTAATGCGTTTGGTTCCTGACCTGCGGTTCAGTTTTGCTGCTCGATGGCAAACGCCGCGCCTGTCAGTGCGGCCAGGGTGTCGGTAATCAATGCTGTTGGAATGCTGGCCTGGTAACTGTGCAAGCGTCCTTTTGCTTCAAAACATGCGCGAAAGCGCGAGGTAAAAAAACGCTCACCCAGACGTGGCACGATACCGCCGCCAATATAGACGCCGCCACGTGCGCCCAGGGTCAGGGCGACGTTGCCGGCGAAACTGCCCAGCAGTGCACAAAAGGTATCGAGCGTTTCCGAACAGACTAAATCGCTTCCGTTGAGGCCAAGTTCAACGATGCGTTCAGCGGTCAGGGCCTGATTTGCCACTCCGCGTACCGAGGCCACCGCATCGTAGAGCACGGGCAAGCCAATGCCGGAAAGCAGGCGTTCGGCCGAAACATGGGAGAAGGTCTTGCGGACATGGGCCAGCAGGGCAGATTCAAAATCATCATTGGCGGCGAGGGTGACATGCCCGCCTTCACACGGCAGCGCGACCCAGCCGGCAGCGGTCTGGGTGACGCTGCCGACACCCAGACCGGTTCCCGGACCAATCACCGCCAGCGTTCCCCTGGCTTGCGGGAGCTGATCATGCGCGCGCAATTGTGTTGCGCTCAAGCGAGGCAGGGAAAGTGCGAGCGCTTCAAAATCATTAAGGACCAGAAAGGTGCTCAGATCCAGTTCCGCCTTCACTGCGGCAATGGAGAAACTCCAGCGGCTATTGGTAAAGGCAATTTTATCGCCGGCAACTGCGGTAGCGACGGCAAATGCGGCTTTGCGCGGTGCCTGAAAACTGCTGCCAAGCGAACTTGCCACACCGGCCAGATAGGTGTGCGCCGCCTGTGCCGGATCAATGTGGCTCGATACAGGAATTGTCCTGACATGTCGCACAACGGAGTCCGGCGCGGTGATCAGGCCAAAGCGCGCATTGCTGCCGCCAATGTCGGCTACCAACCAGGGAAGCGTCGTCGCAAGTGCCGGGCTCATCCGGTTATCGGTCTGTAAACTATCTGTCATTAATGCAAATTCTCTTGTAGATTATTCCGGCTAGTCTGGCTACCGGCTCTGGCAGTTTATCTCTTGTCAAGGAACGTCAGTCAGGCTTTTATCACCTGCCGTCCGGACGATCGGAAACACTGGGGTGTTATACACTGTAATAAGTGAAGTAATGTAGCAAAACTACATAATAAACACAATAAGTTATAAGAAAATTTATTATTTTCTTTGATATGTGATAAAAATATCAAATAGTTTGTCTAATAAAAAATACTGATTCACAATCGGTTCCCCGCTTATCCGACTACATTTTTATGATGACTTTATCTGTGTAAAGTTCATAATTTGTAACTAATCTACAGAGAATAATTTTCTTGATTGATAAAAATTTTAAAAAATATTAATTTTTTTGTCTGGGAAAAATACGGAACTTTTGTTGCTAATCGTCAATAATTTACTCTGTTGACGAATTTATTGGGATACCTGGTTTGAAATTGCCGCTTTGCACTTGCCAAGTACGTTATTTGTGGCGATCATGAGAAGTGTGGCTTTCCCGGATGATCTAGCAGGACTACAATAGACGATCGTCAAGTGACATTGCCACAACACTCATTGAAAAGTGCTCACACTACCCTGATTAAATCTGCAGAAGTCAATTTTATTGGCAATGGCGATGAGTCGGTACGGAAGAGGAGACTTTGCATTTTTCATTGGTGCAATAAAAATCATAACAATAAAGAATTGGAACTACATGGTTTCTTTTGAAAATCCCAGGTTGATCGCCGATATTGGCGGTACGTATGCGCGTTTCGCGCTGGAGACAAGTAAAGGTGAATTTACGCAGATCAGTTCATTGCGTTGCGCTGATTATCCGGATTTCCACTCGGCCATCAGTGCCTACCTGAGTCTGGTCGCGCCGCTCCGGATCGAGCATGCGGCCGTAGCGATTGCCAATCCGGTGGAAGGTGACCGCGTTAGCATGACCAATTATCACTGGAAATTTTCGATCGAGCAGATGCGCCTGTTGTTGGGTTTTGACACCCTGGTCATCGTCAATGACTTTACCGCGCTGGCGATGGCAGTGCCGCGTCTGGGACCACATCAGCTACATCAGATTGGTGGTGGTGAAATCAACAAAAAAAGTGTCATCGGCTTACTCGGGCCAGGTAGCGGGCTCGGTGTCTCAGGTCTGATTCCGGTCGAGGATGGCTGGATTTCACTCGGCTCGGAAGGTGGTCACGCCAGTTTTGCGCCAGGTAACGAGCGTGAAATCGCGGTATTGCAATACGCCTGGAAATCGTACAACCATGTCTCTTTCGAGCGACTGCTATCGGGTTCCGGCCTGGAACTGACCTATCGCGCCCTGGCCGATTACGCCGGTGTACCGGGCCAGGACCTGACCGCGCCGGAGATTACCCAGCGTGCGCTGGATCGTTCCGACCCGGTTTGCGTTGATACGCTGGAGGTGTTTTGCAGCCTGCTGGGAACCGCTGCGGCCAATCTGGCGGTAACCCTTGGCGCACTCGGTGGTATTTATATCGGCGGCGGTATTGTGCCGCGGCTAGGCACGTATTTTGAACAATCACCATTTCGTGCCCGGTTTGAGGAAAAAGGCCGTTTCAGCAATTATGTCGCCGCCATCCCGACTTATGTCATTATTGAAGAGCATGCCACTTTTATCGGTGTCTCCGCTATTTTAGAGGCGCAATTACGCACGATAACCGCTACCCCCGGTTCGGCGATTCTTGGCCAGATCCGGCGTGCACGCAGCGAGTTGTCACCCGCCGAATTGCGCGTGGCCGAGTACATCCTGGCGCATCCACGTGCCGCGCTCAATGACCCGATTGCCGAGATCGCCAAAGCGGCCCAGGTCAGCCAGCCTACAGTGATTCGCTTTTGCCGTTCGCTCGGTTGTGAAGGGCTGTCCGATTTTAAATTGCGTCTCGCTTCGGGCCTCACCGGCACGGTTCCCGTGACGCATACCCAGGTGACGCACGATGATTCCATGCTTGAGCTCGGTGCCAAGGTGCTGGGTAATACCGCCTCGGCCATACTGCAAGTGCGTAGCCAGCTGAACCGTGAAATGATTGACCGCGCGATTGAATTGCTGATCCGCGCTGACCGCGTCGAATTTTTTGCCGTTGGCCACTATGGCGTGGTGGCGCAGGATGCGCAGTTCAAGTTCCTGCGCTTTGGCGTTTCCAGTGGAGCCTATAGCGATACGCGGCTGCAGTTACTCGCTGCCAGTGTTCTCAAGCCACGTGACGTTGCCGTCATCATCAGCAGTGGTGGTCGTATGCCCGAATTGCTAGAAGTGGCCGAAAAGGCGCGTGAGCGCGGCGCCCTCATCATCGCCATTACCGCCAGCCAGTCGCCGCTGGCACGCATGGCCGACGCCAGCCTGATTGTTGATCACGTCGAGGATATTTCAACGCATCTGCCGATGATCAGCCGTATCCTGCATTTGCTGGTCATCGATATTTTGGCGGTCGGGGTGGCGATGCGGCGTAATCCGGCCAGCGCCAATCCGCTCACCGCCCAAGCCGATGAGCGTCTTGATGAATCCAGCCAGGCGCCCGATGCCGCTATCAGGAAAGAGGCACGCACCGCCGGTCCTGGCGTGAGCCTGTCTTCGCCACTGGCAAGGCTCACTTCCCATAGCCGTTGATGGATTATGCCCAACTGGCGCGCCAGATCCGGCAATGGGGTGCAGAGGCCGGTTTTGCCGAAGTAGGTATTACGGACGTCGACCTCAGTCATACCGAACCCGGCTTTCAAGCCTGGCTTGAGGCCGGCTATCAGGGCGAGATGGCGTACATGTCGGCACATGGCAGCAAGCGATCCCGCCCGGCGGAACTGCTGCCCGGCACGATCCGGGCAATTTCTGTGCGGATGAATTATTTACCCCAATCGGGTGACGAAAGCTGGCGCAGTAAAGAGCTGGCGCACAGCGCCGATACTGCCGTGATTTCGTTGTATGCGCGCGGACGTGATTACCACAAGGTAGTGCGTAGCAAGCTGCAACAACTGGCCAGTCGCATAGAAGAACACATCGGTCCGTTTGGTTACCGGGTGTTCACTGATTCAGCGCCGGTGATGGAAGTGGCGCTGGCAGAAAAAGCCGGTCTGGGCTGGCGCGGCAAGCATACTTTGTTATTGAACCGTGAAGCCGGCTCGCTGTTTTTTCTTGGCGAAATCCTGCTCGATATCCCCTTGCCGGTGGATGCTCCGGTGAGTAACCACTGCGGCCAGTGCAGCGCGTGCATTGAGGTTTGCCCGACCCGTGCCATCGTGGCACCGTATCAGCTCGACGCACGCCGTTGCATTTCGTATTTGACGATAGAACTGCATGGCAGTATCCCGTTGGAACTACGTTCGCTGATCGGTAACCGGGTCTATGGTTGCGATGACTGCCAGTTATTTTGCCCCTGGAATAAATTTGCCCAGCGCGCCAGTGTGGATGATTTTGAGGTACGCAATGGTCTCGATCATGCCAGCATGGTCAGCCTGTTTGGCTGGAGCGAGACCGAGTTCATGCATAAGCTCGAAGGCAGCCCGATACGCCGGATCGGGCATGAACGCTGGTTACGCAATCTGGCGGTCGGGCTGGGGAATGCGGCGCAGGAGATGCGTGGTGACGCCGGTATCATGGCAGCATTACAGAGCAGACTGGAACACCCGTCAGTCATTGTCAGGGAACATGTGCAATGGGCCCTGAAACAGCATTCCAGCTAATGACGGCCTATTTGCTGGTCAGTATCGAGTGCACGCTGGCCGATTTTTGCTCTTGTACATTCCGGTCCAGATTTTCGATGAACCGCGCGATTTTTTCGTGATGCTTGTTTTCATTGATTTCCTGGTCGGTCAGCTCTAGCGTGGCTACGGCAGGCTGATCGGCGAGCGCCTCAAGATCTTGCAGCACTTTTCCCTGTCCCAAGCCACCGTAAGTGCAAAAAAAAGCGACGTGTTTAAACAGCGCCCGATGGCTGTTGATATAGGCCCGCACAGGGCTGGCGATATTCCAGCACCAGATCGGTGTGCCGATGATCACGAGATCGTAAGAATCCGGCTGGTGTTGCACCCGCCTGTTGGTGGTGCTCAGATGTAATGCGGCTTCCAGCGCTGAGCGCATGTAGCCACCGCCCTGGCCATGTCCCCTGATATCCTTGATGGGCTCCAGATCAGCATGACAAATCCGTGCGATCTCGCGGGCAACGGCGCTGGTAAAGCCGGACCGTGAATAATAAGCGACCAAAATTTTTTTCATAACGCACTTTCAAACATTTTTCCGGCATTCATCAAATTTATCTTGTCTGCGGGCATTCCTGAATGTCTCTCAACGTCCTTTTTTCCGGTAACCGCCTGCTGCGACCGGCTAGCGATTACCGGTTGATAGCTCAGTGTCGCGCTACCGATAGTGAACCCGTTGAGAATTCTCAAATCTGCTCAGTCTTCCTGCCGTCAACTCTCTGGCCAATGCCAGGCGCTCTGGTCTGCGGATGATTTACTCGCCGGTGTTAGAATTTTTTTGATATTTCGCACAGCGGGTAGTAAGGGCAAAAACTATAGTAAAAGGGTATTTCACCCATATCGCCTCGGTGAAAACAGTGGGTACATAGCTGGGGGATTCAAGTGATTGAATCGAAGCTTGATGTCCGCATCAAGCCGGAGGAGGACGACTCCAGACGTAACAGCCTGACATGCTGATATGGGATCCTCACCACAACCGCCAGTCCTGCGAAGGCTGGCGGGTCTTTGTTTGTCCCTATCTGTCTAGAAATAGTTGATCCGGAAATGCCGATAATAAGCTTGCCTGACATGTCCAGGCGCGACGCTACGAGTGAGATTTCAGCGCCACCGGCCTTGCCCAATGCGCCCTTGGCGAATGCCTGTTCCGGCCTTGCCGATGGCGCGTTTGCGACAGACGCTTCACTCCCTGCCGATTTGCCGGAGCGACTCCGCTTCCTGCAACAGGCTTCTTCTTATGGCGCGCCGGATCAGCTCCTGAGTTGCATCGAAACCCACATGTCGTGGGTATTTTTAACTGGTCAGCGGGTGTTCAAGCTCAAGAAACCGGTTCGTTTTTCGTATCTTGATTTCAGCAGCATCAAGGCGCGCGAATTTTACTGCCGTGAGGAAGTGCGTCTCAATGCCAGGCTGGCACCCGGGATTTATCTTGGCCTGGCTGCCCTGCAACGTATTGAGGGTGGCTATCGGCTGGTACCTGAAAATCACCTGCCGGCGTTGTCTGCAGAGGGTGAAACAGTCGACTGGCTGGTCGTGATGAAACGCTTGCCGGAAGCGCGGATGCTGCATCAGCTCATGAGCGCCGGCCAGGTCACGACGCAGGAACTGGACGCACTGGTCGAGGTGCTAAGCCAGTTTTATCGTCTGGCCAGCGTGGTATCGATCACTCCCGAGGCCTACGTTGCGCGCTTTCAGGATCAAGTGACAAGCGCACGCGAGACGCTGCTGCAGCCTCAGTGCCACTTGCCGGACGCGATGCCAGCGATAGACTGGCTCGATGAACTACTACAGCAGGGCCGTGTTCTTGAGGGGCACGGAGACCTGCGGCTTGACCACGTTTGCCTGCTGGAACCGCCGGTGGTTATCGATTGCCTGGAGTTTAATCCGCAGCTACGCCAGGTTGACCCGTTCGACGAAATTGTGTATCTCAGCCTGGAGTGTGAAATGGCTGAAATAGCTAAAACAGTTGAGACAGTTGAGACATTTGATACAGCTAAAACAGTTGATACGGCTGGCTTGGCCGGGCAAGTGACGAGGGCAGAAAAATCTGCCAGGTCCGGATGGATAGGCCGTTACCTCACTGCCAGCCTGACCGTCGCTCTCGACGATTATCCGGATCCGGCCCTGCTGCATTTGTACTGTGCCTTTCGTGCCATGCTGCGCGCCCGTCTGGCGATGGCGCACTTGCTTGACCCGCATCCCCGTACCCCGGAAAAATGGCCGCTGCTGGCGCATGATTATCTGGCCCGCGCCGTCAATGCCATGGAGCTTTTCAGCGCTGCCATGCGCGATGGCTGATCTGGATGGCTAGTGCGAACAAGGGCGCCGCTGAAGCAAAATAGAGCTTGTCGCGCAGGGCAGCTGTGGCGGGCAGGCGAAATGGCGCGACACTGTCAGTGACGAGGATGCCGGCGATGCAGGCATCATTGAGTAGCTCGCCCGCGTCACCCGTGAACAGGCCATGCGCCGCACATGCCATGACCTGCCTGGCACCGGCATCAAGCGCCGCCTTTGCCGCTCTTTTCATTGTCTCCCCGCTGGCGATCAGGTCGTCGATTAACATCACATTCCTATCCCTGACATCACCGGCCAGCAGATGGTCACTACTGACAATACCCGCACTGCGGCGTTTGTCCGCCAGCGCAAATCCGACCGGTCGTTGCAACCTCATTTCCAGTGCTTCACGCCAGAGCTGTGCGCGTTTCACACCACCGGGATCTGGCGAGACAACCGCCAGCGGGGCCTCTCCAGCCCACCGGTCGACTAATTTATTAAAGAGCGGATGCGCCTCAATGTGCAGGCAGGGGCAGCGAAAGGCATTTTGAAACGCCGCGATATTGTGCACTTCGAGTACCATCATCTGTCCGGTGCCGACTGCCTCAAAAAGTTGCGCGACATAGCGCAGGTTGACGGGATCAAACGGCTTGGTCTGGCGGTCCTTGCGGGCATAGGCAAGGTAGGGCACCACGGCAGTGACCCGCGCTGCGCCATGATCTTTCAAGGTCGCGATGAACATCAGCAAACGGCATAGCTTGTCCTGCGCACTATGCCTGGCGTCGCCAAAGAGGCTGTCGATCACATACACATCGGCGCCGCGCGGGTCGACCAACGGCCGCAGCTTTTGTTCGCCATCGTCAAAATCACGCACCTCACGGGGCTGCAACGGCAGTTCCAGACTGGAGGCCAGCGCCTGGGAAAAAGCCGCCTCAGGGCTGAGCGAAAAGAGCAGCATCATGCATTGTTCCTGTCTCCCGGCCTTCTGACAGCCGCGGGATGTTCACACCATTGCGTGGCAGAAAAGGCCAGAATGAATTGTTCCATCTTGTGCGCGGGAAGCTGGTCAATGCCGCCGGCTGCAGCGCGTCCGTCACCGCCAAACTGCCGGCATAAAACTGCGGTGCCGTAGGGTGCAGTCAGGGGCGCCCGCACGCTCACCAGCATGTCGCCGTTGGCCGTGGGCTTGAGTAGGGCGTGCGCAAGACCTGGCTCGGCCAAGGCCAGTGAGTTGCCCAGGCTGCCGATGATGCGCCGGCTCCAGGGCGCGTCCGGCAGCAGGTACACAGCGCCCGATGCATTGTGCCAGCAGGGCGCCATCTGGCGCGCTTGCTGCAAGTCATTGTGGCGCCTCAGGTCAAGCTCTTGCGCGACCGGCTCCTGACGTAAAAAATCCATCGGATCTGCATAGCCGAGCATGAGGCGGTACAGCTGTTCGGGATCAATCAGAAGATCTTGCCTGGAGTCACCATAGGCGTTGTAGTTGAGCGATTCCCCGAGAGCCTGCAACCGGTGGTACTGTGCCGGGCTTAACCCCATCCTGATTGCCATGCCTGTGGCGATGCGTTCCAGATTGTCGCCATAGGCGCCGACCAGTGCCCAGGCGCGAAACTCGCCCTTCAGGTAACGGTCCATGAGCAGGCTGGTGCAGGTGCCAGCGGCGAGATCAATATGACTTTCCAGTCGCGAATGCAGGGGAATATCCCCCGCCTCATGGTGGTCAAAATAGGTAACCTGAACCCCGCGCTCAAGCAAGCTCATCAGCGCCGGCAGATTGCGTCTCAATGAAAGGTCGCACACCAGTACCTCGTCACCAACGCTGGCGGAAACCTGCTTGAGAAGCGCGATGTCGCGCTTAAGTCCGGTAACGAGCTGTGCTGCCTGTGGTGCAGCCAGGCGCCATTGCAGTACAGCGCACAGGCCGTCGGCATCGCCGTTGCAAACATCAATATACTTTTTCATTCGCCTTTGTTCCTGACGCCGGTTCGCAGCGAGCCATTTCAGGCAATCGGACTACTCTGTGGTTTTTTGGATTGATCCAGTCTTTGCCTATTCTTGTTGACGCCAGATCTGGCGGTATTGACAAAGCTCAAGCCAGGACGGTGCCTGCGATCGTGAGTGGCAACCGGGATGCGCGGCAGGCGAGTGCAACAATCGTATTGCGCAATCAGAGGCACACACTATTGGCAGATTTATTTTTTGCGAATTATCAACGTTGTTTTCCCTCCTCCCTCCTATTCTGCAGTCACGAATCTGAAGTCGGCTTTTTCCAACAGATCATTACCGTTAATACCCGCTATTTTGTTGCTGCCAACGCTGTTGTCGTTATCTGGCCTGTCGTGTGCCATTGAGTGTGCAGGGGGAAATCCTGTCTCTGAGGTAGCCGGCGGATAAAGTGAGATAGAAAGGAAGATATCATGCAAAACCTTGATCCGGGAGTCTGGAAGCTAGCGGAGGCAATTGCGCAGTTTGGCGCGGCCAAGGGGCGTCAGGCACAATATTTCTGGATGGATGATTTTAGCGAGGCACTACGCTGGGAGGCACCTTGCTGGTCGCCGCATATCGACATTTTTCGTGAAAAAAACGATCTTCAGTTACGTATTGAATTGCCGGGGGTGACGCTGGGTCAGATTGAAATGCTGATCGAATCGGATAAGTTTGTGATACGTGGCCAGCGCCCCGGCATTGCAGGGGCGGGTATGGTGCTACAGCGCGATATATATTTCGGCAAATTTGAGCGTCAGCTCACGCTGCCGCATCCAAATTATTTACTGACCGACATGCAACTGGAAAATGGCGTGCTGCAACTTCGTCTGGAGCGATTTACATGAACCCGTTTTCCGATTTGTTTGACAAGAAAAAGCCCGATGTGATGCTCGGCAAGGAAAATGCGGTCACCGCAAAATCACTACCCGGCGAGCTGGGAATCATTCCTGAAGATGCGATCGTGATTGTACCGGTGCGTAATATGGTGGTGTTTCCCGGCATGCTCGTACCGATTGCCATTGGTCGCAAGAGTTCGATTTCTGCGGCACAATATGCGGTAAAACGCGAGTTGCCTATCGGGATCCTGATGCAGCGCGACCCGCTGGCCGAAACGCCGGTTCCGGACGAACTCTCGGGCATGGGCACGATCGCCTCCATCTTGCACTATGCAGCAACGTCGGAAGGTGCGCATCACATTATCTGCCGCGGTGAGCAGCGTTTTCGTGTGACCGGTTATCTGGAGGGTTTTCCGTTTATTGTGGCGCGCATAGAGCGGGTCATTGAGCAGTCAGGCAGTGGTGACAAAGAGGTCGAGGCACGCTTCATGCAGCTCAAGGAGCGTGCGCTGGAAGTGTTGCAGCTGCTGCCGCAGGCATCACAGGAAATGTTCAGTACCGTACAGGAGATTGAATCGCCGGGCATGCTGGCAGATCTGGTGGCGGGGTATCTCGATATCAGTGCCAGCGAAAAACAGGAGTTGCTCGACGAAGTCGATTTACGCAACCGGCTCGACCGCTTGCTCACGATTATCGTGCACCGTATCGAGGTGGTACAGCTTTCACGTGAAATTGACCAGCGCACCAAGGAAAGCCTGGGGCAGCGCGAACGCGAATTTCTGCTGCGCGAACAGATGAAATCCATCCAGAAAGAGCTCGGCGAAGATGCCGGAGGAAGCAATGCCGAGATAGAGGAATTGCGCCTGCTGATCAAGCAGGCTCACATGCCCGAAGAAGTGACCGAGCAAGCTGAAAAAGAACTCAAGCGTCTGGCGCGCATGTCCGATAGTTCCGCTGAATACTCAATGGTGCGTACGTATCTTGACTGGCTTGTTGAGGTGCCTTGGAAGTCGCCTGAGCCGGATGTGATTGATGTGGCGCGCGCCAGACAGATTCTTGACGAGGATCATTTCGGTCTGGAGCAGGTGAAGAAACGCATCCTTGAGTTTTTGGCAGTACGCAAGCTTAACCCCGGCGGGCATGGTCCGATTTTGTGTCTGGTCGGGCCGCCGGGAGTGGGAAAAACATCACTGGGACAGTCGATTGCCAAAGCGCTGGGACGTAAATTTGTCCGCGTCTCACTCGGGGGCGTGCATGACGAAGCGGAGATGCGTGGTCACCGCCGGACGTATATCGGGGCCTTGCCGGGCAATATTATCCAGGCACTGAAAAGAGCCGGTACCCGCGGTTGCGTGATGATGCTCGATGAGATCGACAAGCTTGGTAGCGGCGTGCATGGCGACCCGTCTGCAGCGTTGCTGGAGGTGCTCGATCCGGAGCAAAATTGTAATTTCAAGGATAACTATCTGGCCGTACCTTACGATTTGTCGCAGGTCTTGTTTATTGCCACGGCCAACGTGCTTGATCCTATTCCCGGTCCCTTGCGTGACCGGATGGAAGTGTTGCAGCTGGCCGGTTATACGCAAGAGGAAAAACGCGAGATCGCACGTAAATATCTGGTCACACGTCAGCTCAGGGAAAGTGGTTTACAGCCTGAGCAGCTGGAGATCAGCAGCGAGGCGCTGGCCGCCATCATCCGTGACTATACCCGCGAGGCTGGGGTGCGTAATCTGGAGCGTCAGATCGGTGCAGTATGTCGCCGCGTTGCAGTACGTATTGCCGAAGGTGAAGTGAGTTCGGTCAGCATCGGTGCGACCGAACTGGTGGATATTCTCGGTCCGGCAAAATTTGAAAACGAAGTGGCGTTACGTGCCGGTCTGCCCGGGGTTGCAACCGGTCTGGCCTGGACTCCGGTTGGCGGCGATATCCTGTTCATTGAGGCCAGTCGCACCGCCGGTAATGGCCGTTTGATCCTGACGGGGCAGCTTGGTGATGTGATGAAAGAGTCGGCTCAGGCTGCCTTGACGCTGGTGAAATCGCGCGCGGCTGGCTTGCAGCTTGATCCTGCCATCTTTGAAAAAAGTGATATTCACGTTCATGTGCCGGCCGGCGCCATTCCCAAAGACGGTCCCAGTGCCGGGGTTGCGATGTTCATTGCGCTGACGTCACTGTTCATCGATAAGCCGGTGCGAAGCAATGTGGCGATGACCGGAGAAATCAGTTTGCGTGGTCTGGTACTGCCGGTCGGTGGCATCAAGGAGAAGGTCTTGGCGGCGGCGGCGGCGGGAATCACCAAGGTACTGCTGCCATCGCGTAATCGCAAGGATCTTGATGAGGTGCCGCTTTCAGCGAGTCAGCGGCTGGAGTTTGTTTTTCTCGATGATGTCGAGCAGGCGGCGATGGCGGCGATCGGTACTGGCGAGGAATTTCCGGAGCGCGAGATGGTGGATCCAGCCCTTTTGGTTCCTTTGGCGCAAGCTGCTCAGGCGGCCGCTCCTCCGTTGTGAAGGGCACGTCTGCCTTGCTTCATGCAGCAGCGGCTGGCCGCGCCATGAACGTCTGTTCAGGACGAGCATTTAACAATAGAGAAACGAAAGAAAACGATGTTGAAAATCTTGATCGCGGTTGATGGCTCGGCGCATGCGAACCGCACCATCGGCGCCATTGGCCTGATGGCGCAGTCATCGCTGGACCTGCAAGCCATTTTTCTCAGTGTTGATCCGGGTGTGGTACTGAACCCGCTGTTTTCGTCTGAATATACGATTACCTCCATCAAGCAACTGGCAGAACTGCAGAAAATGCAGCAGGATGCCATTTTGCTTGATGCCGTCAGGCAGGCCAAAGAACTCGGTATCGATAACTGTAAATCGGTAAGCGCTTACGGTACGATCGCCAGCGAGATCATGCGGGTTGCCGATGAAGAAAATTGTGACCAGATTGCGATGGGAACCCGTGGTATGGGAGCGGTCGTTAATTTGTTTCTCGGCTCAGTGGCCCAGGCCGTCGTACACCGGTCGGCACGGCCAGTGCTTCTGGTGAAGTAAGTGTCGCGTAAAAAACACAAGGAGACAGGTAAGGAGCTTTTTTTTTGGTCGTGCCATGCGCGATATTTTTTGTATTAATTAAGCTTGAGGACGTTTGGCCGAACTGTTAAGCAATGGTTCGGCCAACACTCCACTCAATGCTTCACTCAATGCTCCATTCAATGCTTCGATTCCCGGCGCCAGCGCACCCGCAGCAAATATTCTTCCTTGTTGTAGTGAAAATCTAAATCGCCCTGATAGGCATGATGCAGGGCTTCGCCGATACCACGCGCCAGATGAATGTCGGTGGTGGTCACGAGCAGGCTCTCCGGCAACTGTTCTAGTGCCATAATCCTTTGTAGCGGATGCTCGCGTTTTTCATTTTCCTCAACATGATGAATAAGCTGGAGAATTTCATCATGGTGTTGGGTGATGAAATGTCCTTCCAGCGTCACATAGCCGGCCGGCAGATGGTCGTGGATACGCTGGCAGGCGGCACACCGCACTTGCGCGGCGTGCTCTGGTGCCACACTCCATTGCCAGCGGCCCTGATGATATACGGCGCCACAATCACTGCAAACGCAGGGCTCAGCTAATTTTTCCCGCAGTTGATACGGGTCATGAATCGGGTCATCGAAGAGTTGAAGGTGACGTCCCTCCTGAAAGGGAATCGGACTTGCCGGAATAGGTTTCATTGGTTTTATCCTCATCAAGATCGAGAAAAATGGCACTACAAGCCAGAGGGCGGTCGTGCCTGTCGCCATGTACAGAAGGCTTTCGCTCACAGGGTGTATGGCGTTTCAACGATGACGCTGTGGCAAAAATGCGTCTTGAGAATTCACAAATGAAGTGATTTTATTGAGGCCGGTGATCCGGTCCCGGCTTACTTGAGCAGACCCGCCAGCTCGACCGCAGTCTTGACCTTCATTTTGTCAAAGATATGGGCACGGTGGACCTCGACGGTACGCATGCTGATACCGAGTTCGTCGGCGATGATCTTATTCATTCTACCCAACAGGATCAGATCGAGCACCTCGCGTTCACGCACTGACAGGGTCGCCAGCCTTTCGTGCACGACTGCCAGTGAGCCGGCCTCAAGGGATTGTGCCAGCGCTTCCTGCACCCGGTCCATGAGTTTATTGTCGTTGAAAGGTTTTTCAAAAAAATCGAAAGCGCCGCATTTCAGGGTGTCGACCGCCATGGGCACAGTGCCGTGTCCGGTCAGAAATATGACCGGCAGACGCTTGGTCAGCTGTCTCGTCGTGAGAATGTCGAATAAGGTCATGCCGCTCAATCCGGGCATCCGTACATCGAGCAGCAGGCAGTCGCCTTCCGGATCGAATTTGAAATTACGCTCCAGCGTCAGTAAAAATTTTTCACCGCTATCGTAGCTGGTACTGGAAATATGCCGTGACCGAGCCAGCCACGCAAGGGCATCCCTGACGACATCTTCGTCATCGATAATATGTAACATGGTCATCTCCCTCGTGAAAGCTGGTTTGCTTCGGTTAATTGTAATCGCCTGTTGCTGATTGCCTGGCGTTGATTACGTGGATTACTGAAGCTTGATTACGTACTTTGTCTTGCCAGCGGTTAACTACGTATGTCGTATTGCTCCTGCTTTATCCGCAACTTGAGAGACCCGGTTGTTGCGGAAAAAATAGCGTGGCAGGCGCATTGTAATCGACAATATCAGCCGTTACACCATTGCCACTGTTTTTTAACTGGCAATTTACTCATGTTCACTTGACTGGCAGTGAGAATCTAAAGATGGTGCCACCGAGTGGATTATCCATATGATTAAGCTTGCCGCTATGAAATTCAATTGCGGTGCGGCAAATATTGAGTCCCATCCCCATACCCGTCGATTTGGTAGAGAAGAAGGGCGAAAATAATTGTTTGGCTGTTTCTTCCGTAATGCCATGCCCGCGGTCGACGACCTCAATGAGTACGTGGCCGGCAAAGCCCGACTCCGGTTCACAGCTGGCAAGGATGCACAGCAGGCGTTGCTCAGGGGGACATAGTGCCATTGCCTCGATCGCATTTCGGGTCAGGTTAAGTAATACCTGCTCGATCAATATTTTATCAACCAGGACATTGGGCAGATTGTCCGATAAGCGGTACCGGACGGTCACGTTCGAGCCTTGCGCCTGTAACTCGATCAACGGTGAAACGCTGCGGATCAGGCTGGTGATGCTGACCGGTTCCCGGTTGATGTCGGTTTTTTTGACAAACTGATGGACGCTGCGGATGATGTGGCCGGCCCTGAGTGTCTGGGCGTTGGCTTTTTCCAGCGCACTTTGCAACAAGGTGTTGTCAATGGTGCCCGCCTTGATCAGGTTGATGGCGCCGGTGGTATAGCTGGAAATGGCCGCCAGTGGCTGGTTGAGTTCATGTGCGAGCATTGAGGCGATTTCGCCCATGGTGGCAAGGCGGGCGTTGGCATGCAGTTTTTCCTGTTGCTGGCGGGTGAGTTCCTGAGAGTTTTTCAGCGCTGAGATATCGAGGATGGAGCTCATCCAGCCGGTTTGCACACCATCTTCGTTGACCAGTGCCGATTCGTGGACCAGAACCGGAAAGCGCTCACCGTTGGCGTGCTGGTAAATGGTCTCAAAACCCTTGGAGGTAATAGCACCGGCTAATATCTGGGTAAAGCGTTGCTGGTACTCATCCAGGGCCTCGGGAGCCCAATAGGGCATGGGGGGAAGCCGGCCGACGAGTTGTTCGGAAGTGCGTCCGATCATTTTACAAAAGGCAGGATTGACATACGTCAGTCGACCTTCCATGTCGCGCGCACGCAAGCCGGTAATGAGTGAATTTTCCATGGCAGTTCGAAATGCCACCTGATGACGCAGCGCGCCTTCCGCGGTGAGGCGGCGGTTGATATCGCGCCACAGCGCTAGCAAGCTCCAGATCAGGCCCATCGACAGCAGAACCACCGACAGTACCAGCAAATTGGCCAGTAACTTAGGCTCGTTTTTAGTACTGTTGGTGCGTAAGGTCAACGTCAGACCGGGAAAATCAAGTTGCCTCAGGTGCGTATAAATATTTTTCCCCGGACCACCGGCAGAGCGCTCTGCAAGAACTTTTTCATCCGGGTTAAGCAAGGAAATCTGATTGTCCTGGGCAAACCACCAGGGAGCCATTTCCTCCAGTATGCCCTGCAGGCGGTAGCTGACCACAATACTGCCTATGCGCTTGTTGCCTTTGATGAGGGGTATTTCGCAACTGAGCAAATACGTGTTGTTTGTATTTGGCTCTATCGTTGGCGCAAGATAGCGGGTCCTGGTTTGCCAGTCGATTACTGACGATTGAGGATGCGAGCCTCTCAGTCCGGCCTCACCAAATAGCGGTGATTCCGAGGTTGAACCGACCAGTGTATCTTGCGCATCAAACCAGTCAATCCGGTGGATTTCGTAATTGCTTTTTAACAGCTGGCGAAAGCGGTCCGTTGCGGTTGCCGGATTGAGTTTTTCTTGTACGATATCTTTGCCAAGTTGCTGTACGATTTCTTCGTTCCGGTTGAGCTGAAACTGGATTGCCTGCTCCACCCACAAGGTGTCGGCGATGAGCTGCTCCTGACGTTCGTTGGCTTCCATGCGCTGGGCTTGCCATGGTAGCCAGATCAAGGTTATGAGGAAAAGTAGTACCAACAGGATTGGTAACAGCCAGCGCCATTTCTGGCTGGTCCGGCGTGGAAAAGTAAGGAGCTTGGGCATGATGCACCTAGTTTACTGCAAGGTTCGCAAAACAACATTAATTTGT
>CANIFC010000030.1 GCA_947466695.1 Oxalobacteraceae bacterium | reverse complement strand
GACATCCTCGCTGTGGTCGTTCTGCAGCATCACCTTGACGTTCGTCGCTGTCTGCTTTGCCTGGGTCTTTTTCCGCGCTTCAGACCTGACGAGGGCAACAACCATTGTTCAGGGGATGGCCGCGGTCTACGGCGTCGGCCTGCCAGAGTCAATAGGCTTGCATCTTGGTGGTCTCAGGGCTGTATTAGAAACCTACGGAGTGACTTTTTATCTGGGTGGCGGTACCCGTTTTCTACAAACCTACAGCTGGGTTCTGCTTGCTGCAGTGATTACTTTTGCCTTACCCAATACCCAGCAAATCATGGATAAATTCGAACCCGCACTCGATTACCAATCCGGCAGGGACAGCGCGCCAGCGTTGAGTGTCCGCTACCTGACCTGGTCGCCCGATCTCAAATGGGCAGTCTGGATCGGGGTGATTTTGGTGGCCAGTTTGCTGCTGCTCAATCGACCCTCCGAGTTTTTGTATTTTCAATTTTAGGTACGCGACATGTATTCAAATGACGATTATGTGCGCTTCCTGCGCCGGCTGACAGCGGTACTTCTTATTGCCATCATCATGGTAGTCAGTTTTGTTTTACTGGTAGATCCTTACCGGATTTATGGTTTGCTGGACAGGCCTGGTTTTAATCAGGTCAAACCGCAACCGGACCGTTATCAGGAACAAATTAAATTACTCAATGCGCGTGCATCAAAAGCCAACGCCTTTATTTTTGGAAATTCACGCGCTGAAATAGGCTTAAATCCCGGCTACGAAGGATTTGCAAAAGCGGGGCTATCTGCCTACAACCTCGCCCTGTCAGGTACCCGGATCTCGTCAACCAAACGTGAATTGGAATTTTTAAAAACATCAGGTGTAAAGCCGGAGTTTGTAGTTCTCGGGGTTGATTTCCTGGATTATCTGGTCAATCCTACCGGTCATGTACCTGCGATCTCAGCTATCCCGACAAGTAATGCGCATGACGTCAACGCCATTCAATGGCAATTTGATGCCTTGTTTTCTTTGGCATCAGTGTCAGATTCCCTCAAGACTTTGCAGATTCAAACTGACAGCGAAGCCGAGACGATCAGTTCACGTGGTTCAAATCCTTTTTTTGAGTACAAAAAATACGTACGCCAAGAAGGGTATTACCCGATCTTTCAGCAACGCGCGACAGAGTATGCCAAAGCTTTTATCAAAAAGCCGCACGGCTTGATTTTGAATGAAAGTCAAAGTTCGCCGGAACTGGAGGGGCTGAGATCCGTATTGGCGCTACTCGCCAGTGAATCAAAGGAATCACACGTCATCATTTATCCTTATCACGTGCAAATTTTGGCGATGTTTGAACAAACAGGCTTGTTGCCCGTGTTTGAACAATGGAAGCATTTACTCGTAAGCGAAGTTGACGCAATCAATACACGCTATCCAGAAAGCCATATCGTTCTTTGGGATTTTAGTGGCTACGGTCCGATGCAATGCGAACTAATTCCTGAAAAAAATGATAAAAAATCTTCCACTCGCTGGTATTGGGAGGCGGGACATTTTAAACAGGAATATGGCGATCTGATCTTGCAGCGTGTGCTTGCAGGACGACTGGGCATACCTCCCCAACTACAAGCAAACAAACCACTTTCACTTGATAGCGCGTCAGAAAATCACTGGCGAATACAAAATGAAAAAACAGTTTGCGAAAAAAACTATCCAAAAATTTTTAGTGGAATAAGCACTTTGATTAATACAAAAAAATGAAAATTGAATTGTGTCTGATATCGAAACTAAATTTTTTCTGCGATTTAATTCTAATCAAGGTTTCGGTTCGATCCGGACTCGTGTTGTAATTTTTTTTGATAAAAATCAATCTAGGAAGTAGCTTTCAATCGGTCATTTAAATTTTCGTAGTAATTCCGAAAAGCCAGAAAGTTCTGACTCAAATTCTATCGCTGTAATATTCTCACCATCAAGGAATCTTCGTAATTCTAACAGCGGTGTCGTACTGTAATTTAGCCCAGGCTTACATGTCGTTGCTGAAATAATCCCGAGTGCCGACAACCAATGTGGGTGATTTTTTGTATAGAAGCCACTCGGATAACAAAAGTGGTCAAGCCTGTGGCCGCATATTTTCTGGATAGATTCTTTGTTCTCTGCAATTTCAAAATCCAGCTTATTTTTATCTCCTTGACCTAGGGAATGGCGGTGTGTATGAAGCTCAATATCGACGCCGTCATCATGCATATCTTTTATCGCTGTCATATTGAGTAGATAGAACAATCTCTTTTTTTCAATATCATCCTGGTTGATCTCAAGGGCAGATGCGACGGTATGTAAGAAAATTTGTCGATCCTCACAGGTCATGATTTTTGCAGAAAATTTTTGTAGTTTAGGCTCTAGCAGACTGACTTTTTGTAATCCATGAAATTCAATTGCATCTTTAAAAACGATATTTGTGTCTGAGAGATCCAGTTCTTTTTTTAAAGTTTTCCAGCACAGATATTGAATCGCGACATTCATTACTTGTGTTTGTTTTTCTGCATAATAGGTAGTTAAATATAAGGTCCACTTAAACTCGTGTTGTTTGAGTAAAGGCCATGCAATATCGCCTACCCCCTGCCATCCATCGTCGATAGTAATTACCAAGGAATTTGAAAAAGGTATTTTAGATTTACTCATTTCAACTGCGTTATCCAGACTAATTACCAAGAATTTCATCTTGGAGATTTTATCTAGACGCTTTTTAAATAAGGATCTTGTCATAAATAATTTCGGTCTGAATAAGTGTTCATCATCCAAGGAAAACCCGTGATAGCAGAGTATTCTTAGCCCACCAGATGTCATCATCCTCGCTATAAAAAATAGACCCAGATACTTCGACAGATAGAGAATAATAATTTTTACTTTATGCATAATTTATTTATTTTTTAAAAAATTATTTGTGATTTTATGTCTGAAAATAATTTTATAAGCAGTTTCTATTTTCTTCAGAAAATTGAATAAGGTTTTTTCTGGGCCAGACTAATAAATACGCTTTCGGTAAGTATTTGCCTTCCGCAAAGTATTTTTTTCTTAGCTCAGATTTTGCAAGAGCACTGCTGTTTTCATTTTCGTTCCGGACAAAAAAAACTTTTGCTCCGTTTGCGCAGGGACATTCTCTTAAATAGGCAAGACGTGGACTTATTGTTAATAAGGCAGGATCATAGAACCAACTTCCACCCTGCATTCCCTTAATCTCTGGATTTAATTTTAGTAATTCGCCAATTCTGACGTAGCATCGCGTCCATCCATCGCTATTAAATTCTGCCAAGTTTCCAGAATGCGTATGAATTTCATAAAAAGGTTTACATCCATACATTTTAAAAATATAGAAAAATAAATTTGATGTGATTTTATTAAAATTATTAAATAAAATTGCTCGTGATATTCCCGATATTTCTACTAGTTGAGCTCCCGCTGGGATTAGACGAAAACTACATATCCCCATATCCTTCGCAAACGAATCATTTGACCAATCGAATACAAATACAGCGTCATTGCTAATCAGTTCAAAAATTCTCTTAAATTCGATTTGAAACATTTCTATAATTGAAGGCGGAACACGAATTTTTTTTACTCTCTGCGGAAATTTATCAATTAAATCCAGCATGAGAATCTGATGGAATAATTGTATTTTTGCAGGCGCTAATATTTTTTTTAGCTCACTATAAAATATAATTTGAGCTTCACTTTGATGGTGATATTTTGAAATGGAGGAGGAAATACGATCTAATAAAAGAAAATACTCAGTTATTTTTTTTTCTAGAATATTTTGATCAACTGCAATTTCGCTAATGAGGTCATTTCGTTTGCATTTAATTTGATCACGCATCTGGAACTTTCCTTGAATACGATTATGTTTAAAAAAATGGTAGGTTGGATTGATTTTTAGCTATTGATATA
The DNA here is from genome assembly GCA_947466695.1 of Oxalobacteraceae bacterium. GTDB lineage: Bacteria > Pseudomonadota > Gammaproteobacteria > Burkholderiales > Burkholderiaceae_D > Undibacterium. Next base: position 15,080 of record CANIFC010000030.1, on the reverse strand, counting down.
ATATTTACATGATTATTTAGACCCACAGGATAGGTGGTGCAGATCTCGGGCTTTGGCACTTCGTTAGGATGTTCTTTCAAATCTCAAGGAAATATCATTGACGAAAAAAATCGTCTAAATTAGCTTGACGAGATGTCTGAAATTTAATGAATCGACTAATTAATCGCTTTATATTTTTTCACTATTAGTCAATTTTCGTAAATATTCTAAGGATTCCCATAAATACGAACTTAAGAATGCAACAATAACAAAACAGATAATCCTGTTACTCACCGAAAGAGTGAAATAAAACCAATTTTGTAATGGATGACCAGTGATAGAGGCGGATAAAAAACTGAATCCGGTTGCAAGCAAGGCCATTCCAAAACCAATGCTAGCTCCGCCCAGCCATCCGGCAAGACCAATTGGTAACAAATAGATAGCCCAGGGGCTGATCTGGCTACCAGCATAAATATCCAAGACAGCAATAGCCCCACTCAATAAAGACAATAAGCCGATCAACTCATATCGAGGTTTTTTTTGTTTAAAATTGTTCATTGACGTTCCTAAAAATTAAAGTGATAACAAATTAGTTTGCCGGATTGGCTTGTGCAAATTATTATTTTATTGCTGGCAAGCTTGAAATTTTTATTCATAGCGTCTTCTCGATAATTGCTCAATCATTCTCAATCCGGTCTTCCAAAAAGGAGATGTTAAAGGCTCTGGCTGATTGGTCACCAGTTCCGGATTCATATCTTTGAAACCCGCTGTACGGAATACGTCTCGGTTTTTATCTAAAAAATAACATAACGTTTTAAAGCGATTGATCACCACGTCATCCGCTTGATCCCTGCGTCGATTCATCAGTTCAAAATTATGTGACAAGATGACGAAGGTCTTTCTTTTTTGCTTTAGTGATTTCCACATTAATCCTTCCATTTCGCGAGAGCTGATAGCGCCCAACTGGGTATGTCTTAAAGAGCGGGTGCCGTCATCGAAGACAGTCATGGGAAATTCCGTCACCCCATTGGAAAAAAAAGGTTCAAGCAAAATTTTTCCCGATGCCAATCCACTTCCCAAACCAAAATAACTCGCGTTATAACTGCTGTCGAATGTGATGTTATTAGTGGCTAGTGCTACTAAGGTATTGAGATTAAATCCAAAGCTACCGGCGCGAAATGCATTGACATTTCCGCCTCCTGCATCAGCAATTAATTTAATGCCTTCTGCAATAAGTGTCGTTTGATCCTCTAACGAAAAGTCACTCATAAAAGGACGTTTGCGAAGTCTTGTCGGTAATAAGGGATACGTCGATTCGTCTACCCATTCAGGGTGCATATGTAACTGCACTTCTTGCCCATATTCCTGGATCAGTCCAATAATTTCAGCTAAGGGTTCAGTGCCAAAGCGAGTGGCAAACAGTGGTTCTACAAAAAATACGCCATGTAAACCATGGTCACGTAATTGTTGTAATTTATAGCGCAAGCCGTATTCACCTCTCTGGGTACGGCCATATACATATTGTTGAAAGGCTTGCGGAAATTTGGTGTCAATATTTGTCCAGCCACCGCACCAAATTTCGACATCCACAGTAAAAAATACGTTTAGCATCGTAAATACCTTGTAGGTTGACCTTGTTCATCAATATGAACAAGCGATGTTGTTATCCTGTTATGTAGGTAGATTGGCGCTCAGCCTATGTGGCTTACTTTGTCGAATAACTGCTCAAGCATGAGCCCATCCATAAAAAATTTAGTGGCCCAGTTTGGGTAACGGTAAGTCATGTATCCACCGTTTATGGGGTGGGAGCCCTTCATTGCGCCGCGTACACCATTATTCGTTGAGCTTAAATTCTGCAGGCTCATATTGAATTGATTCGCTTTTTTTGCATTGGTAATAAGTGAGTTTTCACCCGTTATTTGCGCCAGCCTTAGCCAGTTGATGGCCATTTGTGAGTTACCGGTAATACAGCTCCAGGTTACTGCGGTAGTCCATTCTGGCGTGTAAAACGCGTTTAATGCACCATCTTCCCGTTGCTGGGCCGCTACTTTGTTTGCCATTTTAAGGGCGCGTTCGATAAAGTCACTTCGTTTTGCTGCGACGCCAACCTCTAAAATTCCGCGAATTGAATACGCTATTGTGTGTGTTAATGCCGTCAGATCTATATTGTCAGACAAGCAGTTATTCGGTAGCCAATCGTTCTCGTGAGCCTGCGACAGAGTCCACTCTACGTTAGCGATCGCTGATTTCAGATAGTGTGAATTTCCTACCGATTCGTATGCGCGTACCAAGCCAAAAGAAGAGCGCGTGTTGTAGCTATTGAGTTTTGACGTTGTGAAGGGTGACGAAAACCGGCGCCATGCCCCATCTGCATCCTGCGCAGCTACTAGCCAATCAGCTGCTCTGATAAGTGAAATCTTAAAACGATCATCACGAGTTTCTTCATAAGCTTTTGCCCAACCAAACAGGACTTGCCCGGTATTGAAGATAGTGGGTGCAACAATCGTTGCATCCATGGTCCCAGCACGGACACCGCCATCTGCCAATTGTATTTCACACTCCCATTCGGCCATTTTTTTAGCTGCCTCAGCATAAACTGGAGCGTTGTAGTGCTTCGCATAGTCGAACAGGGTTGGAATTACATATCCAGTCGTTTCTGGATAGGATGCTAACCATTTTTTTTTCCGAATATCATAGCTATGTGCAACACCATTGTCTGGTGTTCCTTGTTGTGCCTGTAATAACCAATCTGCTGCAGCGCGCAAATGAGTTTCGATCGGAAGAGACGAACTGGTAGGTGTTATCAGGTTTTCTTTAACAGTCTGTATCAGATAATGCATATGAGATTCCGTCAGTGTAAATTTTAATTAGGTGTTATTACGGGAGAGCAAAATTACAGTTATCGCCTGAAGAATAATTTTACAAATTTCATTTATTTCTACATTACTCATTCCTGGCACACACGGAACTCCTATGAGGCGAGGTGCAAGTCCTTCCGCATTCTTATTATTTTTTCCTTCAATAACATAAGCGTCATAGCCCAGACGAATATCAAGACCGTTCTTTTTTAGGGCCTTGCGCAATATTCCGGCATTAATTTCTTCAGGGATAAGTAGCATTACCCGGGCGAGAAATACACCTAAATTATATTGAGGAAAAGATAACGTAGTTTGACCATTCAACGCTTGTTTGTAGGCTTCAACAATCCTGCTTTTTTCTAAAACGATCTGATCTATGCGTTTAAATTGCTCAATTGCAATGGCTGCCTCAATATTACTCATCTCAGAATAAGTGATTGAATTTCTCGTTTTTAAACCTAAAAGTTGTACAAGCCGACCAAGGTAATAAGCAGAATTTTTTGTGTATTTTTCCCAGAGATAACTCCACAAAAATTCAAGTAAAACTGTGAATCTTTTATTTGATGGAGGAAGTAATTTCGCTAATTTGGAAGCGTCTTGATGGTGTCTCGCCTTATTAATCAACAGCGCGCCACCAGAGCCTCGCACCCCTGTCACGATTGTTTTCGACTGGGCGAAACTCAAGATACCAACATCACCAAAACTCCCTAGTAAACGGCCATCTTGGCTTACACCGATAACTTGTGCGGCATCATCGATAAGGAAAATTCCAGCCTCGCGACACAAAATTTCAATGTCTTTGATTTTTGCGGGACATCCGTACATATGTGGAACAATCACAGCAAGCGTTTTTACACCAAAAGCGTTGCTGATCGCAGCTGGACTGATATTAAGGTCGCTCTCAACGTCGACACAGACTGGCTTTAAACCGCATAGCTTTATTGATTGCAGAACGCTGGGGCAAATATAGGCAGGTAGAATAATCTCTGAGCGCTCAGGCATTTGCCGACGAAATATTTCTAAGGCTGTCTTTATCGCATGATGGCCATAATTACTGGTATAGACCGTCGAAGGTGTATAGTAATTTGATAGCTTTTTACGCAACAGTTCCGGATGAGGACCATAATTAATTTGCCCTTTTAAGATGCAATAAAGAATTGCCTTAAACTCAGTCGCTGACCAATCTGCATAAGATAAATAATAGCGTTTCAACTTTAACGCCTCAGCCTTTGAGTGATTCGGTTCACGAATAAATCAAGCCAAGGCAATGGATCGTTAAAGCGCCAATAAGCGCTGGTTACGGGTAACTGGCGAGATCTTTCATCAGTTATACGATTGCCTTCTTCAAATGACCATTTATCAGATTGGGAATCTTTCCAGATCCGAGCCGGATTTGAGACCTTACTCTCCGAAATGTTTAAATTATATTCATATGAATAGGCCGCAAGAGGTAAATTGACGCCGTTAATCGTTGCAACTTCCTCTTGAAAGTCTGTTCTGGCAACCGTGGGTTCAATCATATAAAATTTTTCATCGCGCTCGTCTCGCTTGTATTCCATGCTTCCCATGCCGGTAAATCCGACGTTTTTAAAGAAAGCTCGGGTAGTTTCCGTCAACTCTTTTTCGTATTCCCACGCTGCTGTGCAACTCGCAGTTCCCCCTATTTTGACCGGCCATGAACGAATTTTCCTGCCCGGGAAAGAAGCCACCACTTCATGGTCTTTTCCGATGTACTGAAGGCAGAAATAAATCTCTGAGTCCTCGCCCTCTATCCACTCTTGCACCACCATGTCGGCTAACACCGGATAGATTTCGAGATACCATTTTCTGAGTTCGCCCGTGTCAAGAACTTTGTAAGCCTTTTTAAATCTCGCCCCGTAGTGATAATTTTTTTCGCTTGGTTTGAGTACACATGGGAACGTCAATTTTTCCGCTTGCTTAAGATCATCTGGATGTTGTAATCGGACAGTGCGGGGTACCGGTGCATCAATAGCTTCTGCCAGATCCTGAAAACCTTGCTTGTGCATGAGTTGCATTAGCCGGTCGTGCTGGGGCAGACGGATCATAAAATACGCTTCAATTTTTTCACGAAACTCAGACACTGTGCGGACAGTCTTTTCTTCAGTGATAAACAGTACTAATGGCTCCGAAAAATTCTGAGCTAACAGGAGCAGATGTTCAATTAATGTATCGCCTTCCAGCGCCTTGACGAGCAACTTGCGTCCATACCGTGAACGCATCGCAGGCGATTTTTTGTCGGTGTCGATGATAATCAGGGATACGCCCTCCTGACCGAGGCTACGTGCTATTCCCAGTGCATTTACCCCTCCGCCTAAGATAACTGCAGGGCGATCTGGATTTCTGTATGTATGCATACTTTATGCTGACTTAATGTTATGTTTAAATGGCCAGCGATTAAGCTTATTCTCGGTAATACCCAGGTCGAGTAAAGTCTGCCGGATTTCTGTGAGTGCTTTACGGTCAAGGTAAACAATCCATAAAAAATACGTGAGTATTCCGGCGCAAATTTCTATTGCTAACAATAAAGCTGTGGGTAGCAGAAACGATAAAGTAATTTCTCTGATTATCAGGACTACTATGCCCATGAATATGGCACCGAGTAATACCGGCACCAAGTTGCGGTAATAGGCGAGCATGAGCATCCCGGTAATTTTGCATACGTCGCTTAAAAGTTTGATCGTAAGCAGCGGGTAGATGACAACCCAGACGATGGAGACTCCGCGTAGGCCGTCCAGCGTGGCGCCAACTGCTACGCCGAGTAACATGACCATGCTGCAAAAAGCCGTGTAGGCAGACAGTTTTTTGGCATGTCCCGTGCCAATCAAAACCTGCGACAGTAATGGGTCTACGGATTTAATTAATCCCATCAGGCACAGTGCATTAAAAGGAATAAGTACGTCGTTCCACTGGGGGCCTAGTGCAACCATAATGAGTTCACGCGAGCAGACGATCATCCCTATCAAGGTTGGATAGGTAATATATGCCAGACCTCGAGTCAGCTTAAGTACGACTGAATTTAACTCCGTGAATTGACTCTGAAGTCTTGCAAATAGAGGCGAGGCAACATTGACTACAAGACTTGTAACTTGTCCGCTTGGAAGCGTTGCCAGTGAAAAAGCCATGTCATAAACGCCGAGTAATTTAACGCCAAGTAACTTGCCTATAATTGCCTTATCTGCATTTGTATAGACGTACCAAAAAATTCTGCTACTAGTGATATGCAAGCCATAGATAACAAGTTTTTTGGCTTCCCAGATGTCGATCGCCCTTGTAGGACGCCAGCTTGAGAGGAAGAACAATCCTATGCTGGTGACGATATTGGAAACAATAAATCCCCAGACCAGTGACCAGACGCCGTAACTCATCTTTGCCAAAATCAGGCTGACAATACTCTGGATTACGACGGCCAAGAAATTAATTCCGGCGATCTCTTTAAACTGCATGTCCCGGCGCAAAAATGCCATTGGAACGGTACTTATTGCACCCAGTAAAAAGCCCGTTGCAAGCACCGAAATCATGTCTTCCAATTGTGGATTTTCATAAAAAGTCGCGATGGATTGACTTGCCGCCAGGGTGGTCAGAAACAAGAGCACACTGATGACGATCGCAATGGAAAAACAGCCATTGACTTCGGCCACTGTCAGTTCAGATTTTTGAACAATGGCTGCGCCTATCCCTACCTCATTAAAGAAACCAATAAATCCAATAATGATCATCGCGATTGCCATCAAACCATAGTCGGCCGGGCTTAATATGCGTGCCAGGATCAAGGTACTTCCCAGCGAAATTATTTTTCCCGCTAGGCTACCCAAGCCAAGGTGACCCATGGCGCGAATCGTTTTTGATCTTATTTCACTACTCATAAACTGATTCTATTTTTAAAGTGTTTATTGCCGAAGCACTAAGCCAAATACCGGTTGCTGTCATATCAAAATTTAACGGTGTCGTTCGTTATGACATCATTGAATATTTCTGCCAACTGATACGCTCGGTGCTTTCGCGATGACGCAGCAACAATGTCATCTCCAGCAACATGGGTTTTACCACTACGTATTTTTTGTATGAACGAGTGAAGGGCCTGCGTAATAGCCTCCGTAGAATTCATCGTGGCGATATCATAAAAACCGGCGTTATTTAAAACAACTGCCGTGTCGCCTGTCAGATCGAGTAATCCAAATATTGGTTTGCGCGCCCGAAAGTACTCATAAATTTTTGCCGGTATCTGGCGATTGAATGGCGTGCCCTGAAACAGTAGTAATCCGTCGACGGTCAGCATTTCTGCCAGCGCGTCGCGATAAGGTATCGGGGGCATAATTTTTACAATATCTTGCAGCCCAAAAGTGCTGATAGAGGCGATAAAGTGCGCCTCTTCCCCGGGGGCGCGCAAAATGACTTCAAAATTATTTGTATCGAGATATTTTTCTGATTTTAACGCCGCAATAGCCTCAAAGAAGGCGCTTGGATCGCGTCCTGCCGTGTATAAAACACCGCTGTGAAGCAGGCGTATTTTTTGAGTACTTGTATCCGTAGCCGGTAGTTTTATTGATTCTGCCTGAGTGAAACCATCTTCGTCGTAGCCGTTCTCAATAACCAAAAATTTATTTGGTGCGACATGTGGGAATCGCTCTTGATACGCGTTCAGGGCGCTATGGGTGGTGAATACCGCTTTACTACAATGGCGTATGGTTTGCGCCTCTATCCATTGGTACATTTTTCTCTGGCGTTTGCTTTTCGGGTAATCGACTTGTATCATCGGATCGCGAAAATCGGCGACCCACGGCAGTCCTGTCAGCCGGTGCAGGCTCAGGCCGATTAAATGTGCGGTTGAAATAGGAAAGGTTGACCAGAGCACCTCTGGCTTGTGGCGACGGATCAGATACCAGCCTAGCGGTACTGCTGTAAATAACCATGAAATCCATCGGTCCGGCAGGGCGATAATTTCAGGATAGCGCCCGGCAATGCCGAGGTGGCGTTTTGAATCGAGCGCATAGGCCCGTTTAATAATAGTGTCGTCCGGCAGCTGATTGAGTTGAGAGGTATTTTTCTGTTCGTAGGCCATCGGTCCGGCCGATAGTATCAGTGGCTTCCAGCCATATTCAGGCAAGTTTTTGGCAAAGCTTAACGAGCGTTGAATTCCGCTACTGGCCGATTGGGGTGGAAAGTGAAACGGGATGATCAGCGCGCGTTTTTCCCGGAGTGCTTTCATGGTGTTCGTTGCGCTATCGCGGCGACCAGAGGCGAGCCAGCGTAGCAGCCTGCACTGAAACATAAAAGGTGTGCGATCCCAGGGACGGCTACGCGGTAAATTAAATAAATTCGTCTCTTTTGTAGCAGAACCAATCTCGGTACTAAATGCCGCGACATAGCCCGCCTCTTGCGCCATGTGCATATGGCGCTCGTCAAAATCCATCCCTATTTTTCCGTTTGGATAGGCAAATAAGCTCAGCGGTTTGCCGATAATTGCTTCCAGGGTTTTTTTATTTTCAACGATTTCGTGGCGCGCTGCCTGTTCGTTCAGCTTGGTAAGTATTGGGTGGCTGATGGTATGGCCGCCAATGTCAATACCTTCCCTGGACAGATTGAGCAGCATGTCACGCGTCAGCATTAAGCAGGGATTTTGGCAGTCTCCCGCAAGCTCTTCTAATTTTTCAATGACTGCGAAGCGACCATCTGAAGACAAATATTTGGACTCATCATTGATTTTTTTTACCAGAGTGATCCGGTCACGCATGTTGTGTATGGCGTGCTGCCCCATGCCAATGTCTTGCAGATCCAAGAGACCTTCCGGCAACGACCGGATCGCATCAATGATCCGGTCGTTCCACATATTGCCTTCATCGAGAAAGGCGGAAGTGACAAAGACAGTCGCTGGTAGACGAAGTTTTTTTAATATCGGCAAGGCCAGATCGTGGGTCGAGCGGTAGCCGTCATCAAACGTAATGCACACCGCCCGCGGGGGTAATCGATTCTCCTGCAAGGCGATGATGGCCTCATCCAAGGGAAGAACGTTAAAGTTGCTGGCCAGCACCCGCATTTGCCATGAGAAAGTAGCAATATCTGGTTCTGCCCCGATCAAAGGATCATCGTGTTCAAGAATGCGATGGTAAGTAAGAACACAAAGGCGGGTCTCTTTACTGAGAAACGCAAGGGTATCACCCATTTTTCGTATGAAGGTAGAGGCAGGGATCACGACTTGTTTTTGCACGGTGAGTAAAGAAAGTTCCCTTACTTAGTCAGGGAATAAATTGGTTGGTTAGTCCTTGGAATGAAGAAGCTTCGACAATTTTCCTTAAGATAAAGTAATATAAATGCAATATTACAATAAAAGCATTTATATTGATATATTTAAATTATTTCTCTTTTATTACGTGTCCCCTTTTTTTGTTATGGAGGGCTTAAGGCCAGTGTTACCGTCATTTCGTTGTGTTTATCATTAATAATGTCTGGTAAAAGTTTATATTCGAGCACAATCACCATGGCAAAAATGGCATAAATCATGTCGAAGTAGGCAAAGCTCAAGGCCGCGCCACCCACCGCATAGGTGAAGATCGACAGCCGGAGCATTGTGGCAAGGCTAATGAGCCATTGGGGTCCCTGAATGTCACGCACCTTCTTTGCAACCGTGCCTGCCTTGAAAAAAGAGAGCGTGAGGATCGCCAGAAAAATGAACAAGCCGACAAAGCCGTGATCACCCAGAACCTGAAAATAGATGCTGTGGGCGGCTCGCGCGTTGTAAGGATTTGGTAATGTCGTACCGCTATAAAAAAAAGGATATTGAAAAAAATCTTGCGAGAGGGCATACCACACGTGACTCGATTCCAGAGCCTTGAAGCCGCCGCCCAGAAAAGGGTGTTGCGAAGCGAGGATATACGATAGTTTCCAGGCGATGACACGGCCCATGAACGAGGTGTCGCCTTCCGCCTGGCTGATCGTATTCATGCGCTCAAACCACTCGGCCGGTATCAGGCCCACCATCAGACCGCCTACGCCGACAATCAGTACTGCGAACAGGAATTTTCTTTTGCTTTTAAGGAAGAGATAGCCCCCGACCGCCGCCAGCGCGACCACGCCACCGCGCGAGTCGGTTCCAATAATGGCAGTGATCAGCAGGATAATGAGTCCCAGAAAGCCAAATTTAAGGACCAGTGATTTTGGGCCATATTCGCCCAGCAGATAAAAACAGATCGGCAGCAACATCGCCATGGCGATGGAGAGTTCATTTCTGTCTCCCAGTACGTGCCCTGCCATGCCCTCGATATGATGTCTGCCGCCACTCACGATGTATTTGAGACCTTCCAGTGCCGCATAAAAACCAACAGAAAAGACCAGGCACCAAAGAAAGAAATCAACGTGGAGCTTTTTTTCCATGATCAGGAGGATGAAAATGAAGAGGGCGAAGATTTTGGCAAATCTTGACCAGATTTCCCAGGCCGCTTCTGGTACGGCCAGGCCAAAAATCGTGCTCAAGGTGGTCCAGATGAAAAAGAAAATGACCAGACCCCCTACGCTTCCAAGCCGTAGACTGGACTTTTGCTTTGCCAGCACATAAACAAAAATCGTGAGCCCTGCGAATAAAAAATTGTAGCGCAGGTCGGCAGCAAAGCCATAGACCCAGCCGTTAGGATTGAACAGTGCTGTCCATATCCACAGGCCAAGGCCGATAAACGGGCGCTGGAAGATGGCATAGACGAGAAAAGGGAGGACGACAATTAAGAAGAGGTCACGCATGCTCAGGCCTGGTTATCTGTCTCGTTAACGATGCTTTTCTCACCATTTTTTTCGTGTGGGTCTTGCTTATCTTGCCGGATAGCCCAAAAACAGAGGTAGACCACGGCGGCCAAATTGATTGCCCAAAGTACGCTTTCCACTTTTTCTCCTTATGCACGCCAGGATCTCCTTGCGCTGTGTCTGTTGTACTTCTGAGGCATAGGTCATCAGTCATGAAAATATCCCGAACGTTCTTGATATTTTTATCTTTCATCCGCGTTAATAAACCTATGCCGTTATTTATAGCGGCCATTATTTTTTGAAAAAAATACTCTGGTAGTAGGTCGGTTAAGACAGTAGATCATTCTGTTGAACCCGTTCCATTTCAAACGGTTTCTATCGGGTACTCTTGCAAAACTCTGGTAAATAAATCGAGTTGCCCGGTAGTGGTCGCATCCCAGCTGAAATTTTCTGCATAACGCCGGGTAGCGGCCCTGTCCGGGTACTGATTTTGCAATAAGCGTATCGCCGAGACCAGCGCTTCTGGTGTGCGGTCAGACATCAGCAGACCGGCTTCCGGTGCGGCGACAACTTCGGGGGTTCCCCATACTTTGCTGGCCACAACGGGCGTACCGCAGGCCATTGATTCCAGCAGCACGTTGGCCCATCCTTCGCGCTCAGATGCCAATACCATGACATCGGCCGCCCCGTAATACGTTTTTAGCTGGTCTTGCCTGACCGAGCCGAGAAATTGCACGCGATCGGCGACCTTCAGCTCAATGGCGAGATTTTCCAGTGTTTGCCTGAGAATGCCGTCGCCGGCGATCAGCAAGCGCATATCCGTCAGCATACCCAGGGCGCGGATAATTAATTCGTGCCCTTTGACCGGCACCAGATGTCCGACAGTGAGCAGGGTAAATTGCGTCAGTCCCAGAGCTTGCCGGGCGCTTTCCCGTTCTATCGGTTGAAACAGCGTCAGGTCGACCCCATTGCGTAGCGAGACAATTTTTTGCGCCGGTACACCCAGTCGCACCAGTTCTTCCTTGAGCGCATTACAGACCGTGATGACGCCATTGGCCTCGGACGCGGCCTTGAGGATTTTTTTTCGTGGCTTTGGATATTGCGGGAGCAGCGTGATATCTGATCCCCGTGCAGTAATAACGACCGGCTTGTTGAAATACTTTCCCAGCCGGGTGGCGGCAACGCCGTCGGGATAAAAATAATGGGCATCAATGAGATTGAAGTCGTAACCTTCATCGATCATGCGGGCGATGCACGGTTTTGCGGCCAGTACCAGCATGTCGGGAGCGATATGCATGCCCACTTTGGGCGGTAAAAAATAACGCGGATGGTCGACTGTCATGCCAAAGCGGGTTTCGCGCAGAGGCACCCTGGCGAAACTGGCATACGTACCAAAACGGCGGTGTGCGGACGGGAACCAGGGTACTGGAGCGACGACGCGGGCAGTTACTTTACCGCTGGCAATTAAATGACGTAGCCGGGTTTCAACAAAAATACCGTGGCCCGGTCGTTCAGCGTTGGGGAACAAGGTACTAAAGGTCAATAGTTGCATCAGTTTTCTATTTTGTTCAAATCGTTACACCGAATTTCTGCCAACCGCGCTACGGCTTCGCCATAAAAAGGCAGGATAAAAAATCAGATCGCAGCTAATCAGATCGCAGGCAAACAGGCAAACAGGAAACACGACTTAAACTTTTAGTTAAGCCGTATTTTATTTTGGTAATAAATTATAAACAAATATGTGGAGATGTGGTAAAAAGATTATGCTATTTTAAAATCTTTTTATTTGGCAAGGATGCCCAATTAACTGAGTAATTAATTGGGCATCCAATAGTGAATCAATAGTGAATCAATTGAGCTTACCTGGGAATAATCGCAAATTGTGGCCCTTTCGCATAATCAGGCTTGACGCTGCGCTTGATGAAAACCTGCCAGGCATTTGCACCACCGGCAATACCTGAATCGACGCTATAGGCGAGGGCGGGTTGCATGTTCGACGGATAGCCCGTCCCCTCGCTTGAATAACCTGTCATCTCGCCAACTTTCAGGCCGAGGTTTGCCGCCATTGCGGTACCGGCACAGGGTAAGGAGGTCAAGGTCGCCGCGTTACTGGCAAGATAGGCGTCCTTGAAGCTGGTGTAGTAGGGACTGGTCGCGCTATCCCTGACGTTGAGCGCGTAAATGGCACCCAGAATCCAGCAATAACCAGGATCTGTCATACGGCCTATCGGAAACTTCGCTTTCCAGGCAAGTAATGGTGCCGCTTTGCTGTAACCAAGTTCAAGAGTATGTCCGGCCGCAGAAGTGAAGAAATCATCCATCCAGGGAGACATGCCGCGTCCGCTGTTATAAACGGTTGAGCCACCATCGAAGATTGCCCCCAGCGTATTGTCTGTTTTTGGGTTATTGCTGTAGGCATTGTTATACCAATCCAGATTGTCGGATAAGAAAGTGGGGAATTGCTTTTTCAGTACATCGTTATCGGGCGTGATGTAAGCCGCATCTGCCAAGCTGCGTAAAATCCAGGCCTGCCCACGTACCTGAGTTCTGTTGAATAGTCCCTTGATGTTATCGCGGTAGCCGGGGTTACTTTGGAACAGGTTATACATTGTCCAAAATTGCAACTCTTCAAGATGGTAGTAATCGCCGGTGACAAGGTAGGGCAGATAAGAGAACGAAGGTTCGTGGGCTGAGTCGGCAACATTGATGTTTGTGCAGATACCTCCGCAAACCGGAAAGCGCTCTGATTTTTTTGTTACAGGATTGTAGGTGTCACCCGGATTGCCAAGTAATGTCATATACGGATAATTAATCAGGCTGACCGGTCTGTCGGTATTTTTATCCCTGTAATGCATGGACCAGCTGCCCGCCAGATCGGCGGTGCCCAGCGTAGCGAACTTTGCATCTTTATCCATCGTCAGTAAATAAGTAACCGCCCAACCTGGCATTAAGCCGATGTCTGGCCGCCCGCCAGTTGTTGGCATATACGGTTGCGCCATACCACTACCCATAGGCTCCGTTACCGCACCGGTGAATTTTGCCTTGATGGGGGCGATGGAGGCGGCGGAAAAGACGATGCTCTGATCGTAATTAGGCACCGCTTTAGAGGCAATCAGGTATGCGGTATTGTGCTGGATGTGAACCTGCGGTTCTGCGCCCCACCAAAACAGTTTGCGCCAGCGGGCATGATGGGCGTGCGTTAATCCGGCCTTGGAATAAACGGTCTGGTTACCAACCTGTATTTGCGTGTCATAGGTGAAATTTTGCGGACCGGGTTCGTAGGCCCAGTTATTTTCTAAGGTCACATCGACTCTCGCCGTTTTTTGCCCGGTATAAGAGCGGATTGCAAAGCGCGCAGTCAGATGGGGATGTTCAAGTCCTTGCGCATCTTTTAACGGTGCTGAAACCAGCCATTCATTCACGATGGCGCCGTTGAGCCAGTTGCTGTACTTGGCCGATTGGAGCAAGTTCTCTACCGATACCCGGTAGGTCTGTCCATTCAGGACGATATTCATTCCTGCCGTAAATCCTGCGGATAATAACTCTGCCGGAGTATTCGCCGTGGCAGCCGGGTTAAGCTGATTATTTTTAAGCAGCTTGATCGTTTCGGTGGCATTTGCCCCCAGTTGCGGCAGGATTGCCGAGATGATCGCGTGGCGCAATGATCCGTCGTCATGCGTGGCCTTGATATCGACTTGCAGCGGCAATACGGATCCGTCGGCAAGTTGTGCGCTGACGCTATACGTTGCGGGTACATCGCCCTTGGCAAAGATATGCCCGAAAGTGACAGGCACCCTGGTTTGCAGAGCGCTCAGGTTTTGTACTTTGACAGTAGTAATTTGTATTGTTTCAGAGGGTAAAATAACGCGTGGCAATGTTCCCGGCGGAATGAGGAGTGGGGGGAGCATAGCCGCAGTGGTCGAGGTTTGCGCTACCGAAGGACTGCTTCCGCCTCCGCCGCATGAGGCTAAGAAAAAAAGAAGGATCGTGCTGAAACAGAGAGGTTTAAGAGGAGTAGTTTTCATAATATGAAAAAATAAATTTTTAAAAAAATAATTTTTTTCGCAGAAAAACGGAACCACTTTAAGGACGGACGTGTTAATGCGATGGATGAGTCTAAAACTATTTGAATGGTTATGATGTAAGCGAGTGTAAGCGTTGTTGTCATCGCCAGTAGTATTGCGAGTGAGCGGAGCGGCGGTGGCGTACTTCAATGCAATGAGTATCCCTGTAATCTTTTGTCGCTCATTGACTTAAGTCATTTGACTATGACGGATAAAACGAATAAGAAAAATAAGAAAAATAAGACGTGCGATTAACTGTTTATTTTTATCAGGTCGCCGCGCAGAAAATTAAACGCGTCGCGCTCAAATTGCTCCGACTGAGTGAGTTTCACTTGCAGGTGGAGACGCACCCTGTCCTCATAACTGACCTCAAGTACAGTCACCCCTTGCTGTTCACACAGGCGCCGCAGTGCCGATTCATCGGAAAACT
>CANIFC010000029.1 GCA_947466695.1 Oxalobacteraceae bacterium | reverse complement strand
CTGCGCCGCTCCATCATGCTGTTTGCCCGTTCCCCGGCAACCGTCCTGCTGCAGGGTGAAACCGGTACCGGCAAGGAACTGGCGGCGCAAGCCATCCATCGCGAAAGTAGCCGGGCGCGCCAGCCCTTTGTCGCCGTCAACTGCGGTGCAATTACCGGGTCGCTGCTGGAAGCGGAACTGTTTGGCTATGAAGATGGCGCCTTTACCGGCTCGCGCCGCGGTGGCCACGCCGGCTTATTCGAGACGGCACACCGTGGCAGCCTGTTTCTTGATGAAATCGGCGAAATGCCGCTTGCCTTGCAAACCCGCCTGCTGCGGGTGCTTGAAGAGCGCGAAGTGGTACGCGTCGGCGGCACACGCCCGGTTCCGGTGGACGTCAGGATCATCAGCGCCACCCATTGCGATCTGGAGGCACGCATGCGCGAGGGGCAATTTCGGGCTGACCTGTTTTACCGCCTGGCAGTGCTGCGGTTATCCATTCCCCCCTTGCGCGAGCGCCAGGAAGATCTCGTCCCGCTGGCCGAATGGTGCCTGAAACACGCGCTCGCGGCCATCGGAACCCGGCCACAGCCCAATCTGCATGCCGAGGTGGTGGCCTGCGGCACCTTGTTTCGCCGCTACAACTGGCCAGGCAATGTCCGCGAAATGCGTAATATGATGGAGCGGCTAGCCTTGTTTTTAGCCGACGAACCGCTGCAGGCACTCACGCCGAGTTTTGTTGCCAGGATCACGCCGGAAATAACGCGGACCAGTGTCACCAGTGTCACCAGCATGACGGGTGTCAGCAACCTCACCAGCACCAGCTCGGCTGCGACCACGCCAGCTCCCGCAGCCTCGCTGGCAGAACTGATGCAACGCTTCGGACAGAACCGACTCGCCGTGGCCGGCTTTCTGGGAATCAGCCGCACGACGCTCTGGCGCAGGTTGCGCGCCGAAGGGATCGCCTGATGGCAATGTAAATTGTGCCCTCAGCGTACGCTGGCGCACCGATATGGCAGCAGATTCACGTCATCATATGCTGGTGAAACTACTTTCGACTATGATCCGGCACACCCCTTTTTTAAGATAACCCATGAATACCATTCAATTTCTTCAACGCAGCACACTCATTGCGGCCAGTCTGGCGATGGGTCTTCTGCTCTCCGCCTGCAAGACAACTCCTCAAGCACCGATGGCCACAGTGAGCGCAGTCGACCTGGCGCGCTATCAGGGAAAATGGTACGAGGTGGCGATCATCCCGAACAGTTTTCAATCAATGTGCGTGGCTGACACCCAGGCACAGTACACAGCCGATGGCGATGTCATCCGGGTCGTCAACCGCTGCCGTAAAATTGACGGCTCGCTGGAACAGGCCAGCGGCGTCGCAAAAATTGTCGAAGGTACCAACAACAGTAAACTGCGTGTCAGTTTCTTCCGGCCCTTCTACGGCAACTACTGGATTCTTGATCTCGATGCCGACTATCAATGGGTGCTGGTCGGTGAGCCAGGTAGAAAATATGGCTGGATATTGTCGCGCACACCGACCTTGCCGCCAGAGGTACTCAACCGGATACTCGACAAGGCCGTCAGCCTTGGCTACGAGCGGAGCGCGTTTCGCAACAGCCCGCAACCGTCTCCCTTAAATTAACACCGGCAATTCCGACAGTCGTCATTTACCTACGTAATTAACGTCTGTCTTTGACACACAAAAGCGCCATCGCAGATTAAAAAGGTTCCCATGAGTCGGTCACAGCCGTTAAACGTCAGCACCCTCCTGAAAGAAGCTATCGGCCTGCACCAGCAGGGCAAGCTGCAAGCGGCACAGGTTCTGTACCGGCAAGTGCTTGAACTCTCGCCGGACGAGTTCGATGCCTTGCATCTGCTGGGCGTCATCGCCCGCCAACTTGGTCAGGCTGAACTTGCCGTCAGCCTGATTTCGCATGCCATCAGCATTAACCCGGCGCAGGCCGGTGCCCGCTGCAATCTTGGCGCCGCCTTGCAGGATCTCGGGCTTACGGCAGAATCGCTGGCGAGCTATGAGGTAGCAGTCCGGCTTGACCCCCATTACGCCCTCGCCTTTAGTAATCGCGGCAATGCCCTGCGCAATCTGGGGCGCACGCAAGAAGCCCTTGCCAGCTATGACCGCGCTTTGGCGATTCGCCCGCTGTATCCGGAAGCGTCCTGCAACCGCGCCATCGTGCTGCAGGACCTCGGGCAATCAGCGGCGTCACTCATCAGCGCTGACCAGGCAATACTGGGCCGGGCCAACTATGCAGACGCACTCTGCGCGCGCGCCAACGCCTTGCAAAGTCTCGACCGGCTGGACGAGGCCATCACTAGCTACGACCGCGCAATTGATGCCAATGCAGGCAGCGCAGAGGCCTACTGCTGGCGCGGTACCGCATTAAAAAAACGCAACGATCATGACGCTGCACTACAAAGCTATGACCAGGCGATTGCGCTCAGGCACACCTATCCGGAAGCCCATCAGTTCCGCGGCAACCTGCTGCGCGCTCTGGGTCGTACTGAAGACGCCATTGCGGCGTATCGCATGGCACTCTCGCTCGGAGGCAATAGCTCACAATTGTCCTTTGCACTAGCTGCGCTAGGCGCTGGCGATGCGCCCGCAGCAGCGCCAGCGACTTACGTGAAAGAACTGTTTGACCAGTATGCCGGTCATTTCGACCAGCATCTGTTAGAGGTGCTTGACTACCGGACACCCGCCATTCTGGACAACATCATCCGCAAGTGGCTAGCTGTTCCTCGCCACGTCAATCAACAGAAAAACGAAAACACAGAAAATAAAACGCGTATCGACACCCTTGATCTCGGCTGCGGTACCGGACTGTGCGGCCCCTATCTGCGACCTTATTCGCGCACCCTCACTGGCGTTGACCTATCTGAAAAAATGCTCGCCCAGGCACATCAGGGCCAATTATATGATCAGCTTGAATGCGCGGATATCGGCGATTTTCTCGCTGGACAAACCAAGCAATTCGATCTGGTCGTGGCAGCGGACGTGTTCGTCTACTTTGGTGATCTGGCACCCGTGTTTGCCCAGATGCAGCAGTGCCTGCGTCCAAACGGTTACGCGTGCTTTTCGGTAGAGGCCTGCGACGAAGGCGATTTCACCTTGCAAGCATCAAACCGCTACGCCCACTCGCACCCTTATTTGCAACGCCTTGCCAGCAACGCAGGTTTTATACTCCTGGAGTCAGAACGCGGGCCCTTACGTTCAGAAAATGGCGCTCAGATTATGGGTTATGCCGTGCTGTTGCGAAGCCTTAGGTAGTCAATCATTCTGAACCCGTTGTCGTCCGAGGCTGAAACCGGCGTGACCATGGGAGAAAATGCCATCCTTGACCTCAAGATTGAGAACACTCACCATATTGCTGAAAACCGGCCAGCCAAACGAGCTTGCAAACGAGCGCACAAAAAAATTACAAGCATCGAAACCATCCTGGAATGCTGTGAATTAATTGGCAGCGAACAGACTCACCATCATTTATTTTTCATCATATTACGCACAGAACAACATTGCCCATTAGAATACCTGTATAAATTTCAACATAAATAATGGGTAACTATGCGATGCTTACCGATCAGCCTGGTGGCACTTTTCTTTTCCGTGTCCGCTTTTGCTGCAGAGCCTTTCGACGATAAATTCCGCCAGCTTGACGAATTGCTGCCCGGCGCCACGACGATCCGCACCGCCTCAGGTGCACCGGGTCATGCCTACTGGCAGCAGCGTGCCGACTATCAAATCCGCGCCACGCTCGATGAAAAGAAGCGTGCCATCAGCGCCGCCGGTACCATTACCTATCACAACAATTCACCCGACAGCCTCAACTACCTGTGGTTGCAGCTAGACCAGAACATCTACCAACCGGGCTCGGATGCACGTACGAGCGCGACCGTCGCCTCGCGCGATGGCTGGGCCAAAGCCCGTGGCGAAGAAGACGGCATGAAATTTGAGGGCTTGCGCAGCATCCTTGAAAGTCGTACTTTCGAGGGAGGCTTTCACATCAAAAGTGTTACCGGTGCCGCTGGCGAGCCACTCAAGTTTGTCATCAACAAGACCATGATGCGGATCGACCTGCCGCAAGCGATGAAGCCCGGCGCGCAACTGGTTTTTCATATCGAGTGGCAGTACAACATCAATGAGCAAAAAGTGCTGGGTGGGCGTTCCGGTTACGAAACCTTTGACGAGGACAAGAACGACCTGTTTGAAATCGCCCAATGGTTCCCGCGGATGGCGGCCTACTACGACATCACCGGCTGGCAACACAAGCAGTTCCTTGGCGCCGGTGAATTCACGCTTGAGTTTGGCGACTACGACATCTCGATGACGGTGCCGGCCGACCATATCGTTGCCGCAACCGGTGAGCTGCAAAATCCGGAGGCAGTGCTCAGCGCAGTCCAGCGCGAGCGCCTGGCCCGCGCCCGCACGGCGACAAAGCCGGTCATCATCGTCACCCAGAAAGAAGCCGAAGCGGCCGAAAAAATACGCAGCACAGAGAGCAAGACCTGGCATTTTAAAGCGACCAACGTACGCGACTTTGCCTGGGCGTCATCGCGCAAGTTCATCTGGGATGCGCAGGGTTATAAGAAAGGGGCTACTGATGTCATGGCGATGTCGTTCTATCCGAAGGAAGGTAACCCACTGTGGGAAAAGTATTCAACCCAGGCCATCGTCCACACCATCGAGCAGTACAACAAATACAGCTTCGACTATCCGTATCCGACCGCGTTGTCGGTCAACGGCCCGGTTGGCGGCATGGAATACCCGATGATCTCCTTCAACGGCCCGCGCCCGGTCAAGGATAAAAAAACCGGTGAGCTGACTTACTCCAAACGTAGCAAATACGGCCTGATCGGTGTCATCATCCACGAGGTCGGGCACAACTATTACCCGATGATTATCAACTCGGACGAACGGCAATGGACCTGGATGGACGAAGGGCTCAACACCTTTGTCCAGTATCTGGCAGAACAGGCCTGGGAAGAAAATTATCCGCGCTCACGCGGTGAGCCACGCGCCATCGTCGATTACATGAAAAGCCGTAATCAGGTCGCGATCATGACGAACTCGGAATCGCTGCTGCAGTTTGGCAACAACGCCTACGCCAAGCCGGCCGCCGCCCTCAACATCCTGCGCGAAACCATATTGGGTCGTGAGCTGTTCGATTTCGCTTTCCGCGAATATGCGCAACGCTGGAAATTCAAGCGCCCTACCCCGGCCGATTTTTTCCGCACCATGGAAGATGCTTCCGGCACCGATCTTGACTGGTTCTGGCGCGGCTGGTTTTACACCACTGATGCAGTCGATATCAGCATAGACGGCATCACCGAATACGGCGTCTCGAGCAAAAATCCTGTCACAGAAATGGCCTGGAAAAAAGCCCGGCGCGATGCCGAGCCGGTCTCTGTCACCGAACTACGTAACAAGGGGATACCGCGCCGTGTCGATGCCCATCCCGAGTTGAAAGACTTTTATAACGAGCACGACGATTTCACTGTCACCAACAAGGATCGCAATACCTACAACGAATCCATTGATAAGCTCGATGCATGGGAAAAAGCCTTGCTGGCACAAGGCAAGCATCTGTATCTGGTCGATTTTTCCAATCTGGGCGGTCTGGTCATGCCCCTGATCCTGGAAATCGAACTCAAGGACGGCAAAAAATATGTCGAGCGTATCCCCGCGGAAGTGTGGCGTTACTCACCTAAAAAAATCACCAAACTCATTGTCACCGACGCGCCCATGGTCAGCCTGACACAAGACCCGTTTTGGGAAACCGCCGATATCGACACCAGCAACAACGCCTGGCCACGCAAGATTACGCCATCGCGCCTGGAACTATACAAGACTGACCGCAACAAGAACAATCTCATGAACGACTTCAAGACCCCCCTGAAGACCAAGGCGGAACGCAATGCAAAAGGGACCTCAAAAGAGATGCCTTCTAACAGGGAACAGGACGACTAGTGGCAACGGTGAACATGAAAAGCTTGATGCTGATGCCGAGAAAGAGCCTGAAAACAAAGGCAGCTTTCCGGCTCTGGCTAGGCACCGCCCTGCTATGCCTGTGCACTGCAGCGGCGGCACACCGCTTTCATGCGGCGATCACCGACATCAGTGTGAATGCGCGCACCGGCAATACCGAAATCATCCACACCCTGATGGCGCATGACGTGGAAGCCTTGCTGACGCAGCGCCACCAGCGCCGTTTCGACATGGCCGGGGCAGAAGACGAACGCCTGTTGCGCCAGTACATTGAGCAGCAATTCTACCTCGCAGCACCTGGCGGCCGGCGCCTGCAACTACAATGGATAGGCATCAAGGTAGACGCCGAAAGTGTCATTGTCTATCAGGAAAGCAGCGCAGCAGCCGTCCAGAAAGGCGCTTTGATTCACAACAGCATGCTGATCGACGTCTTGCATGACCAGTCCAATACCGTCAATCTCACCAACAATGGCAAGGTCAGGACATGGCTGTTCGGACGCAAGCACATTGAGCAAATCCTGCCTTGAAACAAGTCGCTGCACGAAAATATTGCCCGAAACCGCACGCAAAAATAACGGAAAATTGGAAATATAGTTGTATTGCACATTGCTTCACTTTTTTGAAGCGGTGCGTAAATCAACTATATTTGTGCTGTAAATAGTATTCCAAACCTCAAAGTGATAAACGCCGTATTTGGTCAAACCTTGTTGATATTCCACTCTTGCCTGCCGGCTCGTTTCTTCCAGACGACAAAGACGTTTCAGCCAGTGCCATCGGCACCCAGAGTATCTTCGGGCAGTTTAAATACGTCTAGTGCCTGAGCAAGATGGTCCGCCTGGTCTTCAAGCGACTCCGCAGCAGCTGCAGCTTGTTCCAGTAGTGCCGAGTTTTGCTGCGTCAAGTCGTCCATCGCACCGACCGCTATGCTGACCTCGTTAATTCCTATGCTTTGCTGCTGACTTGCCGCTGCAATTTCTTTCATGATGTCACTGACGCGCTTAACTGACGCAACAATTTCATTCATAGTTTGGCCAGCCTGGTCAACAAGTACCGAACCAGCGCTAACTTTGTCAACGGAATCACCAATCAGGGTCTTAATTTCTTTTGCAGCGGCAGCACTACGTTGTGCCAAATTTCTCACTTCGGCGGCAACAACGGCAAAACCCCTGCCTTGAGTTCCTGCGCGAGCCGCTTCTACTGCTGCATTCAAGGCCAAAATGTTAGTTTGAAAAGCAATTCCATCAATCACGGTAATGATCTCGACAATCTTCTTTGAGGACTGATTGATATCATCCATTGTTGAAACAACTTGCATCACAACATCGCCGCCCTTAATGGCAACTTCTGATGCCGTATTGACTAAGCTATTGGCCTGTTGAGCGCTGTTTGAATTTTTATTTACTGTTTCTGTCAACGTTTCCATTGAACTGGCGGTCTCTTGCAAACTAGACGCCTGTGTTTCGGTTCGACGAGATAGATCAGAATTTCCTATTGCAATTTCACTACTTGCCACTTTAATCGTTTCGGCTGACGATTTAATGTCGGTCACCATATTTTTAACCTGGGCCCTGCAGTTTTAGTCATATGCAGTTTGCAACCGCATATGACCAAAACTACAGATTAAATGTACACACTTGAATTATAAAAAACAATAAATAAAAAACGCACACCTTTTTTCTAGGGAGGGCGGTCTCAAGTGCCGCTTTTTATTTCATATGCCATCACTTAAATCTCTGGAGCTGCAGCCGAACCCCATCAAAGTCGCGCCGACTTATTCTCATTCTTCTCCGTAGGATAAGGCGGGCTTATTGGCACGTTTGACGCTCGCCGCAGGCCTTGCTCTCAAACCACTTTGCGCCTCAACCCTGAAAGCGGACATAGCTGTTTTCAGCAGATGGACTTGCTCTTCCAAAGAACCAGCGGCCGCGGCTGCCTCTTCGACCAAGGCTGAATTTTGCTGCGTTGCTTCATCCATATGTGCCAATGCCAGATTAACTTGCCCAATACCATCGCTTTGCTCTGCAGAAGCGTTCGTAATCTCATTGATGATCTCGGCAACCTGTTTTACCGCCTGCACAATATTTGACATCGATTCACCTGCCTTATCGACCAAGACCGAACCTTCACTGACCTTGCTGACGGAATCCTCAATCAGGGTTTTAATCTCTTGCGCCGCTGCGGCACTACGCTGCGCCAGGGTACGCACCTCACTGGCAACCACAGCAAATCCACGACCTTGCTCACCAGCTCTTGCCGCTTCAACCGCTGCATTTAAGGCCAAAATATTGGTCTGAAATGCGATGCCCTCAATGACGCTAATGATATCGACGATTTTTCTGGAGCTATCAGTAATCCCCTGCATCGTGTCGACAACACGTCCGACGACTTCGCCACCTTGCGTTGCTACCCCTGACGCGTTCAACGCCATTTTATTTGCCTCTCTGGCGTTCGCTGCGTTGTTCTTCACCGCAGCGGTTAACTCCTCCATGCTGGCCGAAGTTTGCTCCAGAGAGGAAGCTTGCTGCTCAGTACGGCCGGATAAATCCATATTCCCGCTCGCGATTTCCGATGCGCCTATCGCGATTGAGTCAGTAGCGCTGCGTACGTCCACTACCATTACGCGTAATTGCTCAAGAAATTGATTAAATGCGTGCGCTGTCTGTGCCACTTCATCCTGACCATCTACGTCGATGTGACGGCTCAAATCGCCGCCACCTTGAGCAATTTCCGACATCGCATCCCGCACGCGACGCAAGCCGCTCAGCATACGCCCCACCAACCACGTCGACAAAGGCAGCAATATCGCCAGCATCACAAGCAACACAACGATAGACATGATCAGTAACTGATCAAGCGCCTCAAGAGCGTTTTTCTTATCGATCACAAGTGCCAAATAAATCTCAGAACCCGATATTTTTTGCAGCAATAAAAAGTGAGGCTTACCACCAACGTCGGTCACGACAGGATCTTTTTGCTGAGTGAGGTTCGTCAAATTCTCCAGCGCCAGCGCGCCCGAAATTTCCTTGGCTGGCTTGAGTACCTTCGATGCGTCTGAATGCGCCAGTACCTGGCCAGTTTTATCAAGCAAAAAGGCGTATCCGCCACCAGCGAGTTTAATGTTCAGAATTTGCTCGGCAATTTTTGTCAGAAAAACGTCAGCGCCAACCACTCCACCCTCGCCGCCTTTTACCGGAGCCGCGAAAGTGATCATTAATCCGGGAGGTGCCACTCCCATATAAGGTAGCGTGATAATAGGTTTTTTTGCCTCCAGCGCATCTTTATACCAAGGCCGGACTGTTGGATCAAAACCAGCAGGAGGTGGATCGGACGGAATGTTAATGAACACTTTATCAGGCTGTCCTTGATAGACGCTGAGAAAATTTCCACCGGTACGCATCATGGTCAGGCTAGACGTTAAATCTGCCCCGTTTCCCAGTCCTTGCGCCAAGCTTTCAACGATTGCCAGATTACTTTGTATCCAATTGCCAAACATCGCGTTATAACCTGCCGCGACGCCGCGCATTTCGTTGTTCAGGTCAGTCTCGATCTGCGACTTCATCCTCACATAACTTCCGACGGTCAACAACACAGTGCACACGGTCACCAAAAGAGCGATGACTGCTATCAGCCTGGTTTTTAACGAATTCATGGAGATTCCTTCAAGCGAGAATGAGGGGTAAGTAAGCGAATAAAAAGGAATTAAAGCAAGAAATTTGATCTTACTACCAATTAATTATTGCGTCAGAAATAGATAACGAGTAGCAAATTTAAGCGATCTAACCGAGGTATTTCGAGACGAATTCGTTATCACAAACATTATTTTAATTGTCGAAGATATAAAAAATCTCCCGGATAAATAGAAAAAATGCACAGCAGCAAACGCCGGCTAAAAACCCGTAAAAATATCGTCTGGTAAATCGCAACTACAAAGTAAGTCCTGAGGCGTCAATTAATCAACACGCGTGTGGTATTACAAGCTCGGTAAAGAGATGGATATCGGTACACACGCACGCCGTTCAAAATCTACCGGACCCGCTGGCATGAAGCAGTACAGCTTTATCTTGCCAGCCCTTAGTAGGTCCTTATCCGTATCGCACATGAGCGATGTCAGCCCTATTCTTGCCAGGTATTACGTCCGGCTTATTTGCCAGACCATTCAAACTACCACCCCCTCCTTCTCGCCTTGTACGGATATCTGCTTCAAAGGTCTGGCAAGCAAGGAGGCAGATCAATTCCAACGGCCTGCCTTTATATTGCTTTTAAAAAAATTTCTTAAATTTACTCAAAAAATTTAATTATTATAAAAAAGTTGTTGAAAAAGGCTTATCATTCTGAAATGTATAAAAATTTCACAAGCTTTCCTTACTCTACCGGATCATGACCCTTTCCGGCATAGAGAGAACGCCTGAACTGCCAGAAGCATTCATCAGGCCGGAACCTTCCCCACAAAGCAAGGTAGACGACTTGCTGATTCGACGTTTCTGTACTGGCGACCTGCGCTGCTTTGAAATACTGGTTACCAAATATCAACGCCGCGTCGCCGCGCTGATCAATGCCTCTATCCGTCATCACGCGGTAGCCGAGGAGCTGACGCAAGAGACCTTTTTACGGGCCTACCGCAGCCTGCCCAATTTTCGTTTTGAAAGCGCCTTCTCGACCTGGCTCTATACCATTGCACGCAATTTGACCAACTCTTACTTCAGGGACGGTCACGTTCACGCCGATAATTTCATGCCTCTTGATGAACTGATCGCGACGACAAGCGCACAGGAAACTGCAGCGCGTGACGGTTTTGCCTCGGGCCCGGATGAGTACCTGTCGGGGCTTCAGCTCGTGGCCGGCATCGAACTTTCGATTGCCAATTTATCGCCGCGTATGCGCGACGCTTTTCTATTGCGCGAGATGGATGACCTGTCCTATCAGGAGATCGCGGAGCGGCTGCTATTACCGCTCAATACCGTCCGTTCACTTATTTTTCGCGCCCGTGCAACTATTGGATCAGACATACGTCCATTTGTAGACAAGGCTATTTCTGAAAGGTTTTTTTGAGTTCTGCACTTGACATCGACAGTACACAGCGCGTACTCGGGCTGCTCGATGATGAAATTGACGACGCTGCATTTAAGGCTGCAATCGACGAACTCGATGCGTCACCAGAGCTGATGGATACGCTCATGACCGTGCAGTTAGTAAAAGATGCGCTCAAGGGTACTGTGTGCCTGGATAGAAAATATTCGGCGGGAATCATGCGATTCATTGCCAACGCTGAGGCTAGTGCCAAAGCCGAGGAGGCCGTGTAAAAAAGTGAGCGTATCAATAAGTGCAGTGATGAGAACAGCAATGAGTGCAGCACCCAAACGACCTGCAAGTCGCAGTCTTGATGCAGACCGGAGAGTTCATGTAGCTTAAGTCCGGCCTGTTATGGCGATTCAAACAGTTAACAATTAACATCACAATAATTGGAGCAAACGTGGACGTAATCTCATTAGGCCAGTTCGAGCTGGTATACAACGCATTTTCATTCGCCATCGCAGTCATGGGAGCTGCAACGGTATTTTTCTTTCTCGGTCGCTCGCAAGTGAGTCCCGCTTATCGCACGGCACTTACCATTACAGGACTGGTTACCTTAATCGCCATGTACCACTACGTACGTATTTTCGCTTCGTGGGAAGCTTCTTTTACCGTCGTGGCTGGTCAGGTACAGGCAACCGGCGTCAAGTTCAATGACGCTTATCGTTATGTAGACTGGTTACTCACAGTACCGCTGCTGCTCATTGAGCTTATTTTGGTCATGCGTTTGTCGCCGGCAGAAACCATGGCAAAGGGAACCAAGCTAGGCCTACTGGCAGCGCTCATGGTCATCCTTGGCTATCCAGGTGAAATCTCCGGAGACGGTGGCACCCGCTGGTTGTGGTGGTCGCTTGCGATGATTCCTTTCCTTATCATCGTCTATGACCTGTTCTTCGGTCTCAAAAAATCGATTGACTCACAACCTGCATCAGCACGTGGCCTGATCAGTACCGCACGCTGGGTGACCGTTATTTCGTGGTGTTTCTATCCGGTCGTGTTCGTCTTTCCGATGATAGGCTTTACTGGTGGTGCGGCGACAACCGCAGTACAAGTGGGATACACCATTGCCGATATCGTGGCCAAGGCGATGTTCGGCGTGTTGATCTACATGATCGCCGTACGCAAATCCGAAGCCGAAGCCCACGCTTGATGCGCTAGCCCCTGATCCACCGGAACCCACAATTCCGGTGGACTTATTTTCTTGCCAGGAGCTCACTCATGGGTGCGTACACAACGCCAGTCACCAGCAGGAGCGAGACCGCTTGCCCCGTCGCCGTTTCATGCGAGACTGCGACCGGTGCAATCGACCAGATCGATATAATTAAAGACACCGTTGAAGCCGCCGTCGAGCTACTGGTCGCCGTGGAGCATGGCTTGTTTCAGGCGATCGCCACGGATGATGGCAAAATCAATTCCGATGCCGCCAACGCCATCGTCTATCACCTGCGCTCCGGTGGTCAGCGCGTCCGCGCCAGACTTGCCATTCATGCCGGACTGGCATTACAACTTAATAGGGCCGATATCGTGACCCTGGCTGTGTGCGCAGAACTGCTGCATAACGCCTCCCTGATCCACGACGACCTGCAGGATCAGGACGTATCACGTCACGGTATCGCATCAGTCTGGTCGGCGTTCGGCGCCAATACAGCCATCTGCGCCGGTGACCTGATGCTCGCCGCCGCTTATGGCCGGCTCGCTTGCATTCGCGACCTCAGGCGGTTACCGCAATTATTGGCACTCATGCTGGCGCGAACCGGCACCGCCATCCATGGCCAGTGCATGGACCTGGCAGGAACATCGCGCCAAAAACAGACGATTGCCTATTACGAACAAGTGGCTATGGCCAAATCAGGGGCCTTGCTGAGCCTGCCCACGGAGCTCGTGATGATCGCTGCCGGCTTTGAACAGTTTCTCGCTGTTGCACGGCGCGCAGCGGACAGCTTTGCCGTCGGTTACCAGATCATTGATGACATCGACGATCTTGATAATGATTCCAGTGCGGACAAAGAGCAAAACGCCTTCAATATTTTGCTGCTATTGGAAAAAGCAGACAGGACGACCAATATCCGCGCCGGGGCTTACCGGCTGGCGCAGCAGCACTTCGCCATCGCCAGAGAGGCAGCTCAGCAGTTACCCAATGACTGCGGCGCGCTGCTATTGCAACTGGTGCAGCACCTGTCAGCGCGTTTATGACAACGGCCACTACACTGGCCCCGCATGGCATCGTCATAGGTGCCGGTTTCGGTGGTATCGCCGCCGCCCTGCGCCTGCGCGCCAAAGGCTACCGCGTCACCCTGCTGGATCGCGGCAACGCCATTGGTGGCCGGGCCCAAATATTTGAACGTGACGGCTTTCGCCACGACGCCGGACCAACCGTCATCACCGCACCATTTCTCTTTGAAGAACTGTTTGCCCTGTTCGGGGAGAAGCTCGCTGACCACGTGACCCTGGTGCCGCTGACACCCTGGTACCGGTTTCGGTTTGATGATGGTGACACCTTTGATTATGGCGGCACACTGGAACAGACCCTGGCCGAGATCGCCCGGATAGAACCGCGCGACTGCGCCGGTTACCTCGCCTTGCTGGAACATTCAAAACGTATTTTTGCCGTGGGCTTTACCGAGCTGTCGAGTCAGCCTTTCGACCGTTTCATGACCATGCTCAGACAAATTCCACGCCTGATCGGGCTGGGTAGTTACCAGACCGTCTGGGGCCTGGTTTCACGTTATCTGACACACCC
Organism: Oxalobacteraceae bacterium; assembly: GCA_947466695.1. Classification (GTDB taxonomy): domain Bacteria; phylum Pseudomonadota; class Gammaproteobacteria; order Burkholderiales; family Burkholderiaceae_D; genus Undibacterium. The sequence continues at coordinate 5,520 of CANIFC010000029.1, read as the reverse complement.
CAAGCTGCGCCAGGCGTTTTCGATACAACCGCTGCTGGTGGGTGGAAATCCCTTTGACACCACCAGCATCTATGGCCTGATCCATTTTCTGGAGCGCGCCTATGGCGTCCACTTTGCCATGGGCGGAACGGCGGCGATCACCGCTGCCCTCTCGCAGCTGATGCAGCGCCACGGTATCGAGATCAGACTAAACACGACGGTCAGTTCCGTACGTATTGAGCACGGCAACGCCACCGGTGCAGTACTGGAAGACGGACACGTAGTCGCTGCCGACGTGGTCGTGTCCAATGCCGATGCAGCACACCTATATGGCGCCATGATCAAGCCCGCCCAGCAGGCCCGCTCAGCGCGCCTGAAACTGGCGGCAGCGCATTATTCGATGGGCTTGTTTGTCCTGTATTTTGGCACTACACGCATTTATCCCGAGGTGGCGCATCACACCATCTCGATGGGACCGCGTTACCGCGAATTGCTCAAGGATATCTTTGACCGCAAGATCCTGTCAGAGGACTTTTCACTGTATCTGCACCGTCCGACAGCAACCGATCCCAGCTTCGCGCCGGAGGGCTGCGATAGTTTCTACGTCTTGTGCCCGGTACCCAATCTACAGGGCAAGATCGACTGGAACAAGGAAGGCCCGCGCCTGCGCGACCGGATTGTTGCCGCGCTCGGTGCCAGCTTGCTGCCGGGCTTGCAAGAAACCATCACGGCAGATTTTTTCATGACTCCGGAGAATTTCAAGAACGATTACCTCAGTGTGCATGGTGCCGGTTTTTCAGTGGCGCCACTGTTCCGGCAATCGGCCTGGTTCCGCTTCCATAACAAAGCGGAGGGCATCCGCAATCTCTACCTGACCGGTGCGGGTACCCACCCGGGCGCCGGACTTCCAGGCGTACTTTGCTCGGCCAAGGTCGTTGATGCACTCATCCCGGCGCTCAGCCCTCCTCTGCTGCCGGCCAGTCCGGCTGCCACTCAGGCTGCCACTCAGACTGCCACTCAGACTGCCACTGAGCTGGCCGCCGGACGCACTTCTGCAACCGGTACGGCAGCACTTTCGGCATGAGCGTACAGACCGCATCCGGAGCGCAACTGGCCCTGGCCAACGCTGACAGCTTACTGCGCACGAAAGGGCGCAGCTTTCATTGGGCCCGTTATCTGCTCGGTAAAGTGCATGCCGATCGCGCCACCCGCCTGTACGGTTTTTGCCGCTACATCGATGACCTGGCCGACGAAGCGCCTTCTGCCGTTCTGGCGCGGGCTAAGTTATCAGAACTCAGCACTGCGCTGATCACTGGTCAGTCGGATGACCCGGCGGTGATTGATGCGCTGGCGCTGATACAGGAATGCCACATTGACCCCGCGCTCATGCTGGAACTGATCAAGGGCGTTGCTTCCGACCTTGAGACGGTGCTGATGCCGGACGATACCGCCTTGCTGCGCTACTGCTACCGAGTGGCCGGCACAGTAGGTCTGATGATGTGCCAGGTGCTGGACGTACGCGACGAAGCCGCGCTAAGGCATGCCGTTGATCTTGGTGTCGCCATGCAACTGACCAATATCTGCCGTGATGTCGCCCATGACGCTACGTTAGGGCGACGCTATCTGCCGGCGTCAAGAATAGGCGAACTCACACCGTACGACCTGATTGATCCCGATGCTGCACTGCAACCGCTGCTGCGCCAAGGCATCGCCGACTTGCTGGCATTGGCCGGGCGCTATTATCACAGCGGCGAACTGGGCTTGCATTACCTGCCTTTTAAGGCCCGCGGGGCAATCCTGGTAGCGGCACGGGTCTACGGCGCCATCGGCAGCCGTTTGCGTAACACCGGCTTTGCCTACTGGCAGCAACGGGCAGTCGTGCCGTCCGGTACCAAGGCAGTCCTCACGGCGCAAGCCCTGCTTGAACTGGTCAGTAACCCGGCATTGCGCCGTGGCACCAAAGCGCAGCAGCAAGTGCCGCATGAGAGGGCGCTGCACAATGCCTTCGCCGACCTGCCCTACGCAGTGCCACAGGCCGAGCGCCGGTATGACCGCACACCATGACCGCACACTATGACCTGATCATCCTCGGTGGAGGTTGCGCCGGACTCAGCCTGGCACTACGCCTTGCCGAGCTAGGCAGCCGCTGCCCGCGTACGCTCATCATTGAACAACGCGCCGTCTACACCAATGACCGGACCTGGTGTTTCTGGGGCGACACAAGGACCCCGATGCAGCATCTGGCGAAAAAAAAATGGCAACAGATCTCACTACGCGCCGGGGCAGGACAAACGACACTGCAGTGTGCCGCGACGCCTTACCACATGATTCCGGCAGCAGCCTTTTATGCCGAGGCGATAGCGGTGATCGAGCAAACCAGCGCCATCACACTGGTGATGAAAACCGCCCTGACCAGCCCGCCCCGGCGCGTTGGCAGCAAGTGGCAACTGAGTTCCTGGCGCGGCGTGTGCGAGACCGGCATGGTGGTCGACACGCGCCCGGGACCTCTGCCAAAAGCCGGCGCCGCGACCCTGTGGCAATCTTTTTACGGTCACGAAATCGTCTGTGACAGTGACTGCTTCGACCCGGCATGCGTCGAGCTGATGGACTTCGACCAGAGCGATCCCTCGCGCATCTTATTTACGTACGTGTTGCCGTTCTCAGAGCGCCACGCACTGGTCGAAGTGACTCAGTTCGGGCCGGTTCCACTGCCACCGGAGGCCTTGAAAGCTGTCTTGGAAGCGGCCATTGCCAAGCGTCTCAAGGGAGCCGCCTTTCACTGCGGACGTTCGGAGCACGGTGTTTTGCCGATGGGCAATCGCCCCGGGCGCACGCCGGAAATAAAAAAAGATCCCAGTTATGTTCATGCTGGCCTGATGCAAGGTGGCGCCCGGCCAGCAACGGGCTATGCCTTCCAGCGACTCCAGCAGTGGGCCGCAAGCTGCGCCGGACAGATCGGCAAGGGACAACTTCCGCTTGCTCACCGGCCTGATCCGCTAGTATTGCGCGCCATGGACCACCTGTTCCTGTCAGTGCTGCGCTCGTATCCGGCACTTGCCCCGCAGTTATTCCTGCGCCTGTTTAGTCGGGTGGACAGCGCCAGCCTCATCCGCTTCCTCAATGAGCGTGCCACCATCGCCGACTATGCGGCAATCGTCGCCGCCTTACCCGCCGCACCTTTTCTGCGCCAGATTCCCGCAGCCCTCAGGCGCGTCACGAAGCACTATCTTTCTACGCTCGCCCCATGAATGCGCTACGTTTGCAAGGGCTCCTCTTCAGTGTGCTGGCAATGGTGTGCGCGCTCGCCAGCTTGTTTCTGGACACTGCCGGGAACACATTCCTGATCCCGCTGGCTATCCTGATCGTCTTGCTGGGCGTACCGCACGGTGCGCTTGACACCGTGTTTGCCCAGCGGCTGCACGATGTACGCGGCGTGGCCGGATGGTGCGCTTTCACCCTCGCCTACCTGGCTCTGATGGCGCTCGTGGCATTGCTCTGGAAAGTGGCGCCAGCCCTGTTCATGACTGGATTTTTAGTGGTATCGGCACTCCATTTTTCAGGTGATCCGGTCATTGGCACGCCAATTCTGTCACGCCTGCTTTACGGTGGCGCCATCCTCGTCTTGCCTGCCCTGTTGCATGAACAGGAAATGCGCCGGCTATTCGCCTTTTTGATCGTACCCGATGCTGCCAGCACTTTGGTGCAATGGCTGCATGCAATGAGCTGGCCATGGCTGGCCGGCACCTTGATAGCCGCAGCGATCAGTGCAAAAAAAGACTGGCTCACCGGACTGGAACTACTGGCGACAGCGCTACTGGCGCTGCTGGCAAGCCCGCTGGTGGCGTTTGTCATTTTCTTTTGCGCCATGCACAGTCCGCGCCACATCCTGCGCACCTGGCGCTATGCCGGTTCCGCCCCGGTAGCGCAGCTCATCAAGGCCAGCGCCCTTCCCTTGCTGGGAACCCTCGTTATTTTCACTGTCGCCGCCTTCAGCCTACGCGACGTATCGATCGAATCGGCAGTCATGCAACTCGTCTTTATCGGATTGGCGGCGCTGACCGTACCTCACATGGTATTGGTAGAGCAGGTGCGGTTTTCCGGCTGGGAAAAATAAGGCCTGCTCGCCAGCACGCTACCTGAGCACCTTGGGCGGCGAGCCTCACGACTTTCACGGCAATAAAATGCGTGCACCTGCGCGCTTCTGCCGCTACCATGTCGGCACACAGATCCCGTGCCGCGCGCACCCGCCGCTGTTCCACCGGGGTCTCCCGAACAAAGACGACAACTTACCAACCGACACTGAGACATGATGCAAAAACTTGATGATATTGCCAAAAAACTGCTGGGCATCCCTTACGCAGAACTGGACGAACGCAGCCAAAAAGTGACCCGTCATATCGCGGGGCGCAAGCATATCGCCCGCAATACCTCGATCCAGTTCGATACCCAGACCACGCTGGGCCAGCGTGCCGCTGATGCTGTGGCGCACTTCGGCGGGTCCTGGACCTTCATTGGTATTTTTGCTGCCATCATGCTCGTCTGGGTGGCGTTAAATTCGTATATTCTGGTCAGCCACGACAAAAGTTTTGATCCGTATCCCTACATCCTGCTCAATCTTTTTCTCTCCATGCTGGCCTCGATCCAGGCTCCCATCATCCTGATGTCGCAAAATCGCCACGCAGAAAAAGACCGGCTCGATGCAGGGCACGATTACGAAGTGAACCTGAAAGCGGAACTTGAAATCATGCTGCTCCATGAGAAGATTGATCTCTTGCGCGAAGGCCAGTGGAGCGAACTGGTCGCCATGCAAAAAGAGCAGTTGACGCTGCTGGCAGGACTGATCAAAAGCGATACGGCAGCAAAGGCCGCCGCTTAACGCTACGCTCCATCCAAGCTGCAGCTGCAGCTACCATTGTCCGCTTTGTCAGTAACTCTTTTTGGACTGGCTGCATTCGCTTTGCGGAAAAGGCATTCTCGCCTGTGCCGGATCGAGTTCCACCAAGGCGGCCTTGGCGGCATCAAGGTCTTTACCGTACTCAGTGAGATAACGTGAACGTTCTTCACTTTGCCACTCGGCATCTGAAAAACTTTTCAAAGGATAATTTTTCGTGACGTGGGCCGGCCCCTCGATGCGCTGCATCAGGGCACGATCCGGATCGGTATTTTCCTTGAGCAGATAGCCATCAACATCGCGCAGCGTGAGCGGCAACGTCGCCTGCTGGTCCAGTAACAGTTTCCCTACCACCGTGAGACGAATTTCATTACTGCCCTGCCCGAGCAAGTCGTTAAAAGTGACCAGGGCAAAGGGTTTGCCTTTGGCATCATCGACCCGCCCGCTGACGACGTAGCGCCCGGGCGTGGTCACGTTGGCTTTCAGGTAAAAATTAAGCGCGCCACCCTCTAACGATTCGCGGATCGGCCCCGTCCAGGTAGCCGGCACCTCGGGTGAGTAAATGATGTCGAACAGCACCGAACCAGGACGGCCGTCGACGGTGTAGCTAAGTTCGGTACGGATGGTGCCGTTGAAGCTGGCAAAGCCGG
>CANIFC010000028.1 GCA_947466695.1 Oxalobacteraceae bacterium | reverse complement strand
TGAGGATCGCAGGTTGCCACTTCGCGGCTCCAGTCAAAACCGAGACCTAGTGGCTCCATTTGAGACTTCATGTCTTCAATATTGGCGTACGTCCACTCAGAAGGCGATTTTTTGTAGGCAATCGCGGCATTTTCAGCCGGCAGGCCAAAAGCGTCCCAGCCCATAGGCATGAGCACGTTAAAGCCCTTCATGCGCAACTGACGCGCCAGCATATCGTTAATCGTATAGTTGCGCACATGACCCATATGCAACTTACCAGAAGGATAAGGCAACATGGAGCAGGCAAAATATTTGCCTTTCGGGAAACGCGGATCATTTTCTACCGTTTTGTAGGCATCAATCTGCTTCCAATGCTGCTGCGCGGATTGTTCAACTTCTGACGGAATATATTTTTCTTGCATGAGGACTCGATAGTGGCAAATACGAATAAATTGTACGAAATTTCAAAAATTTTTGATTATAACTGCTTCAAAGCTGAGTAAAAATAGGCAACAGGACAAACCCGGCCTGTTTTTTTATGACATTTGGGTAGAAAAAGTGTGCATTGAGATCTTCAAACACTGGCAAAATAACATTGCACAATAAGAACAATCAGGATAAATGCCGCAACGACTTCACGCCTGGTTAGCAGAGATCGCAAATCGAACCCCGGAAACAGGGACGCGATTCTCTGGATACACAGGCGAGCGTCAATACCATTCAAAAATATTAAAATATTATTTAAGTCCAAGGACATCAAACATGTCGTACAGACCGGTAGTTTTGTCGGCCAGAAAACGCGCAGCACGCAAACTTCCGTGGGCATAGGTAACCCTGCTGGACGATTTATGCGTAATTTCAACGCGCTCGCCAATTCCGGCAAACAATACGGTATGGTCACCGACAATATCACCGCCGCGGATCGTGGCGAAACCGATAGAAGAAGGGTCACGTTCGCCGGTCACGCCTTCACGCGAAAACACGCCGACCTCATTCAAGTCACGGCCCAGCGCATCAGCAATGACCTCACCCATTTTCAGTGCAGTACCGGAAGGTGCATCGACTTTGTGACGGTGATGCGCCTCGATGATTTCAATGTCATAGCCTTGAGAAAAACTCTTTGCCGCCATTTCCAGCAACTTTAACGTGACATTCACACCCACGCTCATGTTGGGGGCAAAGACGATTGCTGTTTTTTTCGCTGCAGCCGCTATTGCCGCTTTGCCTGCATCATCGAACCCGGTGGTGCCGATAATCATCTTGATACCGTGTGCAGCGCAATACTCCAGATGTTGAAGCGTCCCTTCCGGGCGGGTGAAGTCAATCAGGAAATTCGCCCCGGCGAGCGCCTTCGACAGGTCGGACTCGATAAAAATACCACTCTGCTTACCTAATGCGAGCATCGCATCGATACCGGCAAAAGGAGAAGCTGCTACATCGAGCGCGCCAGCCAAAATCGTATCATCCGTGGCCTCAATCGTTTCTATCAGCATCTTGCCCATACGACCGGATGCACCGGCCACCGCAATTTTTAACGCTGTTGCAGGTTTTGTCATTGTTACTGCCATCATCGCTAGCCTTTGTTATTTTTTCTTGGGAGCTTCAATATCCAGGGAGGACTCCGCCCTTTTGCCAATTGCAGACGTCGTTATGTGCGCGAGATAATCTTTTTCAGTCGGCAAGTTGCCGCCCTCGAACCGCGCCACGGTATTATTCTTAAAATAAACCGTAACGCGACTGGTGACCAGTTCACCGTTCGTTTTCAAGATGCGAAAGGGATAATCCCAGCGATCTTCGTGGAACATATCGGTCAGCAAGGCCGTGCCGAGCAAAAAGCGCACCTGCTCCCGGGTCATTCCTTCCTTGAGCTGAGAAACCATTTCCTGGGAAACGAAATTTCCTTGCTGTATCGTCATCCGGTAAGGGGAGATATAGCCGAATAATTTATTGAGCCCGGTAGGAGCGATTATCTGCGTACCGCTGGCGTCAGTGCTGGTTGCGGGAACATCCTTAACCAGAGGATTTTTTGTCGTACAACCAGACAAAATAGCAACTAAAGCAATACCAAGAAAGGCAAAAATTTTACCGTGAAGCGGTTTTCTTAACAACAATCGCATAAATAACCTCAATGTTTCGAGCAAAAATGTAGCATTAGCAAATATCATATACATTAGCGGTATACGTTAAAGCGGGGCTTAAACCCCATATAATAAAGCAGATAGTAATTATTTTACCGAAAACATGATAAATAGCACTCCTAATCTCAAAGCAAGCGGTCTGAAGGCAACTTTGCCGAGGCTTAAAATACTGGAAATTTTCCAGAACAGCGCAGTGCGCCATTTGACGGCAGAGGATGTCTATAAAGTTCTGCTGAGCGAAAATATGGATGTAGGCCTCGCGACCGTTTATCGTGTACTTACCCAATTTGAACAGGCTGGCCTGCTCAATCGCAATCATTTTGAATCTGGCAAAGCTATTTTTGAGCTTAATGAAGGATCACACCACGACCATCTGGTTTGCCTGAACTGCGGTGAAGTGGAAGAATTTTACGACGAAGAGATTGAACGCAGGCAACAGGCCATTGCGGACGAAAAAGGCTTTACCATTTCCGATCACGCCCTGGCACTGTATGGTTACTGTGCAAAACCGGGCTGTAATCCCAAACATCGAAAAGACTAAATCTCGCAGCTGTCTGATCTGCTTTATTTTAAGCCTGGCCCTTGCGGTTAAACCGCACCTTGGCAGCCACGCTGGCAACGGAGTCGAGTACCTTTTTTGCATTAAAGGGTTTAACGATATAACCGCTTATTCCCGAGTGCACCGCTTCTGACACCGTATCCTGGTCCTTGTTGGCAGTCACCATCAAGATAAGGACTGCGGGCATGACGAGCTTGATGCTTTTCAGTGCCTCAAGTCCGCTCACTTTTGGCATCACTACATCAAGCAGGATAATGTCGGGCTTTAGCTTGATTGCCAATTCATGCGCGACGTCACCATCAGTGGCCTCACCTACGACCTGATAATGTTCACTGCGCAAAATCACTCTCAAGGTTTCCCGCGTCATGTCACTGTCGTCAACGATCAGGATAGAGATGTCTGCATTTGTTTCCATAAACATTGGCTTAATGACTTAGTGACTTAGTGCGTTAGACAATAACTTTGCAGTGATGTCGACAATCGGAATCACCCGTTCATAGGCCATCCGGGTGGGTCCGATAACCCCGAGTGTTCCCACAATCTTACCATTAACTTCGTAGGGGGCAGTGACAACACTCATCTCGTCCATCGGTACAAGATGAGAGTCTCCACCGATAAAAATCTGTACCCCGGTCGCCTTACTCGAAACGTCAAGCAATTGCATCAACCCGGTCTTTTGCTCAAACAAATCAAATAATTTACGCAATGAGGTCATGTTTGATGCCAGATCAGCGACATTTAACAAATTACGCTCGCCGGAAATAACCACATCTTCCGCCTGCTCTGACATGGCGTCGCTACCCGCTTCAACGGCGGCCTGCATCAGGCGTGACATATCATCCCGCAGTTGGCGCAACTCGCCATTGATGCGAAGGCGTGCGTCGTCAAAGGTCAGGCCACCAAAATTTTGATTGAGATAATTGGCAGCCTGCACCAATTGCGACGGACTGTAATCGACATCGGTGAGCAACAAGCGGTTATGCACCTCCTTGTTTGGCGTAACAACGACCAGCAAAATGCGTTTTTCGGATAAGCGCAGGAACTCCACCTGCTGAAAAATGGATTCGTGCCGCGCGGTCATGACAACACCGGCAAACTGCGACAAAGAGGACAGTACCTGGGCTGCGTTGGCAATGATTTTTTGCGGTGGGGTAGAAAAAATACGCGAATGAAGGCGTGAGTCGAGTTCGGCTTCATCAATCACCTGCACGGTCAGCAGCTGGTCGACAAAAACCCGGTAGCCACGCGGCGTAGGCACCCGCCCGGCTGAAGTGTGCGGACTGGCGACAAAACCCATTTGCTCCAGATCTGCCATCACGTTACGTATCGTTGCAGGGGATAATTCAAGACCCGAAATTTGCGACAAGGCGCGCGAACCCACAGGCTGCCCGTCGACTATATAACGTTCGACCAGTGCTTTCAACAGAGTCTGAGCGCGTGTATCAAGTTGCATATGCATATCTTCGGCAAAAATTAAAATTAAAAGCCACTATTTTTTTAGTACCTTAACATGTTTAGCTCAGGCTCTGGCCAGTACTCCTCAAAGCCTCAGGACAAACAATTTTCAAGCTCATCCAGACCAGTAATAATAGCGTCGGGACAAATGTGCGGGTGCGGCCGCTCATCGGAAGAGAGGCAGCGGCGATTCATCCAGATGCCCTGCATGCCCGCCTGCTGTGCCGCTTCAACATCAAGCACCAGGTCGTCTCCTACGTACACAACCTGGTCCGGCAATAAATTCATCGCAGCACAAGCGGCGAGAAATATGCGGGGATCAGGCTTGGCGCAACCAAAACTATGCGCTGCCAGCGACACCTGAAAATGTGGCGCCAGGCCAATCACCTGTAAATCGGCAAAACCATTTGAAATCGAGCCCAGGCCGACTCGCTCGCCTAACGCAGTCAGGCAGGGCACTACATCATCATACAAAGCGACCTGATTACGGGCCTCGGCAAACACGGCCATTGCCTCATCGGCCATACCGGGATGCTCACCCGTCTCCTGGAAAATTTTACTTAACACTGCGTGCCGGAGCGCCCACAAGTCGTATTCAAAACGCGGATTGGTCTTGACCAGGACGCTTCTATGATGGCGCAACCGCTCAATGGAATAATTCTGTGCCACTAAAGGCGTATGGACCGCCATCCATTGCTGCAAGGTCGTTTCTGCATGCGAAATAACCGGGCCAACCGGCCACAAGGTATCATCGAGATCAAATAGCACTGCCTTAATACGCATACTTACTCACTTTTCATGTTTGCATCACAGTTAATTATGTTCTAATCTTGCTCACCTATGCGACCAATCCTCGTCCTTTATGACAATTGATACAAAAACCATCGCATTAGTAGGAAAATATAATGCCCCAGGCATTACCGACTCCCTGATCGAACTCGCCAACTTTCTTGAGCACGCCGGCCACACCGTCATCATCGAGTCTGAAACCGCGCTCAGTATGGCGCTGGACAACTTCAGCCAGATGACGACGCCTGATATCGGTAGAAACGCTGATGCCGCCATTGTACTGGGCGGCGACGGCACCATGCTGGGCATCGCGCGTCAGCTGGCACCCTACAATGTTCCACTTATTGGTATAAATCAAGGGCGACTAGGATTTATCACCGATATTCCGCTGGAACGCATGATCCCCGTCATCACTGAAATGCTGGAAGGAAAATATGTCTCCGAACGCCGTAGCCTGTTGCAGGCCATCGTTATCCGTGATGGCGACCAGATATTCAGCGGCATGGCCTTCAACGATATCGTGGTGGCACGCGGAGCTGGCTCAGGCATGGTCGAATTGCACGTCGACGTCGACAAGCAATTCATGTACAACCAGCGCTCGGATGGTCTGATCGTCTCGACACCAACCGGTTCCACCGCTTACTCACTTTCCGCCGGCGGCCCTTTGCTTCATCCCAGTCTGGGTGGAATTGTGATGGTGCCCATCGCCCCACATGCCTTATCGAACCGGCCAATTGTGTTACCTGACACCAGTGAGATCTGCATAGAAATTGTTGCGGGGCGCGATATCAGCGTCAATTTTGATATGCAATCCTTCGCCAGCCTGCTCTATAAAGACCGCATCATCATCAAGCGCTCAGCTCATACCGTTACCTTTCTCCATCCGAAGGGATGGAACTACTACGATACGCTGCGAGAAAAGCTGCACTGGAATGAGTATCCTTCGGTCGAGGGTGCTTTACGTTAGAATGGAAGTAGTTTTCTAAATACGTTGACTCAATGTTAGCTATTTTTCCTTGGCTTTTCTCCTGGATCCCCTTTTAACTTCCTCCTGATCTCTTATGCTGCGCACGCTTGCCATTCGTAATTTTGTTATCGTCGACTCGATAGAGCTGGAATTTTCCAATGGCTTTACCGTATTTACTGGAGAGACCGGTGCTGGAAAATCGATCCTGATCGATGCTTTGGCGCTGGCTTTGGGCGGACGCGGTGACGCCAGCATGGTACGTGAAGGGGCCCTGAAAGCAGATATCTCGGCGCAGTTTTCTGTCAATGAGCACACGGCGCTCTGGCTGGCGGAAAATGACTTTTCTAACCCCGACAGAGAGTTATTATTACGCCGCGTCATCGATAATGCCGGCCGCTCCAAAGCCTATATCAACGGCGTTACCGCCACCGCCGGACAACTGCGCGAACTCGGTGATCTGCTGGTTGACATTCATGGGCAACATGCGCATCAGTCATTACTCAAGGCCGAGACACAACGTGACTTGCTTGATACGCAAGGTGGACTACAAGCACGTGTTGGGGAAATAAGTGAAAAATTCCGCCAATGGCGTGAACTGAGTAAGCAACGTGAGGAATTCGAACGCGATGCAAAAAATATCCTGCTGGAAAAAGAACGGCTGGAATGGCAGGTAAGCGAGTTGGAAAAATTACAGATCAAGCCCGGCGAATGGGAAACCATCAGTCACGAGCACAGCAGGCTGGCGCACGCGGCGAGTTTGCTTGAGGGTGCACAAGAGGCAGCTGACCTGATTTCCGAATCTGAACATCCAATGTTGTCGCAACTGTCCTCATTACACCAGAAATTAGTCAAGCTGCAAACTTTTGATACGGCCTTAAAACCGGTAGTTGACGCGCTGGATTCAGCCCGCATCAATTTACAGGAAAGCGCTCATGCCCTTAAGGATTATCTGGGCAGGGTCGAACTCGATCCTGCCCGCTTAAGGGCAGTGGAAGCCAGGATGGAAGTGATTCATTCAACAGCAAGACGCTTTCATGTCACGCCCGAAACACTGCATGAAGAATATGCCGGCCTGTCTGCACAATTGCAGCAACTCTCCGGGGTCTCCGATATTGCTGCGCTGAAAGAGCAGGAAACCAGCGCGCAGCAAGCATATATGGTGATTGCGCAAAAGCTCAGCAAGGATCGTTTGGTGGTGGCCAAAAAACTCGCTCTGGCGGTGACCGCTTCGATGCAGGAACTCAGCATGACAGGCGGTGCTTTCGATATCGCCTTACGTCCTTGCGAGGCAACATCGAGCGGCCTGGAACAAATAGAATTTTTAGTCGCGGGTCATGCGGGAGTACAGGCACGGCCACTGGCGAAAGTTGCCTCTGGAGGCGAACTGGCGCGTATTTCACTCGCCATTTCCGTCATCACATCCTGTGCGACCGCAACTCCCACCCTGATCTTTGACGAGGTGGACAGCGGCATTGGCGGTGGCGTTGCCGAAGTTGTCGGTCGCTTGTTAAAACGCCTGGGACAAGACCGGCAAGTGCTCTGTGTCACGCACTTACCCCAGGTGGCGAGCCAGGCAAATCATCACTTTCAGGTCAGCAAATCGAGCGAAGAGGGCACAACCGCCTCTTACATCGACGATCTCGATAACAAACAACGGGTTGAAGAAATCGCCCGGATGCTCGGGGGCATCGAAATTACCCCAACCACACGCAAACATGCCAGAGAGTTATTGGCCTCGTAAATAACCTCATAATTGACCTCATAATTGACCTCATGACTGATCTCATCACTGATCTCATCACTGATCTTATCAATGGCGGCATTCCCTCTTTCACTTTCAATCCTCGTATCCAAAAATATCTCGAAAATCATTATGCCTTTTAATAAAGAACCTCAATATGCCCACGGGCAAAGCGCCAAGACTGCGGTTGTCCTGATTAATCTCGGTACCCCTGATGCCCCTACGACATCCTCTGTGCGACGCTATCTCAAAGAGTTCTTGTCCGACCACCGGGTAGTGGAAATTCCACGGATCATCTGGTGGCTAATCCTCAACTTGATTATCCTGCCGTTTCGCTCCGGCAAATCAGCTGAAAAATATGCCTCAATCTGGACCAAGGACGGCTCACCGCTGAAGATCCACACGGAAAAGCAGGCCTTGCTATTACAAGGTTATCTCGGCGAGCGCGGTCATGAAGTCAAAGTCTGCCACGCCATGCGCTATGGCACGACCAGCATTCCGGAAGTACTGACAAAACTCAAAACTGAAGGCTATGAACGCGTGTTGATACTGCCAGCCTATCCGCAATATTCCGCTACCACCACGGGCTCCAACATGGATGCTGTTTTCTCACATTATTTAAAGGTACGCAATGTGCCTGAGCTGCGTTTCATCAAGAATTACCATGACCATGCCGCTTATATTCAGGCACTGAAACTGTCCATTCTGGCCTACTGGCAAGCCAACGGCCGTCCGGACAAACTGGTAATGAGTTTTCACGGATTACCAAAGGCGTTCCTGATGCGTGGTGATCCCTACCACTGCGAATGCTACAAAACTGCCAGATTGCTGGCCGAGCAATTGGGCTTGAGCAAAGACCAGTATATGGTGACGTTTCAGTCCCGCCTCGGTCGCGCCGAATGGCTGCAGCCTTACACCGCGCCTAGCGTCAAGGAACTGGGCAAACAAGGGCTCAGGCGCGTCGATGTGGTGTGTCCCGGCTTCATCGCCGACTGTCTGGAAACCCTGGAGGAAATCGCGATGGAAGTGAAACAAGACTTCCTTCTTGGCGGCGGTAAAGAGTTTCACTACATCCCTTGTCTCAACGAATCGCCTGAATGGATGCGCGCTCTGGCAGAGATTACCGAGCAGCACCTGATCGGCTGGCCAACCATGATGACCAACAGCCTGCGCGAACAGGCAAAACAGCAAGCCCTGATCAGCCGTTCGGAAGCCAAGCGCCTCGGTGCCGAGCATTGAACACAGTGAACCAATTACGCCCACGGCCTGAACTCGATAATCCGGTCGCGGCGCCCGTGCTGAACACCTTTGTGATCGGCGACATTCAGGGCTGCTGTGACCAGCTAGAGCAACTGCTGGACCTGATCGCTGACACAGATCCACAGGCGCAAATTTTGTTCGCCGGCGACCTGGTGAACCGTGGGCCAAAATCACTTGAAACCTTGCGTCTGGTGAAAAGCATGGGATCGCGTGCCAATACGGTCCTGGGCAATCATGACCTGCACCTGCTCGCTGTCGCCAACAACATCCGACCGGCACATCGCAGTGACACTCTTGATGCCATCTTGCAGGCTCCGGATCGTGACGAACTGCTGGACTGGCTGCGCTGCCGTCCGCTGGCGCTTCTGGAGCAGGGAAATCTGCTGGTGCATGCAGGCCTTTTTCCGCAGTGGAGCGTCGAACAGACATTGTCGTTGGCACAGGAAGTCGAGGAGGTTCTCAGCGGACCTGACTGGATTGATTTTTTAGCCCAGATGTACGGCAACACACCGGATCGCTGGTCAGAGGAATTACGCGGCGTCGACCGATTGCGCTGCGTGGTAAACGCACTCACCCGCATGCGCTATTGCAACGCCGACGGCGTCATGGATTTTGTCAGTAAAGAAAGCGCAGCCGGAGCGCCTGCCGGCCTGATGCCATGGTTTGATGTCCCGGGCAGAAAAAGCAGTGGTCAGGCGATTGCATTCGGCCACTGGTCCACTCTGGGCCTGGTGCTACGGCCAGATCTGATCAGCCTCGATACCGGCTGTTTATGGGGTGGGCAGTTAACTGCGGTCTCATTGACAGATCGTCAGGTGCTGCAAATCGACTGCCCGCAACAGCAACGGCCTGGAAAATGATAAAAATTTTCTGTAAGTTCCGTTCAAAATTACTGCCAAAGCCGGCACGTGCTGGCAGCGAGCGCTATCCGCAGCAGGAGCTAACTGGAAATGATCTCAGTGAGCTTCCATTCGTTCAACTACCTCACTGAGCTCACCAGGTGTCAAGACCCACTCAGTTAAGTACCTCAATACCGAGACTTGTGGCGACAGATAAATGTGCCGCCCGGGCAACCTCGCGGCGATGGGCGTCCGTCGTGCTGATGATGGGCAGCTGATGCAACTCGACGGTGATTTTTCCGCTCTTCAAAATAGCTTGCATACTGGCAACAAAGGTCATGTCGCCGATAAAATCAACCGCTGACTCAAGTTTGCCATCGGCGTCAATGTAACGTAAGGAAAAAGGCTGGACCGGCACTTTGGCTTCAATTGCAGCCTCAAACAAATTGGCATGAAACGGTAAAATATTGCCTTGCGCCGCAGTGGTGCCTTCAGGAAAAAAAGCAATACGTTTCCCCGCCTGGATCTGATGTACCAGACCTTCATAAACACGCCGGACTTCGCGCTGCTTGCCGCGCGCCAGAAAAATCGTGCCACTTTTCTCGCTGAGATACCCCATCAAAGGCCAGTCGCGGATATCCGCTTTTGCCACAAAATGGCAAGGCTGTACCGAGTTCAGTACAAAAATATCGAGCCATGAGACATGGTTTGCCACCACCATCACATGCTCTGTGTGCTCTGCACCAGAATCTGGAGGCTGATTGAGAATCTGCACCTCCACCCGGAACAGAACCAGCAGTTGACGCGACCATGCACGAATCAGACGCACGCGCCGCCCGCTTTGGCTCCAGGGAAACACCACCGCGCAGATAAATAATCCTATCCATATGTGGACAATTACCCGTGTAATACGCCAAGCTAGCATGCTTATTCCGTACTCAGATACTCGGTGCGAGTATGTATTGTTATCAATCAAAAACTTCTGTTACCCATGCGCAATTATCAGAAAATTCCCATAAACCCAGCCAGCGCAAACCGCATACAAGTTATGCCGGTTGAGTCAATGCGCGGCTGTACTAATGCAGGGTTTCAAAGGCAAGGTGTCCGGCAACGATGGTCGCCTTGACGACCCCGGGTAATTCATAGCCAAGAAAAGGAGTGTGCTTACCCTGGCTGACGATTGCGCCAGTTGCCACTTTCCAGCGCGCTACCGGATCAAACAGGCAGATATCGGCAACGTGCCCGATTGCAATCTGACCACAGGGAAGATTGGCGACCCGGGCCGGTTCGCAGCTTACCCTGGCCAGTGCCTGCAGCAAACTGACGGCAGAACGGCTATCCTCGGCCCATTTTAGTACGAGCGAGAGTAATAATTCCAATCCGGTTGCTCCGGGTGATGCTTCGGCAAATGGCAGCAGTTTTTCATCATCATCAACCGGCGTGTGATCAGAGCAAATGGCATCAATGGTGCCATCGAGTAATCCGGCCTGAATGGCATCGCGGTCACGCTGGCTGCGCAATGGCGGCGTCAGTCGTGCATTCGAGTCGAAAAACCCGATATCGGCATCAGTGAGATGAATGTGGTGCACTCCCACGTCACAACTGATCGGCAAACCTTCCTGCTTTGCCTGACGAATCAGGCTGATGCCGGCGGCCGACGAAATACGGCACACATGAACCCGTGCGCCAGTGGCACGCATGAGTTCAAATAAGGTATGGAGCGCGATCGTCTCCGTCATCACCGGCACTCCGGACAAACCAAGCCGGGTCGCCAGCGGACCGCTGTGTGCCACTCCGCCTTTACCGATAAAAGCATCTTGCGGGCGTAACCACACCGTGTAGCCGAAAGTGCTGGCGTATTCCAGCGCACGCTGCAATACGTTCGTGTCGGCAATTGGCTCTTCGGCCTGTGAAAAACCGACACAGCCCGCTTCGGTCAGGGCAACCATTTCGGTCAGTGCGTGTCCTTTTAAGCCAAGTGTCAAGGCACCCAGTGGATAGACGTGTGCCTTGTTTTGCAGGCGCGCCCTTTGCCTGAGCATTTCCACCAAACCTGCCTCATCGAGAACCGGATCGGTGTCAGGCGGACAAACCAGGCTGGTCACGCCGCCACGCATCGCAGCCTGTAATTCCGATTCAAGCGTGGCCTTATATTCAAAGCCTGGCTCACGCAAGCGCGCACTGAGGTCAACAAGGCCGGGGGCGACAACAAGGCCGGTCGCGTCGATTGTTTTATTGGCGATAAAGTGAGCCGGTTGCGCGCCGATACCAACAATTTTTCCGGCCGCAATAAAGACATCGAGCTGCGCGTCCGTGCTGCTGGCCGGATCAATGAGACGACCATTTTTGATATGAATTTTCATCGTGTTTTTCTTTATTCGCCGCTAGTGCCGGCAACGATACTCATGACCGCCATCCGCACAGCGATTCCAAAAGTGACCTGCGAAAGTATCACCGCTTGCGGGCCGTCAGCGACAGCCGAGTCAATTTCAACACCGCGATTCATTGGTCCGGGATGCATGACGATCGCATCAGGACTGGCCAGCGCCAGGCGGTCTGGCGTCAGTCCGTAATTTTTAAAATACTCTTGTGCCGACGGCAGAAGGGCACCATTCATGCGTTCATTTTGCAAGCGCAGCATGATGATGACATCCACCCCTTTCAGGCCTTCGTTCATATTATTGAACACCCTGACACCCATCTGTTCCAAGCCACCTGGCAGCAGCGTACGAGGCCCGATCACCCGCACTTCCGGCACACCCAGGGTAGTGAGTGCATGAATGTCCGAGCGCGCGACACGGCTGTGCAGCACATCGCCGACAATCGCAACGGTCAGTTTGGTGAAATCTTTTTTGTAATGGCGGATCGTGTACATGTCGAGCAGACCCTGGGTCGGATGCGAATGACGTCCATCGCCCGCATTAACAACGTGTACATGATGTTGCCGGGTATCGTTAAGATGCTTGGCAATGAGAAAAGGCGCACCCGAGGTAGCGTGCCGCACCACAAACATATCGGCATGCATGGCAGCGAGGTTATCGATGGTATCGAGCAAGGATTCGCCTTTACTGGCGCTGGAAGCGGCGATATTAAGATTAATCACATCTGCCGACAAGCGCTTGGAGGCAATTTCAAAGGTGGTCCGGGTGCGGGTCGAGTTTTCAAAAAATAAATTAAAGACACTTTTGCCGCGCATCAGCGGAACCTTCTTCAACTCCCGCTCGCCGATACTGACGAAAGAGGATGCCGTGTCGAGAATATGCGTGACGATGGACTTGGGCAAGCCGTCTATGGTCAGCAAATGCTGAAGTTCACCGTGTTTATTGAGCTGGGGATTATGCATGATCGATCGAAAGGCTGAGTGTTCCATCGGCGGCACGTTGCAGATGAACCGAGGAGGTATTTTCAAAATTAGCGGAAAACGCGACGAAATCGGCGGCGATCGGCAATTCGCGACCACCACGGTCAACCAGTGTCGCGAGCATGATTCTGGCTGGCCGGCCGTAGTCAAATAATTCGTTGATGGCGGCGCGGGTAGTGCGTCCGGTATAAAGGACGTCATCCACCAGGATAATGTGCGCATCATTGACATCAAACGGGATCTTGGTCGGCAACACCTCTGGATGCAGACCTTTTTGGGAATAGTCATCGCGATAAAACGACACATCGATGTATCCGGCAGGATGATCAAGCGCCAGATCAGCGACGAGACGCTCTGCCAGCCATGCCCCACCGGAATAGATACCGACAATTGCCAGATTGGTGGTGTCCGAAGTCTGCTTTTTAATACTTGCCAGCAAGTCGAGATATAAGGCCTCGGCGTCCAGCGATGTGATTAGAGTCATGATATCTGGTCAAAATATTGTTGCAAAATAAGTGCGGCAGCCTGGTCATCGATACGCTCACCACGCCTGGCACTCAAGACTGCAGAAGAATAACGCTCGTCCACCAGCACGACAGGCACACCGAAGCGTCCGTGCAGCTGGTTGGAAAAGCGCTGGCAACGTTGTGTCATCTCATGTGCCGCTCCGTCGGGATGCAGTGGCAAACCGACGATACACACGACGGGCTGCCAGGAGTGAATCAGGGCTGCGATTTCGGCAAATTTTGCCTCATTGGTCGCTGCACTGATGATGTCAAGCGCCTGCGCCTGCCTCAGCACAGTATTACCCACCGCGACACCAATACGCTTCAAGCCAAAATCAAAAGCGAGTAAGGTCCCTGATAAAAAAACCGCTGGAGAACCGCCTGGCAGAGTACCTGGCAATGCAGGCATCAGGCGTGGCCAGCTTGAGCTGTCAGCAGGAAAGGATCAATGCCGAGTAATTTCATAGCGGCGACAAAGCGCTCTTCCGAGGGCAGATCAAACAGGATACCGAGATCAGCAGGAACTGTCAGCCAGCCATTGGCCAGCAACTCTTGCTCGAGCTGGCCGGCACCCCATCCTGCGTAGCCGATACTGAGTATCATGCGCTCGAGGCCGTCACCGGCAGCAAGTGCTTCGAGCACGTCGCGCGATGTAGTAAATGCGATGTCGGGAGTGACCTTGAGCGAAGAGGAAAATTCACCGACAGGAGCATGCAAGACAAAGCCCCTGTCATCCTGCACAGGACCGCCAAACATCACCAGATGCTTACCCATGGGATGCGAATCAGGAATATTTTCCAATTTCAGATCAATGCGGTCAAACAGGTCAGACACCGTCATATCTGTCGGCTTGTTGATAATCAGGCCCATGGCACCATTCGTAGTATGTTCGCACATGTAAATGACGCTGCCGCCAAAAATTGGGTCAACGACCGACGGCATCGCAATGAGAAAGTGATGTGTCAGGTTCAAGCCCTCAGTTTGTTCTTTTTCAGAAGGCACAGCTACCTCAACTGATGCTGGAGTTTGTGGCACGGATGCATTGCCAAAAAGATTGGAGTGTAATGATGTGATTTGCTTCGCCATTTCTACATTTTAGCATTTTTTGCGTCATTTTTCGATGTGTGCTAACGTGCTTCGCTATATTTATCCCGGCTTTCACTTTTCTTTCCCTATTTCATTTTTTTTCGCCATGATCAGCACACTCTCCCCTTCGTCTCAAACAAGCCTGGTTTGGTTCCGGCGCGATTTACGTTGCTTTGACCATGCCGCCTTGCATGCAGCACTCACGCAAACCGAGTCGGTTTTCTGTGCGTTTATTTTTGACAAAACCATTCTTGACCATTTACCGCCTGACGACAGGAGGGTAAGTTTCATTCACCAGAGCGTTACTGAACTCGCGGCCGAGCTGGAAAAACTGGGCGCAAGCCTGATCGTTCGCTATGGTCACTCTGAGCAGGAAATTGCCAGGCTGGTTGCAGAACTTCACATTGACTCGGTATTGGTCAACCATGACTACGAGCCGCAAGCACTGCAACGGGATGAAGAAATCAAGCGCCAACTGGAACCGCTAGGGTGTGATTTCGTGAGTTGTAAAGATCAGGTTATTTTTGAAAAGAATGAAATATTGTCTTTGGCTGGTACGCCATTTTCAGTCTTTACCCCTTATAAAAATGCCTGGCTAAAAAAGTTTCTGGCTGCCGGGGATGATTATTACAGTAAACCCTACCCCATCGAACGCCACGCCGGACAATTGACAGCCTATACCGACAGGTCGATTCCAACGCTGTCAGACATGGGTTTCCATGAGGCAGAACCATCGAGCTTGCCGTTACAGGGTGGCATGGCTGCCGGCGCCGCCTTGTTGGATAATTTTTTATCGCGCATCGGGCATTACGATGAGACCCGAAATTTCCCGGCCATCAAGGGTCCCTCTTATTTATCGGTGCATTTACGCTTCGGTACCGTGTCGATTCGTCATCTGGTACGAGAGGCAATCAATTGCACACGTACTGCGGCATCCATGCAAGGCGCGCAAGTGTGGCTGTCTGAGCTCATCTGGCGAGATTTCTATTTTATGATCCTGCATCACCATCCCCGTGTCGTCACACACGCGTTCAAACCCGCCTACGATGCCATACCATGGGAAAGTGGCAGCCACGCCGAGCTCCAATTTGACGCATGGTGCCAGGGCCGCACCGGGTATCCGCTGGTGGATGCGGCAATGCTTCAACTCAATCAGACGGGTTACATGCATAACCGCCTGAGAATGGTCACGGCATGTTTCCTGATCAAGGATCTGGGAATTGACTGGCGCTGGGGAGAGCGCTACTTTGCCAAACAATTGAATGACTTCGACTTGTCTGCAAATAACGGAGGATGGCAATGGGCGGCGTCTTCCGGTTGCGATGCCCAGCCCTACTTCCGTATTTTTAATCCGATCACGCAATCGGAGAAATTTGATACCGAAGGTAAATTCATCCGGCGCTATCTACCGCAACTTGGACGATTGGATAACAAGCAAATCCATGCGCCCTGGAAGTTAAGTCCGTCGATCCTGAAACAGGCGGGTATCACGCTGGGAGACAATTACCCCGCGCCCATCATTGAACATGATGTTGCACGTAACCAGACATTAACCCGCTACGCGATCGTTAAAAAGCCAGGCGAAAAAAATGCACCCTGAGACGGGGTGCATTTCTAAAAACGGATGCCATTACATCAGATCGCTACCGCATCCTTGCTAATAAAGCGTGTAATCGCCCCGAGCAAATCGTCTTCGCGGTACGGTTTGCCGAAGTATTCATTCACCCCCAGTTCAGCGGCATAATTACGGTGCTTGTCGGCAGTACGGGAGGTGATCATGATGATGGGAACATGGCTGGTGCGCTCGTCGCTACGCACATTACGCGTCAGGTCAAATCCATCCATCCTTGGCATCTCAATGTCGACCAGCATGATATCGGGCGTAATGGACTGCAGCTGCTCAAGTGCATCGACACCGTCTTTTGCCAGCACGACGTGATAGCCCTCACGCGTCAACAGACGCTGGGTCACGCGCCTTACTGTCAGCGAATCATCCACCACCATCACGGTGTGCTGCCTGCGCAAACCTGCCGGCTGAGCGGCGAGCGGATTCGACGGCTCTAACGTACTGCCAGAAATTTCGGAAGTTTCAGCAGCTACCTGATCCGCGTCGCCATCCGGAAGTGTCCCCTGACGCCGGATATTTTCCTGCTCCATTTTTTGTGCCAACGGAACAGGATTAAGGATCAGGACGATATCGCCTGAACCCAGCACGGTCGCTCCGGCAATCCCGGCCATCCTGGCAAGTTGCGGACCGATATTTTTAACGACAACCTCCCGGTTGCCGACAATATCATCGACATGAATTGCCACCCGCTCGTTCCCACTTTTCATGATGAGCAAAGGCGAATACTGTTGTGTCACAGCGATAGCATCCGGCTCACCCAGTATTCTTGACAAGTAATACATCGGTACACGGTTACCCTGCCACAAAATGGCGCCATCCTGATAGGCACTGGCAAGCGCGGTAGATTTTAGCTGCTGAACCTGCTCAACCAGTACCGACGGGACTGCAAAGGTTCTTCCTCCTGAAGAGAGGATAACGACCTGAGTGACCGCCAATGTCAATGGCAGGTGGATCGTAAAATGCGCGCCCTTGCCTGCAATGGAATCGACAGCGACACGCCCACCCAGCGAGGCCGCTTCAGACCGGACCACATCCATCCCGACGCCGCGCCCTGCCAGTTCAGTGATTTCGCTGGCAGTTGAAAATCCCGGTTCAAAAATCAGGCTGGCAACTTCAGTGTCATTGAGGCTGTCATCGTAGCCGGGCAAACCGAGCTCTTTTGCCTTCTCGCGAATACGTCCAAGATCAAGGCCCTGACCATCATCGGTAAAGTGAATGACGACCTCATTACCTTCCTGGCGGATCTCGATCAACAGTTCGCCCACCTCTTCTTTACCTTGATCACGGCGCGACTCACGGGGTTCTATCCCATGCACAATCGCATTACGTAGCAGGTGTTCAAAAGGGCCCACCATTTTTTCCAGCACGCTGCGGTCAATTTCAATGGAAGTTCCGCGGATATCCAAATTGACACGCTTGTCCATTTCTTTCGAGGCCTGACGCGTCACACGATAAAGCCGCTCGGCAATACTGGCAAAGGGAATCATCCTGACGCGCATCAGATCCTGCTGCAGTTCACGCGTCAGACGTCCTTGTACGTGCAGGTCATTGGCAGCGCCTTCGATGGTACGGTTTAAATTTTGCTGTACCGTGGCGACGTCGTTGACACTTTCTGCCATCATGCGGGTTAATTCCTGCAGACGGGTGAAGCGGTCAAATTCCAGGGGGTCAAATTCGCGATCTGCCGAATGCGCCATGCGCGAGGTAATCTGCGTTTCAGCCTGTATCTCAACTTCTCTGAGCTGATCACGCAAGCGCGTCACATTCTCAGTCAGCTCAGAGAGTGATGAGCGCAAGGTACTCACCTCATTTTCAAGTTTGGAGCGGGAAATGGAGACTTCACCGGCCTGATTGACCAGCCGATCCAAAATATCAGCGCGAACCCTGACCAGTGCAACTGGTGCCACCGCCAAGGGCGCATGCGCCACGGCAGAGGTTGTTTTAGAACCGGAGTCTGATGCTGGTGGAGTATCTTTTTCCAACTTCAAATGCTCTGGCTCAAGCGGATGTCGTTGAGGCTCAAGCCCGTCGGCCAATGACGACTGGTACTGATCAAGCTCCTGAACCGCACTCAATTCAGGGGCCGGCAGGTCATTGACTTCGGCCAAAGGATGCTGCAGGAGATCAAACAATTGCATACTGTAATCATGCCTGGACTGCAAATCATCCAGCAGCGATTCCCGGACTACACTGCCGGCATGCATGAGGCTCTCAATGCGCGCTTCCATATCGTGAATATGCTGGCCCAATTGCATGGCACCGGCCATCCGGGCACTACCCTTGATCGTATGCATCAATCGCAGGATCGCTTGCGGCGTTGCGACGTCGTCAGGCTGTTGCTGCCATGTACGCAGCAATTGTCCGATCATCGGTAACAAATCATTGCCTTCCTCAACAAAAACCGGCAACAGATCAATGTCAAGATCGTCCTTCAGGCTCAGCTCAAAATTTGCCGTATGGACTGAATCATCAGCAGGGGCAATGGCAGAAACTACCGGTGTTTCCGGCGTGAGCATCTCTGGCTCGAATTCATCCAACTCATCTAACTCATCTAACTCATCAGACGACGTTTTCCCGCCAGAAGCTGGTACGGATGACGCGCTTAATTCACTTCCTGCCGGAGCGGCAGGCATAGCGAGAATCAGCTTTCCATCAGCGGCTTGCACGCCCTCACCTTCGGCTTTCCCCTCTCCATCAGTGTCCTCGACGAGAACATTTTCCAGGCCGGAAAGTAAAGCTGGATCAAGCTTTTCGTTGGTAGACGTAATGAACTCATCGTCATCGTCACCTTCTCCGGATCGCATGACGATCGCTTGCAGTAATTTTTCCAGCTGAGCGACTTCTTGTGGTGCGTGATCAGCCATTTCAGACACGGCGAATTTCTGCAGCATCCGCTTGACACAAACAATCGATTGGTCCAGAACATCAAATTCGTTCAGTTCAAGATGAACCGGATGCCGTTCGATACGCTGCAAGACCATTTCCAGGCTATGTGCCAGTTCTTGCGCTGCAGCTAAACCTACCGTGGCAGAACTGCCAGCCAGAGTATGTGCTGCGTGCACCGCATGACGAGAGACAAGACGCGCAGGCTCGTGGCGCCACTCGGCAAAATCTTGCGCTAAAAATCGCACTATTTCGTCTGTCTCGGCCATATAAATGGTGTGCAACGGAAGACTTATCTCAATATTACCGATACGTTTTACGTTTTCATCCTGTTGCAATGACGGTACGGATAAATTAGCAAAATCAGAAAAATCACTTATTTGCGCGCTATCCTGAGGTGTGATCGTTTCGGCCTCTGCTTCGATTGCCGCTTCGTTTGGCGATGCAACTTCGGCGACGATGACTTCTGCAGCAGCGGTCTCAGTGGTTAGCGCTTCATCGACTTCATCGGCTTCATCGGCTTCAGAGGTTTCAGCGATTCCTCCTGTTTCTGTTTCTGTTTCTGTTTCTGTTTCGGTACCTGCTGTGAATTCTGCTTCGACTCCGGCGCTGGGTTCTGTTTCTGTTTCTGTTTCTGTTTCTGTTTCTGTTTCTGTTTCTGTTTCTGTTTCTGTTTTAGA
>CANIFC010000027.1 GCA_947466695.1 Oxalobacteraceae bacterium | reverse complement strand
CGTCTGCTTTTGTTGTGCCAGCTTAGCCTGGGCGAAAAGTCTGTCAGTGAACTTGAACAACTGCTCGATATTCATCAGCCCACCTTATCGCAGCAGCTTGCGGTCCTGCGCACTGAAGGTTTGGTCGAGACCCGGCGCGAAGGAAAGCGCATTTACTACTCGGTACCAGACAGCCGTGTGCTGGCGCTGCTCAACGCGATGCATATTGAATATTGTCCGCAGAAAGTATCGCCTGAGCCGACTGGCGCTAGCGGATCTTTTTGCCGGCAAACTGACACCATTGACTGATTTATCCTTACTTACCGGAGCGACTTTGATGCCGATTGAGCTTACTGCCGAAAATGCCAGAAATACCTGGGTACCGTCCGGATGTTAGCTGCCGCGATCGTCATTGGCATATCAGTGGGCCTGATCATGGGTCTCACTGGCGCAGGCGGGGGCATGCTGGCCTTATCTGCATTGGTGTTGCTGCTGGACTGGAACATGGCGCAAGCCACGCCGGTTGCGCTGATGGCCGTCACCGCCGGCGCTTTTATTGGTGCGATTGACGGCTTGCGCAAAAATCTGGTGCGATATCGTGCTGCGCTGGTGATGGCGGTGATGGGGGCGCCACTGGCCGTCGTTGGCGTACAGGTTGCCCGGGTGTTGCCGCAGCGCTGGCTGATGGGTAGTTTTGCGCTCATCCTGGTCTGGGTTGGTATCGGCCTCATCAGGCAACACCGACATCGGGCATTTGATGCAGAAAGTCTCCATGCATTAGCGTACCTCAATCCGCTGACAGGACGTTTTATATGGGGTAAGCCTACCGCAATGGTCATTGCTGCCATCGGCGGCATGGCCGGATTCATGACTGGTCTGCTCGGGGTCGGTGGCGGTTTCGTCATTGTCCCGCTGCTGCGCCGTTACACCAACCTGAGCATGCACGCGGCAGTGGCGACGTCGCTCATGACGATAGGTCTGGTCGGTAGTGTCGGGGTCGCTACCTCACTGATGCATGGCGTGCTTCTGCCGGAACAATTTACGAAGCTGTTTATTGGCTCCACCATCGCAGGCATGTTGCTGGGGCGACGTGTGGTCGCACTTCTGCCGGCCAAGACCGTACAGCTGGCATTCGCCATCTTGTTATTGGTGGTGGCCTTGAGCATGATCATCAAGGTATTTCAAGCTTGAGCCTGAGGATCAACGTATCAGGCGAGTTGGCGTAAGCCGATGGCGATGATTTCACGCGTCATGTTGTCGATGGCCTTTTCGTTGTATTGCTCGGCAAAATACGGCTCCACATACAGCTTTTGCACCCGGGCCTTCTGGCGCAGGTGTTTCAAGGCATTGAGCCTGTTCTTGTAAAAGATGGCATCAGTTGTCTTGCGAAATTCCGCCCGGATTGTGACGGTGTAGGCATCGTAGACTTCTTCAGACTGGCCAAGAATGGCAAGATCGGCGCTCAGCATGACTTCCTTGAGCGGATGGATGATGGACATCTGCTGAAAACGGTCAGTAATGCGGATCAGGCTGGCGACGGTTTCCGACAAGACGGTTGCCAGGCCGCTGGTCAGCCACAAGCGGGCGCTGGCTTCTTCGTCTGAAATCCCTTCCTCAGCCTGGCCATGGATGGCATCGTGAAACCAGAATGCCTGCTTGAGTTCATTGACATCGACCGTTTCTGCGTCGGCGTTGGCCGCCCAGGCATTGATCTCGGTCAGTCCATGTACAAGATGATCCAGATTATGGTAATGCCGCTCGGTACTGCCGTACGATGCACTGCCGGTCAGGTAGTCAAACCAGTTGGCAGCAAGGCCGGCCAGAGCTGGCTGGCCTTGCCACAGCACATCCCATTCGTTGCGCAGCCAATTGAGTATCCAGGCGTCATAGGCCGGTGCCGGAACAAAATTCCTGGTCAGCCAATGCCAGCCGACCGGTCCCTGTAGCGCCCTGATGAAACTTGAACTGACCGAACCAAGATCGCGTGGCGGCATGACAAAGATGGTTTTTGCCCCATCAAGCACATCGACGTTGGTTTGCTGGATTAGATTTTCATAATCAAAATCAGCGGTGTTGCGGATGCCGCGGATGAGGTAGTCGACATGATGGTTTTTTGCAACCCGTGCGGTGTAGTTGCCTCTGACGATCACCACTGAAATATTGTTCCAGCCACGTTGCAAGGCGCTAAGCTCAATAATTTTCTTGCGTTTCTGGGCCGAAAACTGGCTTTTTTTGAGCAGATTTTCCGAGATGAAAACAATGACTTCGTCTGCCAGTGACCGGGCTTCACTGATGACCCACATATGGCCGTTGGTAATGGGATCGAGTGTTCCGGAAAAGCCGATTTTTTTCATGTTATTTCCGTAGTGTGTATGACTGGTATCGGTAAGACCGGATCTAGCTGGTACTGCGTTTTCCCAGTACGGCAGCCTGCGCATCGAGCTGACGCGCCACGTTACCACAGACCAGATCGCACAAGGCATAAATTGAAGGATCGGCAATGCGGTAATACACCGAGGTGCCGCGTGCTTCCCGCGCA
Organism: Oxalobacteraceae bacterium; assembly: GCA_947466695.1. Taxonomy (GTDB): domain Bacteria; phylum Pseudomonadota; class Gammaproteobacteria; order Burkholderiales; family Burkholderiaceae_D; genus Undibacterium. The sequence continues at coordinate 17,413 of CANIFC010000027.1, read as the reverse complement.
ACCAGTCCATGTTTGGCTAATGTTGATAAATGTCGTGAGACATTCGCTTGCGAGCAGCCACACTGCTCTGCCAGTTCGCCGACATTTTGTTCGTGGCTGCGCAGGGAGTTGAGTATGCGCAGGCGGGTTGGCTCGGCCAGGGCGGAAAAATATTGCGCCACCTGAACCAGTGCCTGGTCAGATAAACCTTCCATGATGGGGCAGGGCTCCTCAGGTAAAAATAAAAGCATGATGATACCTTGTGATGCGTGTTTGCACAGAGAGATAAATTACTATTTGCATGTATGCGCAAATAAGTATATTATCCTTTCATGTTGAATGCAATGCCTCTTTTGGAGAGCCTGATCATGTTGCCTGGCCTTATTACCCATCGTCTGAATAAGCCTGATTCAGTCCGGTTTTTTTCTTTTTTGCAAAAGGCTGCTGCCACATTATTGCTGGCCTCACCTCTGATGGCACAGGCCGGTACGCTGGCCGTTGCCACGGTCCGTTCCAGCGCCGGTGCCGGGGCTTACAGCGCGGACGCGGTGGTGGAGGCGGTGCGCCAGACCGTGATTTCGGCCCAGGTCTCGGGCGCCATTGTGGCGTTGCCGGTGAAAGCGGGCGATGTGGTGAAAGCCGGCCAGCCCTTGCTGCGTATCGATGCGCGCGCAGCACTTCAGGAAGCTAGTGCCAGCCGTGCTCAGGTCGAGGCGGCACGGGCTTCACTGGTAGTGGCGGCAAAAGATTTCGAACGGCAAAAACAGCTGTTTGCCAGGCAGTACATCAGCCAGGCCAATCTGGACCGGGCCGAGTCGCAGTATCAGACCTCCAGCGCGCAGGCCAAGGCCCAGATTGCCCAGGCCGGTGCGGCCCAGACCCAGTCCGGCTTTTATGTGTTGAGTGCGCCTTATGCCGGAATCGTGGCTGACGTGCCGGTGACGCTGGGTGACATGGCGCTTCCGGGTCGTCCGCTTATGACCGTCTATGACCCGGGCAATTTGCGGGTGACAGCCAGCGTGCCGCAGGCGCGCGTGGCGGCACTCCTGGCTGCCCTGACACTTGGCCAGGATACGGCTCAAGCAGTATTAAAAACCGTGAAAATTGAATTTCCCCATTTGCCACCAGAACAGCGTTGGGTCAGTGCCGTCAAGGTCACTGTCTTGCCAGTTGCCGACGCCGCGACCCACACCGTCCAAGTACGGCTTGATTTGCCACCGGGCATCTCTGATATCACACCCGGCATGTTTGCGCGTGCCAGCTTGCCGTTGGATGAGAGCAGCAAAACCGGCAGCGGGACAGGTGACAAAAATGCGCAGATCAAAGGCGAGACTGTGCGTTTTTTTGTTCCTGTTAAAGCGCTGTTCCGCCGGGCTGAAGTGAGCGCCGTGTATGTCGTCAATGCCCGGGGAAAACCGGTGATGCGGCAGGTGAAAGCCGGTCGCGTGACCGGTGATGAGCAGGAAATTTTGAGTGGCGTCTCTGGCGGTGAGCAAGTCGCGCTTGACCCGGTTGCCGCAGCACAAATTCGCTAATGGATCCCGTGATGACTCAGCACAATCAGCAAAACAGCAAGCACAACAGCAAGCAAAACAGCAAGCAAAACAGCAAGCGGGATAATCAGCCGGCCGTGGTGCATGCTGCTGAGCCAGGCTCACGCATGGGTGTTTCCGGCCGGATTGCCGCGTTCTTCCAGAGCGCCCGCATCACGCCCTTGCTGGCGCTGATGGCATTTTTGCTTGGCTTGTTTGCCGTGATGGTGACGCCACGCGAGGAAGAGCCGCAGATCAATGTGACAATGGCCAACGTACTGATCCCTTTCCCCGGCGCCTCGGTCAAGGATGTTGAGCAGATGGTGGCGATTCCCGCCGAGCAGGTCTTGAGTCAGATCGCCAATGTCGAGCATGTGATGTCGGTATCGCGCCCGGGCCTGGCAATTATCACGGTGCAGTTTGAAGTCGGTATTCCGCAGACCGAAGCGCTGGTGCGTTTGTATAACACGGTGCAAAGCAATCGAGACTGGCTGCCGGCTAATCTTGGCACGCTGGAACCGCTCATCAAGCCCAAGGGAATTGATGACGTGCCTATCGTCTCGCTGACCCTGTGGAGCAAGGATGCGGCGACCGGATCCTATGATTTGCAGCGTATCGCCCAGAGTGTGGAGGCTGATCTGAAACGGGTGCAGGGCACACGCGAAGTGAGTACCGTCGGTGGTCCGGGCCGGGCCGTTAATATCGAGCTTGATCCGGCCCGGCTGGCGGCCAGCGGCCTGACGGTGCTTGATCTGCAAGCGAGCTTGCAATCGGCCAATGCCGGTTTGCCGGCCGGCGAACTGGTGGCAGGCAATCGCGCCGTAGCGATTGATGCCGGCCCTTTCCTGCGCGACGCCCAGGCGGTTGGTGAGCTGGTGGTTGGCGTACGGGCTGGTAAGCCGGTTTTCTTGCAGGATGTCGCCCATATAGAAGACGGTGCCTTGCCAGCTGTTCGTTATGTCTGGCACGGTACCACCGGTAAAGACGCTGCGCGCTATCCGGCAGTGACCATTTCGGTGACCAAGAAACCAGGACAAAATGCGGTCGATGTTGCCAGCGCCGTCATCTTGCGTGCCGAGTCGCTGAAAAACACCGTCATTCCTGCCGGCGTCGAAGTGACTACCACGCGCAACTACGGACAGACCGCAGACGACAAGGCTAAAAAGCTCATTACCAAGCTCCTTTTTGCCACCATGTCGGTCGTCGCACTGGTGTTTCTGGCATTGGGCCGGCGTGAAGCTGCCATTGTCGGCACGGCCGTGATCCTGACCCTGACGGTTACCTTGTTCGCCTCCTGGGCGTGGGGCTTTACGCTGAACCGGGTTTCGCTGTTTGCGCTGATTTTTTCCATCGGTATCCTGGTCGATGATGCCATTGTCGTGGTGGAGAACATTCACCGCCATCAGGCCCTGTTTCCTGATAAAACCCTGAAAGAAATCATTCCCGGCGCGGTCGATGAAGTCGGCGGCCCGACCATACTCGCGACCCTGACCGTGATTGCCGCGCTGTTGCCGATGGCCTTTGTCAGCGGCTTGATGGGACCGTACATGAGCCCCATTCCGATCAATGCCAGCATGGGCATGTTGCTGTCGCTGGCCATTGCCTTCATCGTGACACCGTGGCTGGCAGGGATGTGGATGAAAGAGGGACATCACGCCGGTGGCGGCATGGCCGCCAAAATTTCACCTCTGTTCCACCGCGTGTTCCGGCCGTTTCTGGACGATCAATCCGGTAGTCGCAATCGCCAGAAACTCGGTCTGGGAGTAGTGATACTGATCGCGCTGTCGGTGGCGTTGCCGGTCTTTGGCCTGGTGCAGCTCAAGATGCTGCCGTTCGATAATAAATCCGAATTTCAGGTCATCGTGGATATGCCGACCGGTACGCCGCTGGAAAAAACGGCAGCGCTGCTAGAGGAGTTGGGTGCTTACCTTGCGACGATTCCGGAAGTGACCGATTACCAGTCCTATGCCGGCACTGCGGCCCCGATCAATTTCAATGGTCTGGTGCGCCAGTACTACCTGCGTTCGGGCGGCGAAGTGGGCGATATTCAGGTCAATCTGGTCGACAAGCATCAGCGTTCGGAAAAGAGCCATGCCATTGCCAGTCGCGTGCGCCCGGCCTTGCAAAAAATCGGTCAGCGTGTTGGTGCCAACGTAAAAATTGTGGAAGTGCCGCCGGGTCCGCCGGTCATGGCACCGATCGTTGCCGAGATCTATGGCCCGACCGATGAAGGCCGGCGCCAGGTTGCCAAGGCAGTACGTGCGGTATTTGAAAAAACCAGCGGAGTGGTCGATGTTGACGACAACAGTATCGTTGATGCGCCGCGTAAAGTCCTTGTGGTCGATCGCAGCAAGGCCTCGCTTCTGGGAATCTCGCAGTCGGCCATCGTGGCAACCTTGCGCACCGGTCTGGCTGGTGATGCCGCCGTTTATCTGCATGACGAAAGCAAATATCCCGCTTCTGCCAATCTGCATCTGGCAGTGGCAGACCAGGGTAATCTCGATGTCTTGCTGGCGCTGGGTGTAAAGAATGCGCAGGGTGGTATTGTACCGGTCCGTGAGCTTGTCACCGTCACCGATACCTGGCGTGAACAGCCGCTGTATCACAAGGATGGCATGGGAGTCAATTTTGTCACCGGCGACATGGCAGGCAAGGTTGACAGTCCCTTGTATGGCATGTTTTCCATGCGCGGCGATATCGCCCGCCTGGTGACGCCGGAAGGCGGCAAGCTGGCCGAATACTTCATCCATGCGCCATCCGATCCGTATCGCGGCTACAGCATGAAATGGGACGGGGAATGGCAGGTGACCTATGAAACTTTTCGCGATATGGGTGCGGCCTATGGCGTCGGCCTGATCCTCATCTACCTGCTCGTGGTTGCCCAGTTTGGCTCGTATCTGACACCGCTCATCATCATGGCGCCGATCCCGCTGACCATCATCGGCGTGATGCCTGGTCATGCCTTGCTGGGCTCGCAGTACACCGCCACCAGCATGATCGGCATGATCGCGCTGGCCGGTATCATTGTGCGCAACTCGATCTTGCTGGTCGATTTTATCCACGTGCAAGTTGCCACCGGCATGGCTTTCAAGGAAGCGGTAGTCAGTTCTGCCATCACCCGCGCCCAGCCAATTGCCCTGACCGGGCTGGCGGCAATGATGGGTGCGTTCTTTATTCTGGATGACCCGATTTTCAACGGACTTGCCATTTCGCTGATCTTTGGCATTTTTGTCTCTACCGTCCTGACGCTGGTGGTTATTCCGCTCTTGTACTACATGGCTTACCAGCATCAGCATGCACCGGTTCAACCCGGCGCAGAACCCCCGGGTGCACAGGCATCACCCCCGTTACCTTCATTACCCTCAGCAACCTCACCAAATCCAAAGGAGTCATCATGAGCAGTTGGCAAGCAGTGCGTATCGTGGCAGGTTTTTTCATCCTGTTAAGTCTGGCGCTGGGCATTCCCGGCAGTCCGGTATTTGTCAATCAATGGTGGCTCGCGTTCACCGCCTTTGTTGGAATTAATTTGTTGCAGAGCGGCTTTACCAAGTGGTGTCTGATGGAAAATATCATGCGAAAGCTTGGCTTCAAAGCGAACATTTAAATTTTTGAAGCGGCATTCAACATTCAACATTCAATAGTTAACATTTTTCTCTGATGCCAAAAGAGCGCTCGCCAGACGGGGATATGAGAACGTGAGCAATGGCGGCGGAGTGCGCCAGCTGGCGCAGCGCAAGCTGGCGCAGCGCAAGCTGGCTTTGACACTGCGCAAGGAAATTCGCTGTGCCTGAGCCCGGTGATCACAGTGCCGTCATCAGGAAACAAGCCTTGCTTCCATCGCCAGTCGCTGCCAATGTAGCGGCAGTGATGTGCAATGAGCTTACCGGCGGTGACCTATTCTGAGATAATACGTTGCTTTACAGGTCATATGACGTTCGCGCGTTCGCCTTCCTGCCGCGTGGTGTGACCGGTGTAATGAACATACCTTGATTGCCTGCAGCTGCGGGTAGAAAGTCGTTGATGAGCTTTTATGGCGTGACTGATATCTGGACTTATGTCCTGGGTGCTTTGGGCATCGTGCTTTTGCCCGGGCCAAATTCGATTTATGTGCTGGCAGTGGCGACCGCGCGCGGCGTTCATGCCGGTTATAAAGGCGCGTTTGGCGTTTTTCTTGGCGATACCATTTTGTTGCTGCTCACCGCCTTGGGCGCGGCCGGATTGTTGCGCACCCATCCGGCCTTGTTCCTGGTGGTGAAATATGCCGGGGCAGCGTATCTGGCCTGGCTCGGCCTGAACCTGATCTGGTCAGCGATCAAAAAATGGCGTAACCCGGAGCTGCCGCTGAAGCAGGGATTGCCGGCTGCGGCCAATATGCAAAATCCCTTCAAGCGCGCCTTGTTCATCAGTCTGCTTAACCCCAAGGCGATTCTTTTTTTGCTGTCCTTTTTCGTCCAGTTCATTGATCCGGCCTATCCGACCCCGGCTGTGCCGTTTTTAATCCTGAGCGCCGTCATCATGGTATTTAGCGCCCTCTATCTGTCGGCGCTGATTTTTCTCGGTACCCGTCTGGCGCAAAGTTTCAGCAAGCGTCAACGCCTGTCTGCCGGAATTTCCAGCGGCGTCGGTGCCTTGTTTGTCTGGTTTGGCGTCAAACTGGCAAGCGCGAATTTACATTAGCGGTTTTGTCGTTGAGATCACTATTCAGACAGACGTTCAGGCGTCATCAGGTGGTGCCCGATTACGCAACATCCGTTTGCCAGCGCGCATGAAAGCCAGTAAGATTCATACAAAATAGTAGCCTTATTGATAAAATTAGATACCTAAAGGAAATTTGATGACAATTGCAAACTGGTGTGTGTTGGCTGCATGTATTTTACCGATCCTCACTGTCGGGCTGGCCAAAGGTGGCTCGGCCAAATCGGCTGCCAGCGCCGGGAAATATGACAACAATAATCCGCGTGACTGGGCCAACCGCCTGACCGGCTGGCAAATGCGTGCGAACGCCGCACAAGGCAATGGCTTCGAAGCGCTTCCGCTGTTTATTGCGGCAGTGGTACTCGCCCAGCAGTCGCAGGCAGATCAAGGCAGAATCGACACGCTGGCACTGATTTTTATTGCCCTGCGCCTGGTGTATATCGCGGTCTATCTGATGAATCTGGGAACAGTGCGTACACTGGTATGGACCGCCAGCATGGCTGCCAGTATCGCCATACTCGTGATGTCCTGATTTTTTCTCGCTATTGATCTCGCTGGTGCTGATGAGGGCTGAATGCGTGTCGCCAGACCTTAACCGGTTCAACTGTCTTATCCTCATTAATATCCGTGGCATCAGATAAACGCGCTAGTTTCCTCAGCGCGTTTTTTACTTTCAGAGTGATCGAGGATCGTTTTTTTCAGGTATTTTCGTGCGCTAGCGTACAGATTGTCCGTCCTGTCGGGTTCAGACTTGGTCTTGATCTGCAAAATGCTGGTACTTCCGGATGGCCATTGGAGTCGATGACTTTCCGGTTCCGACGCCAGGTAACGCAGCATCTTCCCCATCAACAGCAAAACAAGGATACCTATCATGAGTGAAAAAATCGCTAGCGTGCAATGGCAGGGCGCAGGAAAAACCGGTCTGGGCAAGATCAGTACCGAGACCGGAGCCCTGAAAGATTATCCCTATGGCTTTGCCAGTCGCTTTGAAGACGACCGGCGTGGAACAAATCCGGAAGAAATACTCGGAGCGGCACATGCCGCCTGCCTGACCATGGCGTTCTCCTTTGCCTGTGACAAGGCCGGGTTTAAAACAGGCGACATCCATACCGAGGCGCGCGTCAATCTGGCAAAGCAGGGCGATGGTTCCGTGATCGATAAAATTTCCCTGACCATGCAGGCGAGCGTTCCTGGCATCGACGAAGCACAATTCCAGGAAATTGCCGCTGCGGCGAAACGCGATTGTCCCTTGTCAAAAGCACTTGCCAGCGTACCTGAAATTTCATTAAAGGCGACCCTGAGGGTCTAGCCAGCGAAGTGATGCCACCACTTCATCCGATGCTCCAGACAGGGTCAGACCTGGCCGGGTGCATCGGTTCATTACACGGCGGCTTCTTCTCTGGCCTGTAATGCATGGGCGTCGAGATAGTCGAGAAAGGCGCTTGCCGCCGGCGACAGCCGCTTTCCCTGTAAATAGACGATAAACCAGTTCGCGTGTATCGGAAACCCCTCAACATCGAGTATCGTGAGTGATTGCTCCGCCAGATGTTCACCCAGTGCGTGGCGCGACAAGACGGCCAGGCCCATTCCTCCGGCCACTGATTGTTTGATGGCTTCATTGCTGCCAAGTTCGAGCCGCACGACAGGGTAAAAATTATTTTTCTTAAAATACGAGTCGCAGGCCAGACGCGTGCCCGAGCCGTTCTCGCGCAAAATGAAACGCTCGCTGGCCAGGCTTTCGAGGGTGATTTTTACTTTGCCCGCCAGTGCATGATTGAGCGGTGCAATGACCACCAGCGGGTTGGGCAGGAACACGCGCTGCTCGATATCGACATCCTTCGGTGGCATCGACATGATGTAGAGATCATCACGATTTTCACGCAGGCGCTGCACCACACCATCGCGGTTGAGTACCTCAAGGGCAAAGTCGAGCTCCGGATAGCGCGCGCAAAATGTGCCGAGCAAGCGGGGAATAAAATACTTGGCGGTACTCACTACCGCCACCCGCAAACGTCCACGTTTAATGCCCTGCATGTCGGCAATTCTCTGCTCGTAGGCCGACCATTCGTCGACCATGGCGCGGGCCGACTGTGCCAGTTCTTCTCCGGCAGCGGTCAGCGAGAGGCGTTTGCCGATCATCTCATAGAGCGGCAGACCCACTGCATCAGTGAGTTCGCGCAGCTGCATCGAGACCGTGGGCTGGGTTACATGGTACTGACGCGCGACGGCGGTAATGCTCTTAAGTTCGGATAACGCAAGAAACAGGCGCAATTGACGAAAACTGACGTTCATAGATTTTTTCTGATGATGAGCGGCGAATAAATTGATTTTACCTGATGGCGCGACTTCACTACACTCTGCGCCAACCAAGGAGCCGTCCATGCAAAGTTTACTCGACCCCGCAATCCTGTTTTTTGTCTTCGGCATCTTCGCCGGAGCAGTGAAATCGAATCTTGAAATCCCACCGCAAATCTCGCGCTTCCTGTCGCTGTATTTATTGATGGCGCTGGGACTCAAGGGCGGTTTTGCGCTGGCACATTCGGGTTTGACTAGCCAGATTGCCAGCAGCCTGCTATGTGCAATCGGGCTGGCGATCGTGATTCCCTTGCTCGGTTACCAGCTGCTGAAACGTTTTATTTCCGGCTACGATGCCGCCGCGATTGCCGCAACCTATGGCTCGGTCAGCGCGGTCACCTTCATCACGACGGTGCAGTATCTCGATAATCACGCCATCGCCTACGGTGGACACATGGCCGCAGCAATGGCCTTGATGGAGTCTCCGGCGATTATCATGGCCGTGATTTTTGCCAATTCCCTGCGCAAAAAGTCTGCCCGTGCTGATGGCGCGCCACTACAGTCTCCTAGCGATAATGAGAGTGACAGCGCCGGTAAGCGAGGAAGGCTCGGTAAAATCCTGCATGAATCCTTCACCGATGGGGCCCAGATGCTGCTGCTCGGGGCGATGGTGGTCGGGATGCTGTCAGGGGAGGCCGGCAAGATCGCCATGCAGCCTTTTTCAGGCGACCTGTTTAAAGGCATGCTGGCGTTTTTCCTGCTTGATATGGGCTTGATGGCCGCCCGTAAATTTCCGGAAATTCGCGCTCAGTCGCCGTGGCTTATCCTGTACGGCATACTGGCGCCGCTGGCGCACGCCGCTATCGCGCTGGGGTTTGCCCTGCTGCTCCGGCTACCTGCCGGCGATGCCGCCTTGCTGATGGTGCTGGCCGCCAGCGCCTCGTATATTGCCGTACCCGCAGCCTTGCGCCATTCCATTCCGGAAGCCAATCCTTCGCTCTACTTTGGCCTGTCGCTGGGAATTACATTTCCGCTCAACATCCTGCTGGGTATACCGCTCTATGTCAGCGTGGCGCAGGCTGTCATCCGGTAAGCGCTGAGCCGGTGACTTGACGCCTGCCAACGTCTTGCCGTGCATCGAAATCCTGCGGGAAGTCGTCGACCCGCACCGAACAGAAATGCGTTCGCGCCGTTTCAGCCAGCCAGTACGAACATCGACATGTCCGTCATCACTGCAAAGGGCGTTGAAAAACGTCCCGGGGCGCGGTAACAGCCACCATTTCTGGTGCTGCCTGTGGCTAGTTGCTGCACCATTGCTGATCTACCGGGATAGTGCAGAGGTAGCGGCTCTACTTTTTGGGTTTCATCCTGTCCACCTGAGATAAACGAGGCAGTTTCTCAGGCGTGACGATCAATGTCAAAAAAACTGGCGGCAAAGGTGCCTGACCGATTTTTCATCGCAGAGTGATGTATAATTATTATTTTTTCTGCCGATGGGGTCCGTAACATCAAAGCACCTGGCAGGATGCCGCCGCGGCTTCTGCCGTTTATTCACCCCAGATTATTTTTTCGTTTTTCATCATGCCTGAATCATTTTTCCGCTCTACCGCCTTTAAACGGGTGCTGCTTGCACTAGCCGTCGTCGTTACCGTCATTGTTGGCGGACCCTGGAGCCTGTACTGGTTAGGGCTGTACGGCATTTCAGGCCAGCCGGCCTTACCGGTCTCGATTGCCAATGCTGCTTTGCAAACGGGGGCCTGGCAACATGCCGGTTATGAAGGGGCGCCTGTGCTGGCCGTGCTTGACCCCGTGACTTACCTTCTGTCCGCCTCCGGACAAGAGGCCCCGCCACCGGCAACCCTGTTCGCCTGGCGTATCGCGGTCAGTTACAACCGCGACCACCAGCGTTATGCCGGTCCCGTCTGGACAAATTTATCGGGTGCGGCAATGAGCATCTGGCTCACCAGAAACTGGACCATTGAGCAGCTGATGTCGAAAATTGTCGAACTCGACCAAAGGCGCGGCCTGATTCTTTAGTTGCTGTTCTCGCCCAGTACGGCAATCTGCAAGCCCGCAAGCGCGATGCCCTTGACGGTGGCAGATCCGGTCAGTGCCAGCAGATTTTTTTCGCTGGCGTCCATCGGATAGACGGCCTGAGTCAGGCTAGCCAGATTCTGGTCGCTGATTGTCAGTCCGTGGCGCTGTAAAAACGCACGGTACTGGGTGCGCTCCGGGTCGCCGGCACCGGCATCAAGACCTTTGGTAATGTCGCTGAGAAACTGCTCGAACAGGATGTCGTCGATGGTTTCCTGCATCGCCGGGAGGATGGGCAAGATATAGGCGTAGCCGTCCAGTGAGCGGCGTGAAAAACCACCGCAGGCATGGGCGCTGACTGCCAGCCAGCCAGCGCCTTCACGCGGTAATGAGGACAGCAATACGGTTACTGGTAAGCTTAGATCAGACATGATTGATTCTCTTGTTGGTTTTTTTAAAGTTGTCAGCCGTGGCGCTGATATGTCGGTTATGTACCGGTTATGTATCGGTAATATATCGTTTATACAGCGGTGACATAGCGGTTCATTGGTAGCGCCGAAAATGGCGGGCTGTTCAGTCCGGCCGCCTGGTGCGTCGATATTACCGTCCTCCAGTTTAACAAATCAGGGAAAAAATTGTACGTCTGTCTTGCAGTGGCAAGTGCGGATTGTGGCTGCGCCCAATCTGGCAGGCAAGGGGCGCTCAGGCATCTCTTTAAGACCTGTTTAATCGACCCGTCACTTGCCATTCCTCAGGTAAACTGCGGGCCGCGTTGATCGATAGGCTTTTCTACCTTACACTGACGACATGCTTAGAGACAAACCTCCCACCCTGACGCTCAATGAGCAAGATCATCCCGGCGCCGTAGTCGCTGGTGCGTGGCTGGTGCACATGCTGTCAGCCAAGCCGGTAATGGCAGGACTGATGCGGCAATTTAAAAAACTTTCCAGTCAGCCAGAGTTGGCCTGGGACCTGAGCCAGATCACTGCACTCGACCATATCGGTGCGCAAATGCTGTGGCAAGCCTGGGGCAAGCGGCGTCCGGCCAAGCTGCAGCTGCAAGCAGCGCACGAGGGATTGTTTGAGCGCTTGCAGCAAGTGAGCGACTTGCCCGTTCCTCCTCCGGTAAAGCAAAGGCTAGGCAAGGTGATGCAGCTGGGCACCATCATGCTGGGTTTTTTTGAGCATCTGCTGAGCTTCATGGCTCTGCTGGGACAACTGATTCTTGATGTCGGACATCTGCTCACGCATCCGCGGCAGGGGCCCTGGAAAGAGATCTCCGCCAACATTTACCGTACCGGTTTTCAGGCGCTCGGCATTACGGCAATCGTGGGCATGCTAATCGGGGTAGTGCTTTCCTATCTGTCGGCGCAGCAACTGGCGACGTTTGGCGGTGACGCCTTGCTGGTCAATATTTTAGGCATCAGCATTGTGCGCGAGCTCGGGCCGATGCTGGCCGCGATCCTGATTGCCGGACGCTCCGGATCGGCCATCACGGCGCAACTTGGCGTCATGCGGGTGACCGAAGAGCTCGATGCGATGCAGGTAATGGGAATCCCGCAAGGCTACCGCCTGATCATGCCCAAGGTGCTGGCGCTGGCGGTTGCCATGCCGTTGATTGTCATCTGGACCGATGTGATGGCCCTGCTCGGTGGTATGGTCGCAGCACAGATACAGCTCGGCATGGCACCTGGATTTTTTCTCTATAAATTACCGGAGGCGGTATCGCTGGCGAATTACTGGATCGGGCTCGGTAAAGGCGTGGTGTTTGGTGTGCTCATTGCGTTGGTGGCCTGCCATTTCGGGCTGCGCATCAAACCCAATACCGAGAGTCTGGGGCAGGGCACGACCAGCTCGGTCGTTATCGCGATTACGGTCGTGATTATTGCCGATGCCGTGTTCGCGATTATTTTTAGCAAGACGGGCTATTGATCATGAATGCCGGCAATAACCATATTATTGAAATCAGCAACCTGCGCACCCAGTTTGGCCGTGCAGTGATTCACGACCGGCTCGACCTGACTGTGAAAAAAGGCGAGATCCTGTCTATTGTCGGCGGTTCAGGTTCTGGTAAAACGGTGCTGATGCGGCAGATGCTGGGTTTGGAAAAACCGGCTAAAGGCAGTGTAAAAGTATTTGGTGAAGATGTGCACGGGCCGGAAAAACAGCATCTGGCCTATCTGCGCAAGCGTTCCGGAATGTTGTTTCAGCACGGGGCTTTGTATTCAGCGCTGACGGTATTTGAAAATGTCGCGCAACCCATGCGCGAGCTTGCCAGTTTGCCTGAAAGCCTGATCACGGACCTGGTCTACCTGAAGTTGCACATGTCAGGTATCAGCCTCGAGCACGCACGCAAGATGCCGGCGGACTTGTCCGGTGGTATGGTGAAGCGTATTGCGCTCGCGCGCGCATTGGCACTTGATCCTGAGTTATTGTTTCTCGATGAACCGACCGCCGGGCTTGATCCTGACCGTTCAGACAGCTTCGTCAAGCTCATCAGGTCCCTGCATCAGCAATTGGGTCTGACTGTCGTCATGGTGACTCATGATCTTGATACGCTGTTTGCCTTGTCTAACCGGATCGCCGTGCTGGCAGAAAAAAAAGTGGTTGCCATCGATGTACCCTCGCTGGTGGTGCAGTATCCGCATGAGTTCATCCAGAAATTTTTTCTGGGCGGACGCGGAATCCGTGCAATGCAAGTGCTGCCATCGCCTCCGCCGGGAATCGATGCAGCGATAGCGCAAAATAATGTGCGGCAAGAAGCCGAGGAGGCGGCCAGCAAGGCCGCCAACAATGTAGCGAACAACGACATGGAGCACTAAGAACACATGGAAAGCAGATCGCACGCCCTGATGGCAGGTTTTTTTACCCTCGCCCTGATCGTCCTCACCACAGTCTTTGCCCTCTGGCTAGGCCGGGACAGAATCCAGCGCACTCCTTATATGATCGCGACCAAGGAGTCGGTTGCCGGCCTCAATTTGCAGGGTTCCGTGCGCTATAAAGGCATCAAGGTCGGCAACGTGACCGACATCGATTTTGATGACCGCACTCCCGGCCAGATATTGCTGAAAATTGATATCCTGCCAGACACGCCAGTCACTCCGTCTACCTACGCAACCCTTGCGTATCAGGGCGTGACCGGTATCGCTTACGTGCAGCTCGATGACGATATCAAGGCAGCGCCACCGCCATTGAAAAAACTCGATGGTCTTCTACTTATTCCACTGCGTCCGGGGACCATACAAAATCTGGAGCAGCGCGGTATGGCGATCCTGCTTCAAACGGAAGAATTGGGCAAGCGGCTCAATACGCTGCTTGATCCAGCTAACGAAAAATCGCTGGTGACTGCCGTTGATAACATCAGCCGTGCAGCCCTGGCCTGGCAGACTTTACCGGCAAAGCTCGATCCCATACTGAGTCAGTTTCCAGCATTGATTGAGCAGTCAAAAAGCAGCGTTGGCGCATTCAGGACGCTCTCTCAGGATGCCAGCAAAATGGTGAATAATTACAGTGCACTAGCCACCAAATTACAAGCCAGTGATGGCCCGCTCGTCAAACTGACCCTGGCTGCAGAGCAAATCAGCAATGGCGTAACGCATGAGGTGCTACCCGGGATTAATACGCTCAGCCGCGAGGCGAGCAGCTCGATGCGCTCGCTTAACCGTGCGGCAGAAACGATCAATCAACGTCCGCAAAGTATCTTGTTTGGTAACATAGAGACGCCGCCCGGTCCGGGCGAAGCCGGATTTGTCGCTCCCCAATAAACGAAAGTATTTCATGACGCTGACCCCTGCAGGTAAAATTTTTCTGACGTTCCTGGCGGCTATGCTGTTGCAAGCTTGTGCCAGTGGCCCCAAAGTGCCACGTTCCAATTATGATCTTGGTGCACTTCCTCAAGTGGGCATCCAGAGTGCGGTCAAGTTGGGTTTTAGCCTGGCCGACGTCAGCGCCCCCGCGACACTCGACAGCAACGCCATGTTGTACCGCCTGCAGTATGACAACGAACAGCAGGTCCGGCCTTATGCCTCGTACCGGTGGACCATGCCGCCGGCCCAGCTATTGACGCAGCGCATCAAGTCGAGGATGGCCGCTGCCGGTGTGACGATCGTTTCGGTGGCTGAAGGAGTGGCAGATTTGCCGGTATTGAAAATCGACCTGGATGAATTCGACCAGCTCTTTACCGGAGTGAGTCACAGTCATGCACAGATCAGCTTTCGCGCCTCGGTCATCAAGAAAAACAAGTTGCTTGCGCAACGCTACTTTACCCTTGCCACCAAGGCTGACGGTGCGGACGCGCCTGGTGGCGCCAAAGCCATGCAAATCGGGGTGGATAATGCCATCACCGAACTCACGCTATGGCTAATCGACGTACCGGTCAACTAACAACCACCGGATCGGCTTTAATGGCTACTGAGCAAAGCACAGAACGAGTCGCAGAACGTAAAGCGTCGCCATTTTCCCGCGTGAGCCTGGTCGCGTATCTATTTTTGATCGTGTATGCCAGCTGGTACCCATTTTCTGGCTGGCAAACAGATAATCTGGCGACATTGCCCGACGTCATCAGGCAATGGCCGCGCTACTGGACCGTGTTTGATGCCATCGTGAATGTGATCGGCTACATGCCCTTGGGCTTGCTGATTGTTTTTGCACTCTATCCCTGGTGCCGCCGCGGCTGGTCGGTGTTGCTGGCAACGTTGGCAGGCATTCTATTGTCTGCGCTGATGGAAGGGGTGCAGGCCTTTCTGCCGACCCGCGTGACTTCCCTGCTTGACTTTATCACCAACGCGAGTGGCGCCTTGCTGGGCGCGATCGCGGGTGCCTTGCTGATCCCGCTGCTGCTGGAGAAAGGCCGGCTGCGGCTGCTGCGCAAGCAATGGCTGCACCATGAGGCCAGCCGGGAGATTTTACTGCTTGGTTTATGGCCTCTGGCGCAAATTTATCCTCAGCCCTATTTGTTCGGGCTCGGCCAAATTTTGCCGTTGATGTCGTTGTGGCTGGAAGATCTTCTGGAAATAGATATTGATCTGGGTGCTTTCCTGCGACAAGGGATAACCTTAAATGCCGAGGAATATTTACTCTCGGAGACCATCATTACCGCTTGCGGCTGCACCGGTGCCATCCTGATCTGCCTGTTTATCCTGAACCGCCATGCGCCAAAATTCCGCCTCTCGAGCCTGTTACTGTTTGCCTCTGTCTGTCTCAAGTCGCTGGCCAGTGCACTGATATTCAAACCGGAGTATGCCTTCACCTGGCTCACGCCCGGTGCGCAGGGAGGACTCTTGATCAGCGGCCTCATGCTCTATGGTTTTTCGTTTGCGCCATTTCATGCACAACGGCGGCTGGCGATACTCATGCTGATCATCAGCTTGACGCTGGTGAATCTGGTACCGGGAAATCCGTATTTCCTCGTGACCATGCAAACCTGGGTACAAGGAAAATTTCTCAATTTTTACGGTGCAGCTCAATTTCTTTCCGTCATGTGGCCATTGATTGCCTTATGGTACCTATTCGACCGGCCTATTCCCATGGCAGCAACTGCAGACCGAGCGCGCGCGAATCAACCGGAACAGTCAACCTGAGATGATTCATCATCGTGGCTGAAGCACATTGTTAGCAGTCCTTAGTCCGCCGCCAGACACTTTCCGGGTCAAAAGACTGCTGCTGCATTGCCGCAACCGGACTCAGACGTTGTATTATAGTGGCATCCTTTTTGCCACCTACCCACTTCAACATACCTATTATGTCTGACACCCCTTATTATCAAAAACATGTTTTCTTTTGTTTGAACCAGCGTGAAGATGGCCGCGCCTGCTGTGCCGGACGTGATGCCCAGGCGGCGCAGGAGCATGCAAAAAAACGTATCAAGCAACTTGACCTCAATGGCCAGGGGAAAATCCGGATCAACAAAGCTGGCTGTCTTGACCGCTGCGAAGAAGGCCCGGTACTTGTGGTGTATCCGCAAGGCACCTGGTACACCTATGTGGATCAATCCGATATTGATGAGATCATCGAAGTCGACCTGGTCGGTGGCGGGGTCGTGGAACGCCTGAAGATTTAGGCCGGCCACAATAATGAATTTACAAACTGAAAATTTTTTCATTTCAGGCGATGCCGGTCAGCTTGAATGCACGCTTGGCCGCCCAGATCCGGAGGTTTTTCCTGTCCCGCTCGGATTGGCTCTGGTGGCTCATCCACATCCCTTGTTTGGTGGCACCAAAGACAATAAAGTGGTGCAAACTCTGGCCCGTACCTTCGTTTCTCTCGGGTATGTCACGGCGCGGATGAACTTTCGTGGTGTAGGCAAGTCAGAGGGGGAGCATGATGCCGGTCTCGGAGAGACCAGCGACATGGCGACACTACTAGCGCATCTGCGTCAGGACCATCCTGATTTACCCTTGGTACTGAGTGGGTTTTCTTTCGGCACTTTTGTCCAGGCACGCTTGTATCAGCAACTTATTTCGGAAGGAAAATCGGTGCAGCGTCTGGTTCTGGTTGGCGCAGCGGCAGGCAAATGGGCTATGCCTGAGATCGCTTCCGACGCAATCCTGATTCATGGGGAGCTGGACGACACGATCCCGCTGCAAGCGGTGTTCGATTGGTTGCGACCGCAAGAAATTCCTGTGGTTGTTGTTCCCGGGGCAGGTCATTTTTTTCACCACCGGTTGCTGCATATTAAAAATATTGTCACCAATATGTTGCGTTAACTTCATTTTCAATAATGATTCCTCATGGGCTTAACCGCCTTTTTACTTAGAATTAATAATGAAAAAAATCTTCTTTAAAGTAGTGCTTTCGGTAGTCTCGTTTTTTACGATTTCGCTTGCGACAGCACAAGTTCTGCCGGCTCCGACGATCGCCGCAAAATCCTGGTTGTTGTT